>JAIXUV010000394.1 GCA_027483345.1 Verrucomicrobiales bacterium | reverse complement strand
TTCACCTCCAGCATCGCCATGTCCTTGGCCAGGAACGCCGTGTAGAGCTGGGTCAGCAGCGAGGCCGCTTCCTTGGCCAGGCCGCCGGTCAGGCCGAGCGCCTTGGCCAGCGCGCGCTGGTGGGTCGGCCACACGCCGGTGGCGGGGTCGATCGAGAAGGTGTGGATCTTTTCCGGAGTGTCGTGGGCGACCTCCTCGATATCCATGCCGCCCTCGGTCGAGGCGACGACCGAGACCATGCTCGTCTGCCGGTCGACCAGCAGGGACAGGTAGAATTCCTTGGCGATGGCAGCGCCTTCCTCGATGTAGAGGCGGTTGACCTGCTTGCCCCTGGGCCCGGTCTGGTGGGTCACCAGCACGCGGCCGAGCATCTCCTCGGCGTTGCTGCGGACTTCCGCGACCGACTTGACGACGCGGACGCCGCCCTTGGCGTCGGGGCCGAGGCCCTCGAAGCGGCCCTTGCCGCGCCCGCCGGCGTGGATCTGGCTCTTCACGACGAAAACCGGCGTGCCGAGCGTCTCGGCGGCCTTCTGGGCTTCTTCGGGGGTGAAGGCGGCGAAGCCGCGCGGAACGGGGACGCCGAATTCGGCCAGGACGGCCTTGGCCTGATGCTCGTGGATATTCATCGCGCTATTGGGTCTCGCGGATGGCGCTAGGGAAGGCCCGCGGTCGCGGACCGGGCCGGGTTATGGCGCGGTCGGGCGGCAGGTGCAACCCGATGGAGGCGATAGGAAAAAAGAACCCCGCCGGTCGCCCGACGGGGTTCATCATTGCGGAAGCACGGGCCGCGAAGGCCCAGCCTTCTAGTACTTCGCCGTCAGGCGCAGCGTGACGGTCCTGGGCGCGCCGTAGTAGGCGGTCCGGATACCGCCGACGGAGGAGAATTCCTGCGCGTCGGTCTTGTAGAGTTCGTCGCCGATGTTCTGGCCGTAGAGGCCGGCGGTGTAGCGGCGATCGCCGCTTTCCCAAACCGCCCGGGCATCCCACAGCCAAACGCCGTCATCCCACATGCCGGGAAGGCGCACGCCGCTGTTGGTCACCGTGTTGTCGATGGCCAGGGCCATTTCCGAGCGGTACCTGGCCTGGGCGCCGAGGACCAGCGAACCGGCCTCGCCGAGGTCGAAGGTGTACTGGCCGCCGTAGCGGGCGGTCCACTTCGGCGCGAAGGCCGGCTTCTGGAACGCCCGGCTGCCGCCGGTGGCGGCGAAGCGGACGTCGTCGAAGTCGTCATACTCGGCGTTGAGCAAGCCGATCTGGGCGTCGAGCAGCAGGCCGGCGACGGGACGGGCCACGGCCTCGACCTCGGCGCCGGAGGTCTTCATGCTGCCGGCGTTGATGACCGTCAGCTCGGGGCTCGGCAGGCCGGTGCCGGGATCGGTCACCGTGCCGGACACCCGGGCCTGGAAGTCCGTATAGTCGTTGGTGAAGACGGTCAGGTTCAGCAGGTAGCGGCCGCCGTCCCAGGTCGTCTTGATGCCGCCCTCGAAGCTCTCGACGGTTTCAGGATCGTACGGCGCCTGTTCGCCCGGGTTGTTGGCCCGGCCGTTGAAGCCGCCCGACTTGAAGCCTTTCGAGCCGCGCAGATACAGGGTGACGTTCTCGGCCGGCATCCAGCGCACGTCGACCATGGGGGAGACGTCTTCCCAGGTCTCGTTCAGGCCTTTGAAGGCGAAGGCCGGATTGGCGGTGAACGCCGGGTTCGAGGAGAAGGTCGAGGTGGACCGCGAGTAGGTCTTTTCCTCGTCGGTGTAGCGCAGGCCGCCGGTGACCTGGACGGTCTCGGTCAGGTCGTAGCTGACGTTGACGTAGGCCGCCTTGCTGGTGGTCTCCAGGTCGTCGTCCACGGTGCGCAGGAAGGTCGCGTTGGCGAAGGCCGCGCCCAGGAAATCGTCCGCATAGGCTTCCTGGTGCGAGTCGATCTGCTCGTTCAGCCAGTAGACGCCGCCCACAACCGTCCAGGGACCCTCGTCGTAGGTCAGCTGGAATTCCTGGCTCGTCTGGTTCTGGTTCACGCCGACGAAGACGTCGCCCAGCTCAAGCTGGGTCGCGTCGATATCGATGTAGTCGTCGGTCTCGAGGTTGCGGTAGGCGGTGATCGACTTCAGCGACAGGGCGTCGCTGAGGTTCCAGGTCACCGTGCCGGCGAAGCCGTAGTGGGTCAGCTCGGTCGAGTTGGGCAGGCCGGAGGTCGTGCGGGTCTTGAAGTCATAGGCGGGCGGCGGGTTGGTCACCGCAATGAGCGGCACGCCGAGGATGGTGGTCAGGGTGCTGGTCGCCTGACCGACGGTCATCCCCGCGTCGTCGCGGCTGTAGTCGGCCGACAGGTCCACGCGGATGTCGTCGGTCGGCTTCCAGGTCGCCGCGCCGCGCACGGCCCAGGTGTTCTTGTCATTGTACTCCTGGCCGTTGACGGGGTCCTCGACATAGCCGTCACGCTTGGACACCAGGCCGGAGACGCCGAGCGAGAGGGTGTCGCTGACCGGACCGGAGACCGAGCCCTTGACCTCCATCTGGTTGTAGCTGCCGTAGGCGGCCGACAGGCCGGCGCGGAACGTGTCGCCCGGCTTGCGGGTGACCACCTTCAGCGCGCCGCCGATGGTGTTCTTGCCGTAGAGGGTGCCTTGCGGACCGCGCAGGACCTCGACGCGCTCGAGGTCGAACAGGTCGAACTGGGTGCCGCGGATGCGGCTGTAGTAGACGTCGTCGACATAGACGCCGATGGCGGGGTCGAAGGTCTGCAGCGCATCGGGCTGGCCGATGCCGCGGATGAAGATGTTGGTCGCGTTCGACGAGCCGCGGCCCTGCGAGATATTCACGTTCGGCACCGCGCCCTGCAGCCCCGTCACGTCCGTGACCTGGAGCCGCTCGAGCGAGGCCTCGCTGAACGCCGAGACGGCGCCGGGAACGTCCTGCAGGTTTTCCTCGGTGCGCCGGGCGGTGACCACGATCGCCTCGACTTCGTTGCCGGCGGCGGGAACATCCTGCGCGGCGGCGAAGGTGGCGCACGCACTCCAGGCGGCGCCGGCCAGCAGAGCGGCCTTGAACATCGTCCTCATTGTCGTCCTCCCAAGCGATCCCTTTTCCGGAATCGTCAACGTTTCAAATTCACCAGAACGCGAATTGTCGCGAACAATCATCCAAGCCGGGCGCGAGCGGAAGGGCCCGGCGCCGGGACGCTGATATTTTTCACCATGTGATGAAATGGCGCCACATGGGCGCCACGATCCCGTCAGGCCCGCGCCTTGCGGATCACCGCCTCGAACCCGGCGGCGCAGTAGGTGTAGAGCCGCTGGCGCACGGCCTCCAGGTCGCTGGACTGGCACAGGCCGTCGGAGAGCTGGTCGATTCGCCCGGTCTCGGCGACCGAGAGGGTCATCGACCCGGTGAGGAACTGGTAGCTCCAGTACAGGTCCGCCAGGTCCGCCTCGGGCAGGGCGCGCTTGAGCGTTTCGATGAGTTGCCGGACCACGGGATCGAAGAAGCGGTGCATGACCTCGCCGCCCCAGGCCGGCGTGGTGTTGATCTGGGCGACCAGGCCGAACCAGTTCTTCCAGCCGGCGCCGCCGGTCAGGGCGCGCTCGACCAGGGGATCGATGAAGGCGGCGATCACCCCTTCGGCGGTCATCGTCCCGGGATGGGCCGCCTCATAGGCGCTCATCGCCCGGGCGCGGTCCTGGTTCAGGATCTCGGCCCGCCGCAGCAGCACCGCGTCGAACAGCTCGCGCTTGGCCCCGAAGTAGTAGTGGATCAGGGCGGTGTCGACGCCGGCCTCGGCCGCCACCTGGCGCGTGGTGACGCCATAGAAGCCGTGGCGCGAGAACAGGCCCTCGGCCGAATCCAGGATGGCCTGTTTCAGGTCCAGGCCCGTCCCCTTGGAGGGTCGGCCTCTGCCGCCGGAGCGGGCGCGGGGCTTGACTGCGGTCATCGCCTGTCCTGACGCCCGCCGATCCGCGAGGCCGGACCGGGATAGCCCCCCGGTCCGGCCGAAGGCAAGGCCGCGTCAACCGAACACCAGTCGCCACATCAGCCTGCCCGGCAGGAAGGTGAAGGCGCCCGCCGCCAGCGACCCGCCGATGAACATGCCCGTCATCGCCTTGCGATGGACCGTCACCCGGTGTTTGCGCGCCGCCATGACCGCCAGCGGAAGGGCGATCAGGACCCACCCGCTGATCAGATGGATGAAGGACCACCGGTCTCCGTTGAGACCGACGATGAACAGCGAGGAGATGGCCGTCGTCGCCATCAGGGCGACCCAGATCCAGCCGGCCGCGCGGTGAAAGGCCCGCCCCTTCCGCATCGTGAAGATCAGGCCGCCCAGCGCCACCGTGCCCATGGCGGCGAGGATATGCAGCTGCAGGACCATTGGCTGGGCGGCGAACAGCGCGATGTCGGGGCCGTGGAGCCGGCCCTGTTGCGCGACGGCGACCATCTGAGGTCCGAACAGGACCAGCACCGCGGCGACGGCGGCGGCAAGGAGGGCCCAGCCGGCGTGGCGGGCGGACGGCAGGCTGCGGGAGGATGTGGCGGTCATGGCTCAGGCTCCGGGGGCCGAAAAATGCAGGGGGGCGGGCAGCAGACTGCCGATTGACAGACGCGGGGCGGAGGGCTTCATCCGGAGCGTGGTCATCGGGGCGGCCTGTGCCGGCGGGTTGTCGATGACGTCAGGCCTAGGGGACCCGACCTGGACACGCAGTCGCCGTTACGCCGGAAAGCCGGCAGCGTTCGTGAAACGACGCCGGGAGCCGTTCGCGCATCGTGGATCGCCAGGGTGACCGGGTGGCGTCATGCCCGCGGCCTGCTGATCGCGGCGGGCGCAGGCGTGTTCATGGCGGTGGTCGGCGCCTTCGGCAGCGGCGAGGCGCCCTTCGGCCTGCGGCTCGCCTACTGGGTCGCCGTCATGCTGACCGGCGGTCTCGGCGGGGCGATCGTGTCGGAACTGGTCACGCGCGGCGGCTGGCTGGAGGAGCGCCCGGCGCTGCAGGGCGTGATCATCGCGACAGGTCTGAGCATACCGCTGACCCTCGCGGTCTGGGGGATGACGGGCCTGTTCTTCAGGGGTGACGCCGACCTGGACCACATCAGGTTCTACATCGGGCCTGTGCTGGTCGTGACCTGCGTCATGACGGCGCTCAACTACTTCACCCAGAGGGCGCCGGCCGAGACCCACGCGGCGCCGGCGGGAGCCGCGCCGCCGCGCTTTCTGGAGCGCCTGCCCGCGCGCCTTCGAGGGGCGGATATCCACGCCGTCGAGGCGCAGGACCACTACCTGCGTCTGCACACGAGCAAGGGGCAGGACCTGATCCTGTTTCGCCTGTCGGACGCGGTGGCGGAGCTGGAGGGGCTGGAGGGCGCGCAGGTGCACCGGTCCTGGTGGGTGGCGCGCGGCGCGGTCGCCGAGGCCCGTCGCGGCGACGGCAAGGCGACCCTGACCCTGGTCAACGGCGCCCGCGTCCCGGTCAGCCGCGCCTACGCCCGCGCACTGCGCGAGGCCGGCTGGTTCTGAATTCGCTGACAACCAGACGCCAATGGCGCACCCGACATGCAAGAAACTTCCGTTCGCCGTTGTTCCTATTTGTAGAGCCAGCTTCTACATGGCGCTGTCGCTGCGGAGCGACTGTTCGGCGGCGCCCGCAGCCGGACGCTCAGATCCCCGTTCGGTGTTGGGGCGATTGTAAGGGAGACCTGAGGACCAACACCGTGACCAATCCCCGCTCCGCGAAGGGCTACAACAAGCTCAGCGACCTCAAGATCAGACGACTCAAGGGGCCTGGCCTCCATAGCGACGGCAACAATCTCTACCTCGCCGTCGATCCCAGTGGCGCCAAGCGCTGGGTTTTCAAGTACCGCTGGAAGCAGCCCGGCGTGAGTGGCGCTGGCCGCCCGCGCGAAATGGGCCTGGGCTCGTTCAACAAGGTCAGCCTCCAGAAGGCGCGCGAGAAGGCCGCCCAGGCGCTGGAGCTGCTAGGCGAGGGCAAGGATCCGCTCGCCGCCAAGCACACGGTCGTGGTGGTGCCGACTTTCGCCGAGCTCGCCGATCAGTGGATCGAGGAACGCACGCCCTTCGTCCGGTCTGGGAAGAGCGTCGATCGCTGGAAGCGCTCGCTGCACACCTATGCCGCCAAGCTGGGGGACCTTCGGGTCGATCAGATCGGCGTGGATGAAGTGCTGGGCGCGCTCAAGCCGATGTGGACTAGCAAGGCCCACTCGGCCAAGCTCACGCGCAGCTACGTCGAGAAGGTCCTGGACGTCGCAAAGGTGCGCGGCTTCCGCTCGGGAGAGAATCCCGCCCGCTGGAAGGGACACCTCGAACACCTGCTGGTTGCTACGCCCAAGCTCCAGCGCGGCCACCAGCGCGCGGTCCCCTACGCGGCGGTGCCGGGTATCGTCGCCCGGCTGCAGGTCATGGACAGCGTCTCGGCCTGGGCCCTGGAATTCCAGATCCTCCACGCCCTGCGCCCCGGCAACGTATACGGCGCGCGCTGGAGCGAGTTCGATATGGACCGCCGCATCTGGACCATCCCCGGCAACGCGATGAAGGCGGGCCGCGAGCACCAGCTCCCGCTGGGTGAGCGCGCGCTCGAAGTTCTCCAGAAGGCTGCCCTCCTCCGCCAGCCGGACAGTGACCTCGTGTTCCACGGGCAGAAGCTCGGCCGCCCGCTCAGCAACATGGCGTTCGTCATGCTGCTGCGCCGGCTGGGCGTGGACGCAACGGCCCACGGCTTCCGCTCCTGCTTCCGCGACTGGGCGGGCGAGGAAACCGACTACCCGCGCGATCTGGTCGAGATGCAGATGGCTCACGCCGTCGGTGACGAGAGCGAGCGGGCTTATCGCCGGATGAAGGCGCTGGAGCGTCGCCGGCCATTGATGGCCGACTGGGAAATCTTCTGCCTTGGACGCAAGGAGGCGCTGCCCGAGCCAGCAAATGATCGGATTGCCGCGCAGGATGTGGTCTCGCAGGCGAGGACTTCTAGTGAGCTTCAGTAGCGCAAAGCGAATGATCGCTCAGCACTTCGATGACCCGGCAGTCCCTGGCAGTGCCGGCCGCGCAGCCCACCATCCGGGTCAGTTCATCCCTTAGCCGCGACAGCTGGGCGATCTTGTCGTCGATCATCGTCAGGTGCGCGTTTGCGATGCGGTCGGCGTCGTCGCACGGGGTGTCGGGTCGGTCAGACAGGCCGAGCAGCGCCTGAATGTCTTTGATCTCGAACCCCAGTTGCCGGGCGTGGCGGATGAACCGCAGCCGGCGGACCGCCGCTTCGCCGTAGATGCGCCGGTCGCTATCGGTGCGCTCCGGCTCCGGCATGAGGCCGATCTGCTCATAGAAGCGGATCGTCGGAACCTTCACGTCGGCGGCTTTGGACAGTCGGCCGATGGTCAAAGCGCTCATGAATGCCTCCCGGTCAGAAACCGCAACATGGGGGCTTGATCCTCTAGTGGCTAGAGGATGCAGGGTGCGGTCATGAGCACCTCCCACTCCGCCGCCGAACCCGTTTCAGCCTGCTGTGGCCACTCTGTGCCCTTCGACGGCGCTACGCCCGAGTATCGCCGCATCCTGCGGTGGGTGATCGCTATCAACCTCGGCGCCTTCGTGGTCGTCGCGTCGGGCGGCGTTCTGGCCGGGTCGGCGTCGGTCGCCGCCAACGCGCTCGACTTCCTGGCGGACGGGGCGACCTACGCCCTCAGCCTGTGGGCCATCGGCAAGAGCGTGGCGGTGCGCAGCGGCGCCGCGCTGGTGAAGGGCGCCAGCCTGGGGCTGCTCGGGCTGTCGGTGCTCGGCTTCGCCATCTGGCGGCTGATCGTGGGCGCGCCGCCGGAGGCTCTGGCCATCACCGGGCTCGGACTGTTCGGCGCGGCGGCCAACCTGGTGGCGGCCATCTTGCTGGCCAAGTACCGGGACGGCGACGCCAACGTCCGGTCGGTCTGGCTCTGCACCCGCAACGACCTCATCCAGTGCATAGGCGTGGCGGTGACCGGCGTCGCCGTGTGGCTGACCGGCTCGCGCTGGCCGGACCTTATCGTCGGTCTCGGCCTGGCCGCGATCTTCCTGCGCTCGGCCTACCAGATCGTCGCCCAAGCCCGGCAGGAACGCCGGGACGCCGCTGCTGCCGCCTAGGACCTGACCATGCCCGCCTCGAAGTCTCCCGCCCGCCTGGGCGCCTACCGTGAAGCCATCGAGGCCGCCCGCCTCGCCTACGGGGCCGGTCAGCTGGACCGCTGCTTTCGGCTGCTCGAACGGGCGCACATCCTCGGCCAGCCGTGGTTCGTGCCGCACACCGTGTCGCATTGGCTGATGCTGAAGGTCGGGTGGCGGAGGCGGGACGGGCGCGAGGTTCGCGGCCAGCTACTTCGCCTCGCTGCCGGCGGCGTGCTCTCGCTGGTCGGCTGGCTGCCCGAGGGCAACACCGGCGGGGCGGACGTCTCGCCCACGAAGCCCATGCCGCTGCCGGCCGACCTGGCCGTGCTCTGTGCGCAGCGCCAATGAGCACGGGCCGCCAGTCGCCTCGGCGTTGGGGCCTGCTGATCGGCAGGACTCGGTCAAGACGGCGCATTGATCATCATCGACGGTGCGACTATTGGCTGGATCGATGACCTTGGTGGCGATTCTGCACAGAACGCTGGGACGGCTCTTCAAGCCGTTGATGGTTATCTGCGTCCTCGCGCTGGCCGCAGGGCCGGCCGCCGACAGTATCGTTTGTGGATTTGAAGCCGTTGACGCCGGCTCGGCTCAGCTGCTGACTGAAGTTCCCGACGACACGGCCCCGGCCGATAGCAGGGCCGACCACGCCATCTGCGCCCACGGCCACTGCCATCACCCGGCGCCGCTGACCGCCGCTTCGGATGTTCCGAGCGCCGGCGTCCGGTACGCCGAAGCCAGCGACATGCCTCGATCGGGGCCCGAGCCTGCATCCGTCCAACCGCCGAGCCTGAAGCGTCCTCCAAGGGCCTGACCGCGACCGCGCCCTTGCCGCGCGTCCGCCCGTTGTCAGAACCCATGCAGGACCTTCCATGCCCTCCCCATACTCGTGGCGACGCGCCCTTTTCGGCGCCGCCGCTCTCACGATGGCGGCGTTCGCGTCCGCCGCCGCCGCCGAACCCGTAACCCTCGCCCAGGCGCTTGACCGCGCCCAGGCTGGATCACCCGTCATTTCCGCCGCCGAGGCCAACGTACGGGCCGCCGAAGGGCGCGCCCGGCAAGCGGGCTTGCCGCCAAATCCTGAAATCAGCGTCGAGGTCGAGAACTTCTCCGGCACCGGCCCTTACGAGGGCATGAGTTCCAGCGAGAGCACCTTCGCCGTTGAGCAACGTCTCGAGCTGGGTGGCAAGCGAGGCGCGCGGCGAAACGCGGCGCAGGCTGAAGTCGAGGCGGCCCGCCTTCGTGTGTCGGTCGCGCGGGCCGATGTCGCCCGCGACGTGCGCGGGGCCTATGCGGAGGCGCTGGCGGCCGAAAGCCGCGCGCTTCTGGCCCGGCAGGCCGCCGAGCGAGCCGAGGACCTCGCTCGGGTGGTCACCACGCTGGTCGATGTCGGTCGGGAGCCCCCGCTTCGGGCGCTCCGCGCGCAAGCGGCCGTCGAGGAGGCCCGCGCCAAGGCGCAGGCGGCCGACTCGGATGCGGCCGCCGCGCGCCGAGCTCTCGCCACTCTGATCGCGGCGGATGAGGCCAGCGTCGAACTGGTCGCGGTCTCCCTGCCAGAAGCCACGGGACTGCCGCAGGGCCTCATTGACCCGACCCAGTCCCTGGACGTGAAGCTGGCCGAGGCCGAAACCGAAGCCGCCCGCGCCGCCGTCAAGCGTGAGCGGACCGGGGCGACGCCCGACGTGACTTTGCAGGCCGGCATCCGGCGCTTTGAAGACAGCGGCGACCAGGCCGTCGTCTTCGGCTTCTCGGCCCCGATCCCCGTGATCGACCGCAACCAGGGCAACGTCGCGGCCGCCCGGGCCGATGCGGACGCCGCCGAGGCCAATCAGCGGCTGGCTCTGGCCGAATCGATCCGTCGCACCAGGGACGCTGAGGCGTCGCTTGGGGCCGCTGAGGCTCGGGTCCTGGTGCTGGAGACCCGCACGGTGCCGCAGGCTGAGGAAGCCCTGCGCCTCGCACGCCTCGGCTACGAGGCCGGCAAATTTCCGCTCCTGGAAGTGATCGATGCGCAGGACGCGCTGGCCACCGCCCGGGAAGACCTCATCGCCGCGCGGCTGGACCGCGCCCGGGCCATCGCCGCGCTGATCCGCGCCGCCGCCCGCTGAAAGGACAGACAGACATGATCGACTTCAATTCCAGACGAACCCTGCTGGCGACGATCGCCGTGAGCGTCCTCGTGGCCGGCGGCGGCGGCCTCCTGATCGGGCGCACCTTGCTGGCGCCTGAAGCGGCGGCGCCGGCCGAGGAAGAGCATGAGGAGGAAGAGGGCCACGGCGACGAGGGCCAGATCGCAATGGAGCCCGCGCGCATCACGGCCGCTGGCGTCCAGCTATCGCAGGTCACGGCGGGCGGGCTCGGCGCGGAAATCATCACCCAGGCCACCGTGACGGCGTCCCCTGATGGTCAGGCGAACATCGCCGCGCGCGCCGACGGCGCGGTCGTGCGGTTGTTCAAGCGACTCGGCGATCCCGTGACAGCTGGAGAGTCTCTTGCACTGTTGGAGAGCCGCGACGCGGCCTCGATCGCGTCCGACCGGGCCACCGCGTCCGCGAAGGTCGTGGCGGCGCGCCAAGCCTATCAGCGGGAGCGGCGACTGTTCGAGGCCAAGATCACGGCGCGGCAGGACCTGGAAGCGGCTGCGGCGGAACTGGCCATAGCCGAGGCCGAAGAACGCCGGGCCGCGTCGGCGGGCGCTGCCGCCGGAGTCACTTCGAACGGGCGCTACATCACCGTGACCAGTCCTGTTTCCGGACGGATCACGGCGGCGCCGGCTGTGCTGGGCTCCTTCGTGACTGCGGGCACGGAACTGTTCCGCGTCGCCAATCCGGCCCGCATCGAGATTCACGCCGCACTTCCCAGCGCCGACGTGAAGCGGGTTTCCCCCGGCGACACCGCCGTCATCGAGACGCCGACCGGCGACACCGTGAGAGCGGTCGTCCGTTCGGTGACGCCCGGCCTCGATGCCGAGAGCCGGTCCGCCACGGTGGTCCTCTCGCTGACTGGCGGGCTGGACGGCCTGGCCCCTGGCCAGTCGGTCCGCGCGCGGATCACCCCCCGCGTGGCGGCAGCGACCGGCGAGGTCGCGGTGCCTGACGAGGCCGTTCAGTCAGTCGAGGGCCGCGAAGTGGTCTTCGTTCGGACAGCCAACGGGTTCCAGGTGCGGCCGGTCACGACCGGCTCCAGAAGTGGGGGACGGATCGTGATCCTGTCCGGGCTCAAGCCCGGCGAGACCATCGCGGGCAAGGGCGCCTTCATGCTCAAGGCTGAACTCGGCAAGGGTTCGGCTGAACACGGTCACTGACAGCAACAACCACAGGAGATAGGGCCATGATAGGTCGCCTTCTCGCGCTGTCGGTGAAACACCGCTTCGCGATCATGTTCTTCACCGTCCTCGTCATGGCGGTCGGAGCCTTCAACCTCATCCGGCTGCCCATCGACGCGGTGCCGGACATCACCAACAAGCAGGTCCAGATCAATACGGTCGCACCCGCCTTCAACCCCCAGGAGATCGAGAAGCGCGTCACCTTCCCGCTTGAGACGGCGCTGGCGGGCATTCCCGGCCTGGAAAGCACGCGGTCGATCTCGCGAAACGGGTTCAGCCAGGTCACCGCCGTCTTCAAGGAAGGCTCTGACCTCTACTTCATTCGCCAGCAGGTTACCGAGCGTCTGGGTGCGGCCAAGGAAAGCCTGCCGGCTGGCGTCGAGCCCGAGATGGGGCCGGTTTCGACCGGCCTGGGCGAAGTCGTCATGTGGTCGATCCGGTTCGCGCCGAAGTCCCAGCGGGCCGCCGATGGCAAGCCCGGCTGGCAGCGCGACGGGTCGTTTCTGACCATCGAAGGCGAACGCCTGACGGACACGGTGGCGCAGGGGGCTTACCTGCGCACCGTCGAGGACTGGATCGTCCGGCCACAAGTCAGAACGGTGCAGGGTGTCGCGGGTGTCGATGGGATCGGTGGCTACGAGAAGCAGTATGTGGTCGAGCCGGACCCGGCGAAGCTGTCGGCATACGGGGTCTCGTTCACCGAGTTGGCCGAGGCGCTGGAGCACGCCAACCTGTCGGTTGGCGCCGGGTTCTTCGAGCGCGGGGGCGAGTCATTCCTGATCCGGGCAGACGCGCGCATCACGACACTGGATCAGATCGAACGCGCGGTCGTCGCCACGCGCGAAGGGGTAGCGGTCACCGTGCGCGATGTGGCGCTGGTGAAACTGGGCGGCGGTGTGCGAACCGGCGCGGCCAGCGAGAACGGCGCCGAAGCCGTCATCGGCACCGCCCTGATGCTCACCGGCGAGAACAGCCGGACGGTGGCAAAGGCGGTCGTCGAACGACTGGGGACCGTGTCGAAGTCGATCCCGCCTGGCGTAACCCTCGAGGTGGTCTACGACCGCTCCAAGCTGGTCAACGCCACCATCGCCACTGTGCAGAAGAACCTGCTGGAAGGGGCGCTGCTGGTCATCGTGGCCCTGTTCCTTCTGCTCGGTAACATCCGGGCGGCCATCATCACCGCGATGGTCATCCCGATTTCCATGCTGTTCACGGCCATCGGCATGAACAGCCTTGGGGTCTCGGGCAACCTGATGAGCCTGGGCGCGCTGGACTTCGGCCTGATCGTCGACGGCTCGGTCATCATCATCGAGAACTGCCTGCGGCGACTGGCCGAGCGACAGCATCACGAGGGTAGGGTTCTGACCCTCCAGGAACGGCTGGACGAGGTTATCGCCTCGTCTCGGGAAATGGTCAGGCCGACCCTGTATGGGCAGGCCATCATCCTGCTGGTCTTCGCGCCGCTCCTGACCTTCCAGGGGGTCGAGGGCAAGATGTTCACGCCCATGGCCATCACCGTGATGCTGGCCCTGGCGGGCGCCTTCGTAGCGTCCCTGACCTTCGTGCCGGCGGCTGTCGCTCTGCTGATCCGGGGCAAGGTGGCGGAAAAGGAGGTGGCGATGATCGCCATCCCCAAGCGCCACTATGAGCCCTGGCTCCGCAAGGCGGTCGCAAGACCGTTGCCCTTCATCGCTGGCGGCGCGGTGATCTTCGCGCTGTCGATGGTGGTGTTCACCTTCCTCGGCCGGGAGTTCATCCCGCAGCTCGACGAAAAGGACCTGGCGGTCCAAGCCCTGCGCATCCCCTCCACATCGCTGGACCAGTCGGCGGCGATGCAGCTGCGCGTGGAAAAGGTCATCGCCTCGTTCCCGCAGGTGAAGTTCGTCTACAGCAAGACGGGCACCGCCGAGGTCGCCTCCGACCCGATGCCGCCCAACGCCTCCGACACCTTCATCATCCTGAAGCCGGAGAAGGAGTGGCCCAAGCCGAGGATCACCAAGGCCGAGCTGGTCGATCAGATGGAGAAGAAGCTGAACGTCGAGGTCGGCAACGCCTACGAGTTCAGCCAGCCGATCCAGATGCGGTTCAACGAACTGATCGCCGGGGTTCGGGGTGATGTCGCCGTCAAGGTCTATGGCGACGACCTGGAAAGCATGACCGCCACCGCGACTCAGATCGCGGGCATTCTGCAGTCGATCAAGGGCGCGGCGGACGTGAAGGTCGAACAGACCGGCGGCTTCCCGACCCTGGATGTCGCCTTCGACCGGGACGCCATCGCCCGGCTTGGACTGACGGTCGAAGAGGTCGCCGACAGCATGGCCGCCGGACTGGGCGGACGCGCCGCCGGGCTGGTATTTGAGGGCGACCGCCGCTTTGACGTGGTGGTGCGGCTTCCCTCGGCGGGCCGAAACGACCTGGACGCGCTTGGCGCCCTGCCGATCATGCTGCCAGCGGCGGAAGGGCGTCCACGCGCCTCGATCCCGCTTCGCGAGGTGGCGAGGTTCACGTTCTCGGAGGGCCTCAACCAGGTCAGTCGCGAGGCGGGCAAGCGCCGGGTTGTGGTCCAGGCCAACGTCCGGGGCAGCGATCTCGGCACCTTCGTGACCGAGGCCCAGGCGCGGGTCGAAAAGGAGGTCAAGACGCCGCCCGGAAGCTGGCTGGTCTGGAGCGGCCAGTTCGAAAACCTGAAAGCGGCGTCAGCGCGGATAGGGCTGGTCGTTCCGGCGGCGGGCATCGCGATCTTCGTGCTGCTGTTCATGGCGCTTGGTCAGCTTCGGGCGACCATCGCGGTGTTCTCCGCCGTGCCTCTGGCTCTGGCGGGCGGGGTGTTCGCCCTTGCCCTGTCCGGGCTCACCTTCTCCATCTCCGCAGCGGTCGGCTTCATTGCCCTGTCCGGCGTCGCCGTTCTCAACGGGCTGGTGATGATGAGCAGCATCCAGGGTCGGTTGGCCGAGGGTCTGTCGCTCGACGACTCCATCGTCGGCGGCGCGATGGAGCGCTTCAGGTCGGTGCTCATGACCGCCATCGTCCCGTCCCTGGGCTTCGTGCCGATGGCCATCGCCACCGGCACCGGAGCGGAGGTGCAGAAGCCGCTGGCCATCGTGGTCATCGGGGGACTCATCACCGCCACGGCCCTGACACTGTTCGTGTTGCCGGCCATCTGCCGGGTGATGCTGCGGGAGCCGAGGCCCGGCCGCGTCGCCAGCCGACCCGCGACGGACGCCGTGTGACCACCGACCTCTCCCCCGGCGCGGACAGCCTCCGCGTCGGGGGAATCCTCTGAAGGAGTTGCCCTATGAAAGCCCCAACCCAGGCCGTTCTGCTGAGGCTCTACACCGACGAGGATGCGATGTTCGGTGATCGGTCACTCGTTGAGGTCATCGTCCAGCGCGCCCGCGAAGCCCGCCTGGCGGGCGCCACGGCCCTGCGCGGCCAGATGGGATTTGGCGAGTCCGCCAGGCTCCACGCTCACCAGCTATTCGATCTCGGCAGCAATCTCCCTGTCGTGATCGAGATCGTCGACGAGGAGGCCAGTCTTCGCGCCTTCCTTCCCACCCTGAACGATCTGCGGGGCATAGGGCTTGTCACCTTCGAGAAGGTCGAGGTGCTCCGCTACGGCGGCCACCACGCTGAGCCCCACGCCTAGTTCCCAGAGGAAACGCCATGGCCGCCGATGAACTTAGCGCCAAGGGTCCGCCAGATCACGACGCGAAGCCCGCCGACGATCATGGGAAAGGCCACGACCATACCGAGGGCGGTGACCACGCTCATGGGGGGATGTTCGGCGAACGCACCGAACTGATCTTCGCGGGACTGTCGGGGGCCATGCTCGCGGCGGGGTGGCTCATCAGTCAGCGAATGGATGGCGCCCTTCCCCTGGGCTTCTACATCGCTGCCTACGGCTTCGGCGGCTACTTCACGCTCAAGGAAGCGGTCGGCAACCTCCTAAAACGCCGCTTCGAAATCGACACCCTGATGCTGGTCGCCGCAGCGGGCGCGGCCACCCTAGGCGAATGGGCCGAGGGCGCGTTGCTGCTCTTCCTGTTCAGCACCGGCCATGCCCTGGAGCACTACGCCATGGGCCGGGCCCGGCGGGCCATCGAGGCCCTGGCCAAGCTTGCGCCGGAACAGGCCACCGTCCGGCGGGGAGCGACGACCCAGGATGTGCCGGTCCGGGATCTGGTCGTCGGCGACATTGTCCTGGTTCGGCCCAACGAACGCATCGCGGCGGACGGGGTTGTTCTGGCCGGGGAAAGCAGCGTCGATCAGGCCCCAATCACCGGCGAAAGCGTTCCCGTGGACAAGCGGGCGGCGACCGATCCGGCGCTCGATTTCAACAAAGCGGCCGCGGAGCATCGCGTCTTCGCGGGCACGATCAACGGTCCGGGTGCGCTGGATGTTCGGGTCGCCCGTAAGGCCTCCGAAACAACCCTCGCCCGCGTCGTGAAAATGGTCGCCGAGGCCGAGGCTCAGCAGTCGCCGACCCAGCAGTTCACCAACAAGTTCGAGCGCATCTTCGTGCCCTCGGTGCTGGCGGGCGTGGGCCTGCTGATGCTGGCCTGGGTCGTCATCGACGAGCCCTTCAGCGTTAGCTTCTATCGCGCCATGGCCGTGCTGGTGGCGGCCAGCCCGTGTGCGTTGGCGATTTCGGTGCCCAGCGCGGTCCTCAGCGCCGTCGCCAGGGCGGCCAGAGGCGGCGTGCTGGTGAAAGGCGGTGGCCCACTGGAAAACCTCGGCACGCTGACGGCCATCGCCTTCGACAAGACCGGCACCCTCACCGAAGGCAAGCCGAGGATCACGGACGTTACGACCGCCGAAGGTCTCGACGAGCGCGAACTCCTGTCCGTCGCCGTAGCGGTGGAAAGTCTGAGCGATCATCCGTTGGCGGCGGCGGTCGTCCGTGACGGCGGGGAGCGGCTGAAGGGCTACCCCGTGCCCGTGGCCGACGACGTTCAGAGCCTGACCGGCCAGGGCGTTCAGGCCACCGTCGCGGGCCAGACGGTCGTGATCGGCAAGCCGAAGATGTTCGAAGGTGGCTCCGGCGCCAGACCCTCTGACGCCTTGTGGAGCGCGATCCAACAGCTTGAAACGAGCGGACGGACCGTGATGGTCGTCAAATCCGATGACCGATATCTCGGCGCCATCGGCGTGATGGACACCGCGCGGCCCGCCGCCGAGGGGGTCGTCGCCCGGCTCCGCACCATGGGGATCACCCGCATCGTCATGCTGTCGGGTGACAACCAGTCCGTCGCCGACGCCATCGCCGCCAAGCTCGGCTTGGATGAGGCGATGGGCGGACTGATGCCCGAGGACAAGGTGCGGATCATCAAGGAAATGAAGGCCAGCGAGGGAAGGGTCGCCATGATCGGCGATGGCGTGAACGACGCGCCCGCCCTCGCCAACGCAACGGTCGGGATCGCCATGGGCGCGGCGGGCTCTGACGTTGCCCTTGAAACCGCCGATGTCGCCCTGATGGCTGATGACCTGAATCACCTGCCGTTCGCGGTCGGCCTGAGCCGGAAGACCAGCAACATCATCAAGCAGAACCTGTGGGTCAGCCTCGGGATGGTCGCGGTCCTGATCCCGGCGACCCTGTTCGGGCTGAAGATCGGCGCTGCGGTGATCTTCCACGAGGGATCGACCCTGCTGGTCGTCGCGAACGCCCTGAGGCTGCTGGCCTATAGAGAGAAGGCCGTCTGATGCGAGCTCCAACGATATGACCCGGAGGCCCACCATCCGCGACCTCGGCACCGAGCAGCGCTTGGTGGTTCAGCAAGCTCTGCTGGCGGTGCTTTTGTGCATCGTGGTCCTCGCGGCCGCAATCGCTTGGGCGCCGACAATCCTTCGCCTGCCGTCCGCATCATTCGACCGCTTTGCTCTTGCGCTACAGGCCGACCTTTTTATCGGACTGTGGGTGCTGGTCGCCATCCGCAGGGTCTCGGGCCTGCGGCTTCGCTCACAGCAGGACATTGCGGGCTCTGCCTATGGCCCTCCCAGTCCTTCGGTCGCCCTGGCCTCGGCCTTCCTCCAAAACACGCTGGAGCAGGCGTTCATCGCGATAATCGGCCATCTGGTCCTGGCTTCGCTCGGGGGCGAAGAAGCCTTGGCCTACATCCTGGCCGCCGTGGCGCTGTTCTGGATCGGTCGTATCGCCTTCTGGATAGGCTACCCGGCAGGCGCCAGCGGTCGCGCTTTCGGAATGGTAACGACGATGACCCCCACGATTGGCGCCTTCGTCTGGGCGTTCGCGCTGATTGCGAGTCGGCTCACCCAGTTCCTGTCGGGTTAGCGTCCTAACTGCTTGATGCCCAAGCGATCAGAACATCCCTCAACGGCCTATCGGAGTCCTTCATGGTTCCCGCACTGATTTCGCGTCGTCGGCTCGACCGTGCTGGTGGTGGCTACGCTTTGCGATGTCTGGCCTATCGGGACAAGGTGGCGTGATCCAGCTTGAGACAGAAACGCCAATTCCGGCGCCGCCCGAGCGCGTCTGGTCGGCGCTCGTCGATTTTCCCAGCTACCCGGCATGGCACCCCCACCAGGCAATAGAGGGCATTGTCGAGCTGGGCGGCAAGGTCAGGATCAAAGGCAGGCTGCTCGGGTCATCAGAGTTCAGTTCGAACGCACGCTGGACCGTTGTCCGCTGTGAACGCCATCGACTGCTCGAATTTGGCGCCGGATGGGCGTTCCTGTTTCGGTTGAGGCAGTGGCTTGAAATACGCCCTCATCCACAGGGTTCCGTTCTCGTTCAGGGCACAGGGTATGAGGGTTTCATTCCCTGGCTGGTATTCCGCATGGCTTTGAAAACTGAGCGGCTACAGCCGTATCACGATGCTGTCGCGAGGTGCCTTAAGGCCTTCCTCACCGGCTCGTCCGTTCCCGGACCGCCGGGGGAAAACCGCCGAAGCCGGCGCCTCAAGAACAGGAAGCAGAAGCCGCGCCGGAGCGAACCGAAAAATCCCACTTGATCCTCTAGTGACTAGAGGAGCTAGGGCAATGAACCCTTGGAGGATTAACTCATGCCCGCCGCCCTGTTGGCCTACTTCCTGGCCTTCTTCGCAGTCGCCTTTGTCTGGCCCACATGGCGGCTTTGGCGCCGCGACCGGATCAACGCCTTTGTCCTGCCCTTCGACGACACGGCCTACGGCGTCGTCTCCAAGGGCTTTCGGCTGCTGATCCTGGCCCTGTTCGCCGTATTGATCGCCGCCCTATGGATGCCGGTGGATCAGTTCGGGCCGCTGCCCTGGCTCGACCATGCCGTCGTCAGGATCGCTGGCATCGTGTTGATGGTCGGGTCGCTGATACTGATCGTCGTCGCCCAAGCTCAGATGGGTCGGTCCTGGCGCATCGGCATCGACACGGGCCGCGCTACCTCCCTCGTCCAGACCGGCGTATTCTCGCTATCGAGGAACCCGATCTTTCTCTCGATGAGGGTCAACCTCCTCGGCCTTCTGCTCCTCTGGCCCAACGCCGCGACCCTGGCGGGCCTTTTGCTGGGCGAGGTGCTCATGCAGGTGCAGGTCCGGCTGGAAGAGGATCACCTTGGGCGCATGCTGGGCGCCGAGTATACGAGCTACCGCAGCCGGACGCCCCGGTGGGCCTTTGTCAGATAGGTCGGAGTGATGCAGATGATTGGTCGCCGCACTCTTCTGGCGGGCGTCGTGGGGCTGGTCTCCGCCTCGTGCGCTCAGGCCGCGCCTCCCCGTGATCTGGTCGTCTACAAGACGCCAGCCTGTCCCTGCTGCGGCGGTTGGATCGACGCCATGGCGAAGGCGGGTTTCCGTCCAAAGGTCGTCAACATGGAGGACATTAGCCCCCTCTGGCGGCTGCGCGGCGTTCCCGACGAACTGTCCTCCTGCCACGTGGCCACCATCGGCGGCTATTTCACCGTGGGCCATGTTCCGCCTGCCGATGTCGAACGCCTGTTAAAGGAAGCGCCGGACGCCATCGGCCTGTCGGTGCCAGGGATGCCCCTCGGATCGCCCGGCATGGAGACACCGAGCGGCGCCCGCGAACCCTATGAGACGCTCCTGCTGCTGAGGGGCGGCAAGTCGCGGGTCTTCGCCCGCCACGCCTGACACGGTTACTGAGAGGGGTTCCTTGGCCGACGCTGCCCAGAGTCCAGTTCCGACGTGCTCCGCGTGAAGTTCGCCGTCGATCATTCGACGATTCGGGCGGACGTGAACGGCTGGGCAGACGAACTGATTCTACGCTGACGCCAGATGAAACAGGACGCCGCCCCCGCACCGGAGCGAGTCGGGAAGGCGAGGAGGTCACCCCGTGGGTAACAGAGGAACGATGCTTCGGATTGCGATTGTCGCCGGCCTCGGCGGGCTTCTGTCCGGATGTGCGAGCTATGGGGGGCTTCCGCGAAGCGATGCTAGGGTCGTCGTACTGAGTTCCCGGCAGGTCGAACTGCGACAGCCGGACGTCCTCATTGCTCCGGAGGGAACAAGAGTGCACGGGTGGGCCTGTCGGCGGTCACGCGCGTCCGTCGCGGGCTCAAGTATCCAGGTTGAACGCATTGGCGCTGACGGACGTCCCGTTGCGATCGCCGAGGGGCGGCTCAATACAACGAGGCTTGGAGAGCACCCGGTCGGCTGCGTCGTCTACGACGTCAAGACGTCGTGGCGGCTTGAGGCGGATGAGACGCTACGGGTGTCGGTTCGTCGACGCTAAGTTGCCGCCTCCCGTGGCGTTCCCAACAAATCCTTGGCCCGGGTGTCCTGTCCGCAGTACCGGCGGTGTGGGTCAGGCCGGTCGCGGGCCGAACAGGATGATGGCCGCCCCGACCATGCAGACCGCCGCGCCGAGGATGTCCCATCGGTCCGGCGCCCTGTGCTCCACGGCCCAGAGCCAAAGAATCGATGACAGGATGTAGACCCCGCCGTAGCTCGCGTAAGCGCGGCCGGCGGCGTCGCTGTCGACCCGCGTCAGCAGGAAAGCGAACAGCGCGAGCGAGGCCATCCCCGGCAGCAACCAGAGCGGCGACTTGCCGAGGCGCAGCCAGGCCCAGAAGGTGAAGCAGCCGGCGATCTCGGCCACAGCGGCCAAGGCGAAGTAGACCCACGTCAATCTGTCGATCCTCGTCCATCGGCGGTGGCCGGCTCGTACCGGCCGCCACCGCTCCTGACCGACGCCTAACGCAACAGCGCCAGCAGGGGAACTTCGACCAGCGGCCAGGCCAGTGCGATCGCGAGCAGCGCCGTCGCCAGGAGGAGGAGCCGAACGGTCACCCGAGCCGGCCGCCGCCCGGTACGCCGGCTCTGGAGCCAGACCCAGGCCCAGGCCGCGAACACGGCGAGCAGCCCGCCCACGGTCATGGCCTTGTGCACGGGGCCGAGGAAGGCGACGCCACCACCCAGCAGGGCCAGCGTTATGGCGGGGAATGCGACGGGAAGCGTGCAGCAGAGCGCGCAGGCGCCGACGACGCCCGCCGTGGCGAGCACTGTGGTCAGGCCGACCGCCTTGCCCTTGTCGGGCGCGGCCGGGTCATTCGTCGAGGGAACGGTCATCTCAGCAGCACCCGCAGGCGCGGGCTGCCGGCTGGCCGCCGGTGAAACCATCGAACAGCGTAGCCGCTGCCTCTCGGGCCGCTTCCGGGGCGGTGACCGTCATGACGATGCCGTCGGCGCCATCCTCAACGCGAAAGGCCAGAAAGGGGCAGCACTCGCGCTCCTGGGCGACGAACCGGTCGACGTCGGGTCCCGCCTCCCGGTCGTAGACCAGCGACAGTGTCAGGTCGTCACGCCGGTGTCGGAGCAGTCGCCGCTGATTGAGATCGGCGATCCAGGCCAGACGCTGGCGGACGTCGCCGGCGCTCAGGGTGCAGGCGATAGGAACGGGCTCGGACAAGGGTCATCTCCGGTGAGCGCCAGCATGAGGCCTTGGCGCGGTGGAGACAGGGTCATAAGACTTCAAGTGACTTGAGCTTCAAGCCCTCATTTGGAGGTCCGCGATGGATCGAGCGCTTTCGATTGGCGAACTGGCCCGCCGCAGCGGCGCGACGGCGCCGACGATCCGCTACTACGAGCAGATCGGCCTGCTGCCCCGCCCGGATCGCGGCGATGGCGGCCACCGGATGTTCGGCAAAGCCGACCTGAAGCGCCTCACCTTCATCCGCCGGTGCCGAGACTTCGGTTTCCCCATCGACCAGGTCCGCGACCTCGTCACGGTTATGGAAGATCCCGGCCGGTCCTGCACTGACATGCGGGACCTAGCCCAGACCCAGCTCGCTTCGGTGCGAAGCCGGCTGGAGGAGTTGAGGGCGCTGGAGGTCAGCCTGAGTGAACTCGTCGTCGGCTGCACGGCGCGTTGCGCGGGAGGTCCCGGCCCCGACTGTGTGATCATCGACGACTTGGCGAGCGGGTGAGGGATACGCCGTCGCGCCGCGTATTTATGTTTGAGGCGTGCCGGGCGCGCAGCGAATGCTGGAGTATCCCATGAAGACCAAGCTGATGATCGCCGCCGTCGCCGCGATGATGTCCACGACCACCGTCACGATGCCGGCCTTGGCGCATCCCGGCGAAGATCACGCCCCGGTGCCGCAGGCCGCCGAAGGCCAGGGCACAGTGAAGGCGATCGACGTCAAGGCCGGCACGATCACCATCGCCCACGGCCCGATGCCCGCCCTGAAGTGGCCGCCCATGACCATGAAGTTCAAGGTCGAGAGCGCCGCTGTGCTCAACGGGGTGACCGTCGGCAAGAAGGTTCACTTCGTGCTCAAGAACGTTGGTGGCAAACCCGTCGTGACCGAGATCCACGTCATGTGATCCCGGAGGGGTGCGCGGCGACGCGCGCCCTTTCGGCGTTCGAGGAGGGGCCCGTGACCACAGTTCAAGCTCTGAAGGCGGGCGTGTTCGCCCTGCTGATGGCGATGGCCGTTTCGGTCGCGCCGCTTCATGCGGCGGCGTCAGTTGGCGCGCCCGCGGAAGCGGTCGCTGCCGCTCCGGCGGCGAGCGACAGCGTTCCTGCGACGGACGACATACCGGTGACCGAGATGGCATGGCCCACCGAGGGCGGCATGCAGATGTCGCACGACAAGCCGAAAACCTTCCTCGGTCGCCTGCTCGCCTGGCTGGGTATGTGGCACCCTGCGGTCATTCACTTTCCGATCGCGCTGGTGCTGACCGTTGGTCTTCTGGAAGCGGCCGCCGCGCTGCGCCGGCAGCCGCTCTATGCCGCCAGCAACAGGCTTCTCCTCGGCATCGCGACGGTCGGCGCATTCGCGGCCGCGCCGCTCGGCTGGGCGAGCGCGGGCTTGCCGGCGGCCGACGACGAAAGCGCGCTGGCGATCCATCGTTGGCTGGGCACGGCCTTGCCCTTCTTGATCCTTGCGCTCTGGTGGCTCAAACGCCCGGTTGAACAGGCGGCGCGCCGCCTGGGTGGGCGAGGCTACGAAGCCGCGCTCGCCCTCACGGTGCTGCTGATCCTCATCCAGGCCTATTTCGGCGCTGAGGTCACCCACGGCGCCGGCCATTTCAAGTTCTGATCGGCTGTCGCCCGCGAGGGCGCGGACGCACAGACGCTTCCTGACACGTTCCACTTCGGTCAAGCGGACCGAAGGGCCGAGGTTTCAAATGACTGATCTGTCCCGCCGTAGACTACTGCTGAACTCAGGCCTTCTGGGGGCCGGCCTCGCCATGACGAGCCTGTTCCCGGCGTGGGCCCGAAGCTGCGCCACGGGACTGGTGCGCGACCTCCCGTCGCTCGCCGGCCCCGACATCAAGCTGCGGATCGGCCACACGAAATGGCCGGTAGACGGGCGCCAGGGTCACGCCGTCACCATCAACGGGACGGTGCCGGGCCCGCTCATTCGCTTGAAGGAGGGCCAGATCGCCCGCATCGCGGTGACCAACGATCTGCACGAGGACACCTCGATCCACTGGCACGGGCTGATCCTGCCCTTCCACATGGATGGCGTGCCGGGCGTGAGCTTTCCCGGCATCAAGCCGGGCGAGACGTTCGTCTACGAGTTCCCGGTCGTCCAGGCCGGGACCTACTGGTACCACAGCCACTCCGGGCTGCAGGAGCAGGAGGGCCACTACGGCCCGCTGATCATCGAGCCGAAGGACGCCGACCCCGTCGCCTTTGACCGGGAGTACGTCGTCGTGCTCTCGGACTTCGCGTTCATGCACCCCCACGAGATCTTCAAGAAGCTGAAGGCGCAGGCCGGCGTCTTCAATACCCAGAAGCAGACCGTCGCCGGCCTGCTGGCCGGGAAGGATCAGCCGCTGAAGGACCGGGTCGAGTGGGGCGCGATGCGGATGGACCCGACCGACGTCTCGGACGTCACGGGCTCGGTCTACACCTTCCTGATCAACGGCCACGGTCCGGACGACAACTGGACGGCGTTGTTCAAGCCGGGCGAGCGGGTTCGGCTGCGTTTCATCAACGCGGCGGCGATGACCATCTTCAACGTCCGCATTCCGGGCCTGTCGATGAAGGTCGTCCAGGCGGACGGCCTGAATGTGAAGCCGGTCGATGTGGAGGAATTCCAGATCTCGGTCGCCGAGACCTACGACGTCGTCGTGCAGCCGACCGAGGATAAGGCCTTCACACTGGTCGCCGAGGCCGTCGACCGCTCCGGCATGGGCCGGGCCACGCTGGCGCCGCGCCCGGGCATGGCGGCCGCTGTTCCGCCTCTGCGGGAACGCCCGCTCGCAACCATGAAGGACATGGGGATGGACATGTCCATGCACGGTCCGATGGCCGGCATGGAGGGCATGGACCACGGGCCGGACGGCGGCATGCAGATGGATATGTCCGGCATGGACATGTCGATGCGCAATCCGGACAACGCACCCCAGGTGAAGATGGGGCCCGGCGTCCAGACCATTTCACCCATGCCGATGGACCGCACCGGCGAGCCGGGTCAGGGTCTCGAGGACGTCGGCCACAAGGTGCTGGTCTACACGGACCTTGAAGCCCTCGACCCCAACCCCGATACGCGCACGCCGTCCCGGGCGCTGGAATTGCACCTGACCGGCAACATGGAACGCTTCATGTGGTCGTTCGACGGGGAGAAGTTCTCGGAGGTGACCGAACCGATCCCGTTCCGCCTGAACGAACGGGTCCGCGTGACGCTCGTGAACGACTCGATGATGGCCCACCCGATCCATCTTCACGGACATTTCTTCGAGCTGCTCACCGGACCCAAAGGCAGACATCCGCGAAAGCACACCGTGAACGTCGCGCCAGGTGGCAAGGTCACCTTCGACCTCACCGCAGATGCGCCGGGCGACTGGGCGTTCCACTGCCACATGCTCTACCACATGCACGCGGGCATGTTCCGCGTGGTGAGCGTGCGCCCGATGGCGGAGGCGGCCCGATGATCCGCGCCGCCTGTCTGACCGCTCTGGGCCTGGTGTTCGCAACGCCGGCCTTCGCGCAGCACCACCCCCACCATCCGATGCCGGCGCAGCCCAAGCCCGCAGCCGCGGTTCCCACACCCGCGCCGGCGCCGGAGCGCGCGCCGGAAGACGACGCCATGCCGGCGATGGACTGGCCGACCGAACTGCCGGCCGGGGACGCCCCGACGGGAGACATGGGCGGCATGTCGGGAATGGAAGGCATGGACCACAGCGCGCACGGCGAAGTGGACGATGAAGTCGGCAGCGAGCCTCCGCCGCCCGCCCCGACCGACCATCCGGCCGACGCCATCTTCGGTCCGGCCGCGATGCAGCCCTCGCGAGACCAGCTCCGGGTGGAACACGGCGGCGCCGGCGCCTGGATGGTGCTTGTCGACCAGATCGAGTGGCGGGGCGGCGACGGCGAGGAGGGCTTCGCCTGGAGCGGCGAGGCCTGGTGGGGTGGCGACGAAAGACGCCTGGTGCTGAAATCGGAAGGCGAGGGCTCTGGCGGCGATCTCGAGGAGGCCGAAGTCCAGTTGCTCTATTCGCGGGCGATCTCGCCCTACTTCGATCTGCAGGCGGGCCTGCGGCAGGACCTCCAGGACGGCCCGAAGCGGACGTACGCGACGGTCGGCGTCGAGGGTCTCGCGCCCTACTGGTTCGAGACGGAGGGGGCGTTGTTCCTCTCGCACAAAGGCGAAGCGTTTGTCCGGCTTGAGGGTAGCTACGATCTGCGCCTGACGCAGCGGCTGATCCTGCAACCCGGCGCGGAAGTGAACCTCTCCGCGCAGGATATACCGGAGCTCGACATCGGCTCGGGCGTCACCGACCTCGAACTTGGCCTGCGGCTTCGCTACCAGGTGACCCGCGAGTTCTCGCCCTACGTCGGCGTGACCTTCGGGCGTAAATTCGGGGGGACCGCGGACTATGCGACGGCGGCCGGCGAAGAGGACACCGAGACCAGCGTCGTGATCGGGCTGCGCACATGGTTCTGACCACACGCCGGATTTTCCTGGCGTTGCCGGCCGGGCTTCTGCTCGCGTCCTGCAAGCCCGCAAGCGCGGCTTCGCTGGCGATCACGGTCTACAAGGATCCTGGCTGCGGCTGCTGCACGGTGTGGGTGGAGCATCTCAGGAAGGCGGGGTTCGCCGCGACAGTCGTGGCGAGCGCGGACCGCACGGCGCTGCAGTCACGTTACGGGCTGCGGCCCGAAGACGGCTCCTGCCACACCGGCGTGATCGGCCCCTACCTCATTGAAGGTCACGTACCGGCCGACGACATCAAGCGTCTGCTCAGGGAAGCGCCAAAGGCCAGCGGCCTCGCTGTCCCGGGCATGCCGATTGGTTCGCCCGGCATGGAAATGCCGGACGGATCGCGCGAGCCCTACGACGTGCTGCTCGTGAAGAGAGACGGCACGACCGCCGTCTTCACCCACCACCCTTAGTTCGCACTCACACATTGGGGGAAACCATGTCGCTTCGCGTTCTGGCCTTGAGCATCGCTCTCGCCGCTTCTTCACTCGCCACCACTACTGTGCCCGCGGTGGCCGCGGCCGCTTCGCAAAGCGCGCCTGTCCTCGTGGTCGATGCCTTCCACGCCGCCATGGGACGCAGTGATGCAGCAGGGGTCGCGGACTTTCTGCTCGATGACGCGGTGATCTTCGAGCAAGGGGGCGCAGAGTCCTCCAAGGCCGAATATGTCGAGGCTCATCTCCCCGGCGACATCGCCTACAGCCAGGGGATGACGGATACGATCACGAGCCGCCGCTCGACCGTGCAGGGCGCCGTCGCCTGGGTGCTCACGCAGGGACGCACGACCGGGACTTACGACGGCAAAAGGGTCGATCGTCTGACCACTGAGACGATGGTCCTGAAGAAGGCCAAGGGGGGCTGGCGCATCGCTCATATCCACTGGTCGTCGCGCGCCGCCCCGGCCACCTAGACCCTAGGCGTCGCCAAGCGACAAGGCGGAAGAAAGCGCCTTTCGCGCGCGGTAGATCCGCACCTCAACCGCCTTGGCGCTCAGCCCGAGCAGCCTGCCGGCGTCATCCTGCGACAGGCCTTCGAGCGCGGTGAGGATCAGCGGCTCCTTGAGCCCGGCCGGCAGGTTCGCAATGGCGCGATCAAGGCGCGACAGCTGTTCCTGATCGGAGACGTTCGTTTCGGGCGAGGGCTCGTCCGCGGCCAGGTTCTGGCCGGTCCAGCTGTCGAGACCTTCGTTGCGGGTGAGCCAGCGGCGGACCGCCCTGCGCCGCGACCAGTCCCGGCACTTGTTGAGCGCGATGCGGCGCAGCCATGTCGGGAAGGAACGCGTCCGGTCGTAGCGCTTCAGCGCCGACCAGGCGGCGGTGAAGCTCTCTTGCAGTAGGTCGTATGCCTCCTCCGCATCGCCTGTGTAGCGGCGAATGAAGCGGTACAGCCCGTCCTTGTGCCGGTGCATCAGCGACGAGAATGCGCGCTCGTCGCCCGCGACCGCGCTGGCGGCAAGCTCGGAATCTAGCGGCTCTGAAGCCGCGCTCACCGTCCCTCTTCGGTAAGCGCCGAGGTGATCTCGGCGTCGAATGTCTTCGCCTGCTGCGGCGTGAGGACGGCGCGCATGTCGAAGACATGCCCGATCGTGGCCTTCTGCAGCGCCCCCATGGCCATATGCAAATGGTCGATGGCCGCGTTGAGCTCGGGAGAGTCCTTTTCGCCCTTCCGGATGGCGGTCGCCAACTCGCGATTGGCGGCGCGAACCTCATTCTCCAGGCGCCCGCGCTCCACGGCATAGGTTTTCTCAATTTCATCGAGCCGACGTGACTGGTCGGACGTGAGGTCGAGGCCTTTGTGGACCATGTCGTGCAGCGACGGGCCCTGGGCGTGGTGGGTCACGACATAGCGCGCGCAGAGCCACGCGCCGCCGCCGGCCGCGACCACGACGAGCGCTATCGTGATCAGGAGATTGCGGAGACCGGGTGTCATCCCCGTCCCTCCAGAAGTTCAGAGGGCGCGAGCGTGGTCGTGGTCAAGGCCGCGGCCGGCTGCTGCGTGCGCAGGAGGGCGGCGGCTTCAGCCCCGCCGAACGCTATGCCCGTCACCAGCGCGAACGATGCGGCAAGCATCTGCCCTTTGCGCCACCGGCGCTCCAGCACGGCATCGGCGCGCGCCGCCCGGATGCGACTCCAGACACTGTCTTCCAGACCGTCCAGCGCCGGCGCGCCGGTGGAGGCGCGTAGTGAGCGCAGTGATTGTTCGAGCATATCCATGAAGCGGCGCACCTCCCGCACCCCTTTGACGATACGCACCCAGACGGGTGATCCCTCACGCGCGCGAGGGCAGGGCAGGCCGAGCGCGTAGATAGAAGACGCCTTGGTCATCGCAACGACCGTTGCAGGAGCGTCACCAGCTCATCGGCCTTGGCGCGCTGCTCCACGGCGTCGCCCGTGGCGAAGGCCGCGCCAACGCAGTGATCGATGTGCTCTCTCAGGAGTTCATGTTCCACCTTGCTGAGCGCCGCGCGCACCGCCGTGAGCTGGGTGAGGATGTCGATGCAGTAGCGGTCCTCTTCAACCATCCGTCCGATTCCGCGCACCTGGCCTTCGATGCGACTGAGCCGGTTCTGAAGATTAGTCTTGTTCGTGCGGTGCATGGACAGCCTCCTGACCCGCAGAGTTATACCCCCGCGGGGTAATTGACAAGTACCCTACGGGGGTATACGTCGAAGCCATCAGATGCCCCCTGGGGGTATCTTGAAGCCACTATCGAAAAGGAGGCTGGCGTGAGCGTTCATAAGCAACACGACCATCAACACGGCGCTCAAGAGGGCCACAGCTGCTGTGGAGGGAAGCCAAAGTCGGCGAACACCGTGACCGATCCTGTCTGCGGCATGAGCGTCGATCCGGTGACAACCCCGCATCACGCCGAGCACAACGGCGAGGCGTTCCATTTCTGCTCCGCCGGTTGCCGTACGAAATTCACCGCCGACCCCGGGAAGTATCTCTCGAAGGATGGCGCCGAAAACCCGCCCGCTCCTCCAGGAACGATCTACACCTGCCCCATGCACCCGGAGATCCGCCAGGTCGGTCCGGGCTCATGTCCGATCTGCGGCATGGCGCTGGAGCCGGAGACGATCACAGCCGACAGCGGTCCCAATCCCGAGCTTGCTGACATGACGCGCCGCTTCTGGGTGGCGGTCGCGCTGAGCCTCCCGGTGTTCGTTCTGGAGATGGGCGGTCACCTCTTCGACCTGCATCACTACCTGCCCGGCCAGTGGTCGAACTGGATTCAGTTCGCGCTCGCAACGCCCGTCGTGCTCTGGGCCGGCTGGCCGTTCTTCGAGCGGGGCTGGGCCTCGCTCAAGACCCGCAACCTCAACATGTTCACGCTCATCGCCATGGGCGTGGGCGTGGCGTGGCTGTACAGCGTGGTCGCGGTCTCGGTCCCGCAAATCTTCCCCGACGCCTTCCGCAACAGCGATGGCAGCGTGCCCGTCTACTTCGAAGCGGCTGCGGTGATCACCGCCCTGGTGCTGCTCGGCCAGGTGCTGGAACTGGGCGCGCGTGAACGGACCTCCGGGGCCTTGAAGGCCCTGCTCGACATGGCGCCCAAGACGGCCCGGCGCATCCGCCCTGATGGAACGGACGAGGAAGCCACCCTGGATCTGATCGTCGTCGGGGATCGCCTGCGGGTGCGCCCGGGCGAAAAGGTCCCGGTCGATGGCGAGATTGTCGAGGGCCGTGCCGCGCTCGACGAGTCGATGGTCACGGGCGAGTCCATGCCGGTCACCCGCACGGTCGGCGAGGCCGTCATCGGCGGGGCGATCAACAAGACCGGGTCGTTCGTCATGCGGGCCGATAAGGTGGGCGCCGACACCCTGCTGTCGCAGATCGTGCAGATGGTCGCCCAGGCCCAGCGCAGCCGCGCGCCGATCCAGCGGCTGGCCGACCAGGTCTCCGGCTGGTTCGTGCCGGCGGTGATCCTGGTGGCCGCACTCGCCTTCGTCGCATGGGCGGTCGTCGGGCCTGATCCCCGGCTCAGCTACGCGCTGGTGGCCGCCGTGTCGGTGCTGATCATCGCCTGTCCCTGTGCGCTGGGTCTGGCCACGCCGATCTCGATCATGGTCGGCGTCGGTCGGGGCGCCCAAGCCGGCGTGCTGATCAAGAACGCCGAGGCCCTCGAACGCTTCGAGAAGGTCGATACCCTGGTCGTCGACAAGACGGGCACCCTCACCGAAGGGCGTCCGGCGGTGACGGCTCTGCAGCCCGTGGCCGGCCTCGATCGGCTTGAGCTGCTCCGCCTGGCCGCCAGCCTTGAGCGGGGCAGCGAACACCCTCTCGCCGACGCCATCCTGCGGGCGGCGAAGGATGAGAACGTCACTCTCGCGGAGGCGACCGACTTCGACTCCCCGGTCGGTCGCGGCGTGGTCGGCGTGGTGGACGGCCGCAAGATCGCCATCGGCAGTCGGTCGTTCGTCCTGGAGCAGGGCGCGGACATCGCGCCGCTGGAGGCCGACGCGGACGCACTGCGCCGGCAGGGTGCGACGGTGGTCTTCGTCGCCCTGGACGGCGCGCTCGGCGGCCTCATCGGCATCGCCGATCCGATCAAGGCCAACGCCCGAGCGACGATCGACGAACTGAAGGCCGCCGGTCTTCGCATCGTCATGATGACCGGCGACAACGAGACCACGGCACGCGCGGTGGCCGATCACCTCGGGATCACCGAAGTGGCGGCGGAGGTCCTGCCCCAGGACAAGGCCTCGGTTGTCCAGCGCCTTCGCGGTGAGGGCCGGGTGGTGGCGATGGCCGGGGATGGCGTCAATGACGCACCAGCCCTGGCGGCGGCCGATGTCGGCATCGCCATGGGAGCGGGCGCTGACGTCGCCATCGAGAGCGCCGGCGTGACCCTGTTGAGGGGTGACCTGACGGGGATCCTGAAGGCGCGGACGCTTTCCCGCGCCGTCATGCGCAATATCCGGCAGAATCTGGTGTTCGCCTTCATCTACAACGTCGGCGGCGTGCCCATCGCGGCGGGCGTCCTCTACCCGGTCTTTGGCCTGCTGCTCTCGCCGGCCATAGCGGCGGCGGCCATGGCGCTCTCCTCGGTCAGCGTCATCGGCAATGCCCTGAGGCTGAGGGCGGTTCGCCTGTAGGACCGGCGCGCGGGCGTCGCCCATGAGGGATGCCCGCGCGAGCGGCGTATAGCCCTTGGAGGGCTATTGCCGATCTCGCCCTCTGCTCGGGGGCGCGCATGTATCCGAACGACATCCGACCGTTGACGTCCCTACGAATTGCGGCCGCGTTGTGGGTGCTGGTCTATCACTTCCGGGACCATCTGGGCCTTGACGTTGATCGGCTGGGTTTCGTCGCCAAGGGCTATCTGGGCGTCGATCTCTTCTTCATCCTCTCGGGCTTCATCCTCAGCCACGTCTACCTTGGTCGGGTCGCGGAGAAGCGCTTCAACTACGGCTCGTTCCTCTGGGCGCGCCTCTCGCGCATCTACCCGGTGCATGTGGTGACGCTGGCGGCCACTATCGGCATCTGGCTGGTGGCGATGAAGATGGGCGCCCGCTTCGATCCCGTCGCCTTTGACCCGAAGGTGTTGCCCCAGCATCTTCTGATGATTCACGCCTGGGGCACGACGCCCTCAGTGCAATGGAACTTCCCCTCCTGGTCGATCTCGGCGGAGTGGTTCGCCTATCTGATTTTCCCGATCGCTGCGGTGCTCGTACTGGCGCTGCGCCGCTTAGCCTGGCTCGCGGTCGCGCTCTCACTCGGCCTGTTCTTCGTCATGTTCTGGAGCGTGGAGTCGAGCTGCCTGCCGCTCTCCGAAGTGACGCGGCTCGGCTTCATCCGCATCGTCCCGGCCTTCCTGTTCGGCGCGTCGCTTTACCAGCTCGGCCGCACCGTCGCACTACCCCGCTTCGCGTCCCTGATCGGCGCGGGCCTCGCCACGCTATGGATCGCGGTCGGCTCCAGCCTGCACTGGAGCGACGCCGCGATCTGGCCGGCTTTCGGCCTGCTGATTTTCTCGCTGGCCGAGGCTTCGAAGACAAACGCGCGCGGCCTTCTTGGCGCAGCGGCACTCGTTTATCTCGGCGAGGTCTCCTACTCGGTCTACATGACCCATCTGCCGGTCGACATCGCCTACTTCCACGCCCTGGACCGGATCGCGCCGAACCTTACCGGCGTGGCGGCGTGGGTAGCCTGGATCGGCGTCTTTGCGGCGACTCTGCTCGCCTCCATCGCGACCTACCACCTGGTCGAGCGCCCGGCCCGAAACTGGATGCGTGCGCACGATCCCTTCTTGCGCAAACCGCCCGCCGAGCCGAAACATGAGCCGGTGATCTGATGCGCCAGCCGAGACTCCTGTCTGCTTCTACGAAGCACCGCTCAATCGGCGGTGCTTTCATGCGTCTCCTGCTCGGGATCGTCAGCGTGCTGGTGCTGTTTGCCGCACCGCTCTGCGTGGCGCAGGCGCAGAGCCCGGATTGCGAAGCCATGATGATGGCGCCCATGGAAAGTAGCGATCATCAGGGACAGGGCGCGCCTCCATCGAAGCTGGACTGTGCAGTTGGCTGCCGGCTTGCGCCGCAGGTAGGGCCGCAGCTCACTGTGCCGGTGCGCGTCGCCTACGAGATCTTCTTCGAAACAGAGCTGCGGACGCTCGATGGGATCGAGGTCGATCCTGCCGTGCCGCCTCCCCGATGGGGGGTCTGAGAGCCAAGACCATCCATCAATTCAACAAGGACCATCGCTATGAAACGTATCGTTCTCACCGCCACCCTGCTGCTGCTCGGCTCCGCCGGCGCGGCTTTCGCGGCCTCGCCGGACACGGTCATCCAGGCCGTTTCCAGCTGCTGCGAGGTCCTCGCGGCCTGCTGCAGTGGCGGATCGCCCTGCTGCCCGTAACGGGGTAGCGAGCGCCAACTAGGGGACGCCCGCGTCGGCAACGGCGCGGGCGTCTTTCGTTCCGGGCGCGGCTCTCGGCGGCGGCGTTCTTTCTACAGCGCCCTCCGAAAGACGGACCCCGCGCCCGCACTTCACTGCTCCGCCGGGGAGGAGGCGACGCGCCTAGTCAGAACAGCGAGAGTTGCCGCGAGACCTCCGCATAGCGCTTCCACTCGCGGGACCGGGCCATGTCGTCGAGCCAGGTTGTAGCGTAGGCGACCGGCCCGCCGGCTTCTTCGACTTCCGCGGCCAGGAGGAAGTGCGAGCGGTAGCCGGTCTCGGTGATCGGCAGGCGCTCGCGCGCTACGCTCTCAATCTGGAGGTGGGCGACATTCGTCGCTTCGCTATCGAGCCACCGGCACTCGTAGCGGATGACCAAGGAGATGCCGCACCAGACGGTCTCAAAGGTTTCGGGCGGGATCGGCACCATCTTCGTCTAGGCGCCGATGCGGCCCAGTTGTCGAGCTTCGCGGGCGTAGGCCGACAGCGGCCGATCCGCGACGAACGTGTGGTCCGCCTCCACCTCGAAGCCAAGCTGGGCGCCGACAGCTTCCAGTTCCCCGAGACTGACGCTGCCCATCTCCGGAAAGCCCATGCCGAGATCGGCCAGGCCGAAAGCGATGTCAGGCTCGTCCGGATCGATCTCGGTCAGCAGCCAGACCGCGCTGGTCCCCGGCACATGAAGCTTCACGACCGGGTGGAAATCCATCTCCCGGCGCGTGCCCTTGACCGTCTTCTGGAGCAGGCCATTGGCGCGGAGCATGGCGGCGACATCGTAGGATAGGATCGACATGGGCGTTGTTCACAAACGCCGCCGCCGACTTGCCTCAGTTGAAGTTCGCGCCGGTCTGCTCGACGCTCGCCGTCACCTGAACGCTCCAGGCCCCGCAGTTGCTGACGGCGACAGTCTCGCCTGCCGGGCCCTTGCCTTCCCATCGACCGCAGTCCCCGAAATTGTGGGTCGGGGCGAGTTCGCCGATCTGATAGTTCGCCTGGAGTTGCTCGACGAAGGCTTGGAAGGACAGGTCCCTCGCGCCGAATGCCGTGGTGTTGAGCTCGAAGTAGAATAGGCCGGTCGCGTCATCGACGACGACCTGACCGAAGTAGGCATCGCCCGCCTTGATGCCGGCGGCCGACCGATGAACTGCCGAGCGCGTGAAGCTGAAAGGGTCCCAGGCGTTGGCTTGGGCCACAGCGTTCATCTGATCGACCGTCATGCCGAGGGTTAGCCCCTTGATCGTCAGCGGCGCTGCCTCCTGCGGGGCGGACGCGGCCGATTGGGAGCCCCCGGTATCCTGCGAGGGACTGGCTCCCTCGGGGGAGCAGGCCGCCAGCCAAATCGCTGCCGCTGCTAGAACCAAGATCCCACGCATAGCTTCCCTCCCTGAGACAGAGCAGAAATACATATTATCGATGATAAACTCAAAGGGCCGACTGCGCCGACGGTGCCCGCATGGATATGCGGCGGCTCGTGGGCCGGAATGTCAGGCGGATCAGGAAGGACAAGGGCCTCACGCAGGAGACCTTGGCCGAGGTTTCCGGCTTCTCGCAGCAGTACCTGTCGGACTTGGAGCGAGGCCGCCGGAACCCCTCAATCGTCACGCTCTACGAACTTTCGCAAGCGCTCGGGGTGTCCCACGTCGATCTGGTCCAGCCGGACGGCGAGTCCTGACCTTGCGGCCAAGCTCGCCTCTGGCCGCCTAGATCAGCGCATGGACCTCGCTGTAGTCGGTGTAGCGCAGCGCCAGCGCCCGAGCGTGTTCAGTGTCGCCGGCCAGCGCGACCGCATGGACCGCCTCCTCCAGGGAGACCGACTGGAAGCCGACCAGACCTTCGCCGGAGGTGAGAAGCTTCTGATAGCGGGTGACCGCCCGTTGGACGTCGGTGTTGAGGGATGGCGCGATGACGACCACCCGCCCCGCGTCGTAGAGGCCTGAGCCGACGATGGACTGCGCCAGCATGTGCTGCCGCCAGAGCTGCTGGAACGGGTTCTTCCGCAGGGCCGGGTCGTCGCCGTCGATGAAGAGGCCGCAGGACGCGGAGAGCTCGTCGTAGCGCTCGCGGGGCCGCGCTTCCGGCTCCGTCATGCCCTCGCTGAACTTCACCTCGATAGCCAGGAAGGCCTTGGTCCCGTCCGGGCGGCGCAGGCTGATGAAGACGTCGAAGGCGGTGCCGTCGGCCGTGAAGCGCGGGTCGCCGCGGCCGGGGCTGTGCTCGAACTGTACGTTGCAAACCGCGCCGGCCAGGTCGGGGAAGCACTCGGCGACCCAGCGCTCGGCCAGTTCGTTGTCCGCCTTCATCGGGCCGAACAGGTTCATGGCCATCGGCATCGAGGCGAGCAGATTCCTGTAGAGCCGGTTGTCGTCGATGAGCGCCCCCGGCTCGCGGTACCGCAGCTCGCGATAGACCACGCGATGAACGAGCGGGCTAATGAAGTTAGCCCCGGCCGCCGCCGCGCCGGCCGCGATCAGGTGGCCGTACTGCTTCTTCTTGGTGTCGATACCGATGGACGCGCCGATCGGCACGCCGTTGCGCTCCCGCCAGAGCGCCTGCTGAAGCCGGGCGCAGGACCGGAACCGGGTGTCGGTCGGGAAGAAGACCTTGTGGGCCCGGAGCGTCGCTTCCGGGACCAGCGGCAGGCGCTCGGCCTGGTCGATGTTCATGCTGAGGTTCTCGCGTGGTTGGACGCGAGTGGTTCAGCGAACGGGCAGCCGGATTAGCCGGATTAGCACTTAGGGGGCTCAGATCGTGGCAATCCGGCCACAGGTGCCTCGAAATCAACGCCAACAGCCGCCGGACAGCTGCGAGAAAACGCTCGCCAGAACCATATATTGGGCAGGGGCGCCGTTCTCAGCCTGATCAGAGCCCAGCTCCTGCACTTAACCCCTGTGCAGGAGCCTGCCAAGTGATCGAACGCAACGAACGCCCCCTCACCCGAGACGACTATTCCAGCGCCGAGGCCTGGAACAAACACCTCCACTACGCTGGCGAGTTTGACCGGTTCGACGACGATGAAGTCGACTGGAGCTACACCCCCGGTATCGGACCATATAGCGACTTGGCCCGCGCCATTGGAGGTCACTCAGAACGCGCGCACGCCATGGCGTGGGAGAAGTACGGCGCGTCCGACCACCTCGCGCTGGATCAGCTCAAGCGCGCCTACAGCGCCGTGGCGCTGGCGAACTATCGCGGTCGGGTGCTGGACAACCATCTGACGATCACCTGGTCCACGATGGGCTTCCGCGACCACCACACGATCGCTGGCCTTCAGCAGAAGGTGTTGGAGCTGTTCAGGAAGTGGTTCCTCAATCGCGGCTACTGGCCGGCCCTGCTCTGGGTGCTGGAAAACAGCGGCCGCCGGGGCCTGCACACCCACCTGTTGATCTCGGTTCCCGGGGAGCTGCGCCAGGACTTCAAGTGCTACGCGGAGCGGGCCGTCGAAACGGCGTGCAAGGCTTCGGTCGACACAACGCCTGGGCAGAAGACGGTGAAGCTCACCGGCCGATCGACGGTCAGCACCATCCGTCAGTGGCGGATGTTCAAGTACTTGTTCAAAGGCCTCACGCCGAAGGCGGCGCTGCGGAACGCCCACACGGGCTTCGAGTTCGTCCGCTTCAGCTCCTACGCCAAGCTCCCTAACCGACCCCAGGGCGAGGTGCTCGTGAAGCGGTTCGGCGTTTCGCGCGACCTGGACAAGGCAGCACAGCTGGCGTGGCGCGTCGGCGGCGGCCCTGCTCTTGACCTGGACCCGGATCAGTCCGCCCGCGACCTGTTCGGCGACGGCTTCTATCGCTGGTATCTCGACAGCGTCGGCGGGTCGTCGCCCTCCTGCGGCAATTCCAGTTCTGACCTGGGGCGGCTTCTTGAGGCCCGGAGTCAGACAGAAACGGAAGCGTGGCCTTTCAAGCTCCCGATTTAGCAGCGCATTTCAGAGGCGACTGGTACGCCGGGGACCTTGGATCGGGACAGGCTCGACCAAGGCCTTCCCCCTGCCGCGTCGGCAGGACCGAAGTTCCAATGGTCCCCGCCGCGGCGGTCGGACCAGATAGTGGTCCTGATCCTGCCGGGCATGGCTATGGATTATTGGGAATGGGGAAGGAGAAGGTAGCCAAGGTGTAATTGGCAAGGTGGTGATGGAGGAGGAGAAGGTGAAGGAGGAGGTCGTGGTTGTCTCGGTCGCCTCTCCGCAAAATTGCCACATCGTCAAATGCTTGAAAATGCTTTCGAGCGCGGGATGGTCTAGCCAAAATCGATCCGCACCACGTTGGCCTCCTTGGGCCCCTCCATCTCGTCGATCACCTCTGCCAACGCGACCAGGCCCACCCCGTTCATGCGAGGCGACTGATCACGATTCATCGCCCCCGAATTTGGGTAGTAGTTCAGGTCGCGGAATTTCAGTTGGACGAGCGATACCCGCTCGACGGCCATCCCCCGGTCCAGGAACCAGCTGATCGCCTCGGTCATGGCGGGAGAGTCACCCGGCCGCTTGAGCGGGCCCTTCTGCTTGCGCCGGCTCATAGCTCGACCTCGTCAATGATATCTTCCGGCTCAATGTCGCCGACATAGTAGTCGTTGAACTCCGCAATGATGGCCCAGCGGACGTCTTCCGTCAGGATCTCGGCGGAGGTCAGATAGGCGTGGAGCAGCGGGAACAATCGAGCGGTGACCACGCCGTCGACAAGGGCTCGGACGTCGTGATCACGCATTGGCGTACTGCTCCAGCCAGGCTTCCGCGTCGGCGCGGGCGATCAGGCGGCGACCGCCGATGCGGATGGAGCGCAAGCGCTGCTGTTTGATCTCGTCGTAGACCTTCGTACGGCCCAGCGAAGACCAGGCGCAGAAGGCCTGGATGGACATGAGAGTAGGGAGAGGTTCCGAGCGCATCGGCAGCTCCTGAGTTGATGGAGCGCGATATGGAATCGAGGCGTCAGACTCGGCGCCTGTCGCGGACGCGATTCCATGACCCCCTCACAAGCCCGGCATCCGCCGCCTAGCCGACGCGCTGTTCAACGCGCTGCAGGGTGCGCGAATGCGCGTGCCAGTGTCCCTTCAACGCCGCGTCGCCGATATGCTCGGACCCGACCGCCTCAAACAGTGCCCGAGCCTGCCAGCTTCTCTCAGGAACGGAATCGATCTGGGGCTTCAGTTGAAGCCGGATGCCCTCAAAGTCTGACAAGACTCGAAAGCGATGCGGTGTTGGGGTGAAAGTCAGGGTCAACGGCCCCAGCCGCAGCCAATCCCCTTGATCCATCAGCACTTTTCACTTGCGAATGGCGCACCCGACACGATTCGAACGTGTGACCTTTGCCTTCGGAGGGCAACGCTCTATCCAGCTGAGCTACGGGTGCGGATCGCTGGGGGAGGCGGGTCTTTAGCTGAAGTCCGCG
>JAIXUV010000040.1 GCA_027483345.1 Verrucomicrobiales bacterium | reverse complement strand
ATGGCCGTGGTTTGTTGTCCGTTGTCCGTGGCCCGTCGTTCGTTGCCGCGGCCGCCAGGCCGCGGTCCAACTCCGTCCCCCTTCGCCGGATCCACGGCCCCCGGATCCAGGTCGCCCCTCATCGGCTCAGCACCCGGAAGAAGACCGGGCGGGAATCGGCCGGATCGTGCCACTGGCTTAGCGGAAGCTCGAAGTCGGCGAAACGCCTCACGTCGTCGGGATCTTCCTGGGTCCCACAATTGGGCGGCGAAAGGGGGACGCACATTGGGAAGCCCACCTCGTAGTCGGCCACCCTCTGCCAGGATGTCAGGTCATAGGACTTCTGAAGCGCATGGCTCCGACCGCTTTCGAGCCGAAGTTTCAGGGCAGACCGAGTCTCGGGGGAGAGGGACACACGGGACACCGGACGCGAGGCCGACGGCTTCACGTCCACGACGATCCTGCGCGGATACGACCGGCAGCCGCCGCCCATCGGCGGATCCTGCAAGGGATAGCGCATCTCCAGCTCGACACGCCCAACGAAGGGGCGCTTCAACCGGACTTTCATTCGGTCAATGGTGCCCTCCACGGAGACCAGCGAAGTCTCCACGGCCGATTGGTCGTTCGCCAAGGCGACCGATTCCGTGGATCCCGGGACGAAGACCTGCGGGAGGGGCCACCCTGTGGAGGGCCCCGTGAGCGACATCGGGTTGCCCGTGGTCACACGCCGGACCGCCGCTCCGATCGGCTCGTCGCCCATAGCGTCGGGCGGGAATTCAACGGGCTGATTCTCCAGGAATGGAAATTCGCGGCGAGGGGGGATCGCCATCAGATCCACAGTCAAAGACGATGCGTCCTCCGTGGTCTCAACCGTCCGGAGCCACCGGCCACCGAGTTCATCGGAGATGTAGGACCCGGGCCAGATCCAGACTGTGTTCACGTTCATGGTGAACCCCCGGAAGTTGGAAAGCTGTTGGCTAGAGGGATCGTCCGACGTCCCGACGACCTGGGTGAAGACCGAGGAAAACCCGACATCATTACCGTTCCGACATCCCCAACTCACAATACCCGTCTCCATGATCCGTCGGTAGGCCTCTTGGGCTATCCCAAGTTCGGAGAAACTCGCGGAATCCCATACCCAGACCTGCATTGAGACGACTTGGCCTGGCAGGAAACCGTTCAACGTACGGACGCTGGCGGCTCCGGGGTTCCAAGTACCGGGAAATGCCGTCGTCGAAACCCGGAACGGCATCGGATCCCCCAGCTTGTTGGTCGGCGAACCGGAATCCGGACCATAGACGATCTGCGCGACGAAGTTGTTGCCGACCACGGGACTTCCGTCCGGAAAGGTCACCAACTGGGCCGGAGTCAGCCCGCGGTTGTTCACGTTCACCAACCCCTGTGCGGTCGCACGGGCGCCAGCGGAAAGGCCGAAGACCAGGAACGCCCGGACCAGAATCTTCAGTGCACCCAGACGGAAGGGCCCCCATTGGGGGTCTTGGAACGGGGTTCTCATGACAGTGCGGACTGGGTGGAGTCGAAGCCCGCCTTGGCCCGAAGGAAAGCGGTTACTGGCGCAGCGGCAGCCGGTGGGGCTGAGACTCCTTACGTCGTCTCCTACAACTGCTGTTGGTTTTTTGTCAGTTCTTCAGAAGTAGGTAGATAAGTGAGGGTTATGTCGATTTCACCCACCCCGATGGTGAGGCGTTCGCAGAGGCTTTCGGCGATCTTCCGGCGCTCATCAACCGGCAGCGTGGGCCAGCGGGAATAAAGCGCGCGGGCTTCGGAGAGCACGGCGTCGGCCGACAGGGTGTTGACCTTGAGGTAGCCCACCTCGGCCTGGAGCTTTGGAAGCTCTCGTGTCAGCTGGTTGAGGCGCTCTTCGGCGGGCTTGTAGAAGTCGCCGAAGCCCTGCGAGCTGACCTGGCCATCGAGATAGAGTCGGTGGGTCCGGTTCATCTCTTCCCGAACCTGTTGGATGGCCAGTTGGTGGGTCGCAAGCAACCGCTCCTTGTCGGCGAGGTTCTGGTTGGCCTCCACCAAATGCGTGGCGATCTTCTCCGGGCTGGTGAAAAACGCGGACAGTTCCTCATGGAATATCGCCTCGAGGTCCACGATGGGGATCTTGTTTTGGCACTTCACGCAGACGTACTTCGGGTTGTTGCTGCGGACGTACATCTTCCCGCCGCAAGCGCACCACGCGAGATTGCTGAAGGTATGCGCGGGAAGCTTGCCGGGGAAGCGGTTGACCTTGCCCTGCTCCTCGATGATCTGGTTGACCTCATTCCAGAGAGCCTCTGGGACGATGGAGTCGCAGACTACCTTGCCCCATTCGCTTTCAGGTTTCTCGACGCTTTTCCAATCGCCGTTCTTCCGCACCCGATTGAAGAAGTAGACACCCTTAGCGGAGGTCTCGATGAGGACGCGGCGGACATGGACGTCGGTCCACGGTTTCTGCTGGCGGGTGCGGTAGCCGGAGGCGTTCAGGAGCTTGGCCACGGTACCCTTGCGACGATGCTGCCGAAACAACTCGTAGGCCTTGGCTCGGATGGGAGCCTCGTTTGGGTGGGGAACGAGCTTTTTGTCCACCCACTGGTAGCCGTAGGGAGCCTGACCATTGATCGGCTGGCCCAACTTGGCGCGGATGGCTACCGACGCGTTGACTCGCTCGGTGATCTCCTCCCGTTCCCACTGGGCAAAAACTCCAAGCAGATGGAAGAACATGCGTCCGCCAGCTGTGCTGGTGTCGATGCTTTCGTTTAACGAGACCAAGTCGGCATTCTGCTCGCGGAAGAAGTCACCGAAATCCTGTACCTCGCGGAGATTTCGCGACAGCCGCGCCAACTTGCTGAAAAGCAGCGCCTGAATGTGCCCGCGCTTCACGTCCGCCATCATCCGCTTGGCCTCGGGATGGTCGCGGACGGCCTTTCCGGACTGGCCAGCGAGGTCGTAGACCTCGACGATCTTCCAGCCACGGGCCGTGGCATACATCTTGGCGCGCTCCAGATGGTGCTCGGGGGCCTCTCCTTTGGCCTGCTCCTCGGTGCTCACCCGAATCCAGATGCCAACGCGGCGGTTCTCGGGCTGGGAAATGCTGGCGGCAGGCATCTTCTCCTTCATTACCACGGGTTCATGCCACAAACACTCGCCGAAACGCAAGGAAGATGTATGGCGTCTGAGCTAACATTTCAACATCCTCAGGGCATGGCGAAGAAGTCGTTCTATGCGGAGGCCGAACTAGGGGCCTTGGCCAAGGAATTGCGCACCCGGGTGGGGCGGTCGAAGGCGGAAGTGGGGCGCCAATTGGAAGTGAGCCGTCCGTCGATGCAGGACGCCGAGGAGCGCCCAGAACGCAATCTGACCCGCCTTCGCCTGCGCATCATCGAGGCCTGCTCGCCATACCGGGTCGAGGGGCCATTCTACCGGCTGGTGAGGAAGTGAGTCTCAATCCGAAGCCGTGGCTATTCTGCCACCGGTCCTGGGATGTCTTTCTCGGCCTGCCGGAACAGCTTCGACAGATCGACCTCCAAGGCGGCAGCCAAACGGCAAACGACTTCCAACGTCGGATTGCGCTCACCTTTCTCGATGTAGCCGATCATCTGCGGGGAAACCCCAGATCGCTGGGAGAGCGCATACTTGGTGACCTTCCGCCGTTTCCGCTCCTCGTTGAGAAGCTCGAGAACGCGGAGGCACAACTGGCGTCCTCGCTGGGGATTCGGCACGGGCCACTGCTACAGGGGATTGGAGTTGACAGCGTATTTCCCTATAGTGAACTACGCTCATGTTTGCCCGACGCCTTGGCCCCGATCCCCACCTGAACGGACAGCGCACCGTCGCCTTGGCGGGCTGTCCTGACCTGCTTGAACTCGATGACGGCAACTTCGCCGTCATCGGCATCGACATCACGGAACAGGCGCGAGGGAAGTTCCCACCGACAGTTGGCTGCGGACCGGACGAACGGGTGGTGTGGATCCCTCGGAAAACTCTGGTGCTCGCCAAAAGCGATATCCCCGACCAGGTGTGACCAGCCCGATTCCGCCATGGTAGAATGGCGGAATGGAAATCGTCCTGCACTGGATCAGTGAACACGGGTTCGACTTGCTCGGATCGTTTGGACTCATCGCAAGCCTCGCTTTCACGACCCTGTCGTTCCGGAAGGACGAAAGCTCTCGCCGAATCGGCAATCTTCTCGAGCTGACCGCCGCCCATCGAGAGATCTGGAGCCAACTGTTTGTGCGGCCGGAGCTGGCGCGGATACTGGAATCCGACGTCGACCTGGTCATGAGTCCGGTCACCAACGAAGAGGCTCTGTTCATGACCCTGCTCTTGTTGCACCTGAACGCGACTTGGCAGGCCTTGGATGAAGGGGTGTTTCGTACCCGGCAAGCCGTCGCCCGAGACATCCGCTGGTTCTTCTCTCTGCCGATTCCAAAGTCCGTGTGGGAAAAGTCGAAGGCGTTTCAGGACCCGGCCTTTGCCCAGTTCGTTGAGGAATGTCGCAGATGACCTTCAGCCGCCTCTGGGCGGCTTTTCCTTCATCGCCTCAGCGACCAAACGAAGCGCCGCCGCTTCTTTGACCTTGAGCTCCTCCGGCGTGAGCTTTCGAGAGGACCGTTTCACCTTGTAGCCGCGGGTGACCTGTTCGGTGGGTGGGGGCGGAGTAACGGTGGCGTCTTCCTTGGCCAGTCTCTCCAAGTGCGCAAGGAATGCATCGGGCAGAAAGTAGCCAACCCGCGCTGCCTGCTCCGGTCCCAAGGCACCACCGATGGCTTCCTGGATCTGCCGGAGCTTGGTCTCGCTGCTTGAGACCACGGCAACGAAGGGAAAACCCGCCTTCAGGCACTTGCTCACATTGCCGACCTCGTGGTCGATGGTCGTGGTGACGGTGATTTCAACTGCGATGGACCGGCGTGGATGTTCCAAAGCCAGGTCCACGCTGCCGGCACGGTCGAGCACCGGCTTCTCGGTGGTGACCCTGTACCCCAGTTTCTCGGCGCCTTCTTTCAGCCGCTTCTGAATGGATTTGTGCTGCTCTCCACCGCGCCCCGGGTCGGCCGTCTGCTTCGGTACCGCAATCTCCAGCGCTTGGGCGGTTGGAACATGCGAAGGAATAGGGGCGGAAATCCCTGGATCCGGGTTTTGTGGGGAAGAACCGACTGTTGGGACCGCTTCCTTTTCTGAACCGGTAACTGGTTTCGGCTCCGGGACTGCCGGTGGTGCTACTTCGTCGAACTTGATCCGCAGGACGACCTCGATTTCGGCTCGAGGAGTCGCGTATCGGCTTCGGGACGCAGCGACAACTTCCGCCCGGCGGGCTTCGGCCTGATTCGGATCGGGTTCTTCAGGCAGTGGTATGCTGAGGTTGAAGTCGCAGTCGCTCCGCTCAATCCGCGCCACTGCCTCGCCCGTGCCCAGGTTTTGGAGGTCGCGGGCGGTGAATGAACTGAACCCGTTCTCAAGCTTCCGGGCATCATCATCGCCGACCCGGAACACCACGCGGGTGTAGGGATTCGAGAGCACGGCGCTCGCGACTTCCCGGTCGCGCTCAAGCTGCCGCAGCTCCTGGTGGGCAAGCACCAAACCCAACCGGTACTTCCGCGCGCCGCTCAAGATCTCGGCCAAGCTCGGCGTGATAAAGTTCTGGAACTCGTCGAGGTAAATGAAGAAATCCCGGCGGGCTAGAGCCGCCTGTCTTTGGCGGGCCATGGCGGTCTGCTGGAACTTCGCCATGAGCAATGAACCCAACAAGTAGGCGTTCTCCTTGCCGATGGCGCCTTGGGACAGCTTGGCGAGGAAGATCTTCCCAGAATCGAGGATGTCGGCGAAGTCGAGCCGGTTGACCGGCTGCGCCACCATGTAGCGGAGCGGCTTGGGCGAGAGGAAGGTTTCCAAACGCGTGAGCACTGGCCCAATGGACTTGTTGCCGGTGAGCTGGGCGAACCCCTTGCGCCAGTAAAACTGGATGTCCGGGTCCTGGACAGTAGCGAGGAACCGTTCCCGATACTTCGGGTCGAGCAGGAACCGCCGGAGGTCCGACAAGGTGCCACCTTGACTGCTTTCCAGAAACGCAAGAATTGCATTTCGCAGGACTCCTTCCATTTGATCGCCCCAGCTCGTCGAGAGACGGGCGAAGACGCTTACAAGATCGGAAGCCAGCAGCGTCTTCTCCAAGTCAGAATGGGCTGAAAGGATGTTGAACCCAATGGATGCCGTCTCATCCGACGGATCGACAAGGATCACGTCCTTGATCCGGTGCTCGGGAATCCGGCCCAACACCTTCTCGACAAGGTCTCCGTGTGGGTCAAACAAAGCAAACCCTTCGCCAGCCTCCAGGTCCTGAGACAGAAGCGATTCCAGGAAGGTGCTCTTGCCGGTGCCGCTGGCTCCAATGACATGCAGATGGCGGGTGCGCTGGTCAGGCGTCAGTCGAACTGTGCGGGTTTCGCCGGCGTGAATGTTCTCACCCAAGGCAATGCCCAAGGAACCCGTGACGCCTCGCGGAGCGGGTTTGGAATTGGTGGCTTGTCGGCGGAACTTGGCGGCACGGATGGACGCGCCAGGCAAATGCACGAAGCCGATCAGTTCCTCGGTGCTAAGCAACATTCCGCTCCGACGGGTCTGGCGACGCATCACATCCTCGCCGTGGACTTCGTGGGGATACTCGTCGTTGTGGAGGGGAATCAGTTCGTTTCCGTCCAGTCGGGCAAACACCCGCAAGGCGCCGGCCAGGTTCCGGACGATTTCCCAAGCTCCTTCGAACGTGTCGCTCGTGGCGGCCAATCTGACGACGGCGGCGTAGAGCGGCTCTGCGACTTTCTCACGGGCCAAACCGGCAAACTCGGGCCGGTTTGCAAAAAGGGAACGCCCCTCCTGATCTGTGACGCTACGAACAAGGCTGTCTGCCCACCGGTTCCGACATGGTTGGAACAGGACCTGGTACACCGCTCGTTCATCCTCTCGCAGCTCGCCCAGGGCGGCGATGAGTCCGATGAACGGATCGAGTTTGCCGCCGCCGGCGAGTGGGAACAGGCATTCGCGGGCCAACCCAAACTCGACGATGGCATGATGGCGGTCTTCCTGAGCAAAGACTTCGAGCGTGCCGTGGGTTGGAATGAAGACGGCCTCGGGGAAATACGCACCCAACTGCCGCCGGACGAGTGGAGCGTCGGACGGAGCCAGGGTGAATTGGGCATGAATCTGTTCGGGCTGCCCAACCAGTTCGAAGCTCAGCGGTTCCCTGCAGGCCGCTAGTTGGGACAAAAACGCCTCAAAGGCCTCGCGGGGCAAATTGAGGTTGGCCGGCAACGAGGTCTGCAACTCGATCAGGTCGGTGCGGACAAGTGGCGTGGGTGTGGGTTCTTCCTCCTCGACTCGTTGTTCAGGCGAAGCTGGGGACTTGCCGCCCAACCAGCGGCTCAATCCCGCAAGGAGCGAACTGCCTACTGTCTGCACACGTCCATCGTCTACCACCGGGGCCAGGCGATATCCGGAAAACGGCTGAAAAGGCGGTTCTGGTGTTACCGGCTCGGGGAACACCTGCCAGCCCTTGAGTCGTCGATGCAGGGCGCCGAACTGTTCGGAGATCTGTTCGTGGATGCTGGGCATCCCGGCTCAGGGCAAGGGTGGCTGGGCTGGCGGAGCCACCGGAATAACATGGCTCAAGGGAGATGGGCGATACAGTTCGCCCAAGACCGGGGCCAGCTCGTATTGGCGGACCAGCTTCACGCCCTTCGCGGCGGCGGCATCCTCGGCCAGTTTCTTCACAAGCGTCGGCACGACCTCCAGATAGCAGAGGCGCGAATCGATCCGATGGTAGGTCTCTTTCCGCAGGAGCACCTCATACAGCGGGCCGAGCACAGGCATCTGGAGCAGTGTGGTATCGAGGTTCTGGAGGCCCAGGGCGACAGCGTTCCGCAGGATGTAGATGCTTCCGGCCAGCCCCAGCACCACGATTACGGCACCCCAGAACATCCCGAGCCAATTGACCAAGAGGGCCGCCACTCCTAGACCTAGGAGCCCCGCGCAGAGTAGCTGCACCACGGGGATGACGAGGGGAATCTCAGCCGTGCGGCAGCTAAAGAAAAAGCCGCTCCCAAACGGAGCGGCACAGACATCGAACACCAGCCGTTCGCGGACCATCCGAAGGTAGACGCGTTTTTCAGAAAGCAACCCGCCTTCGGGTAATTCGATCCGGGAAAGCTCCATCTGAGGAACCTGTCGGGCCGAAAGCTCCTTCGCCAGGGCGTCGTAGAACTCCGACGAAGAGGTCTGGAACCCGTCGGCAAAGGCAAACCAGTGGTTGAGGACCTCAGCCTTCTTTTTGAAGAAGTTGGACATAAGGCAAGCGCACTAAGCGTGGTGCAGCGAGCTTCATTTGAGTTTCTGGCAGCGCTGCGGGAGCTCGTGGCAGCCTCACCACGAGGAATCTTCATAGAAGATTTCATGTGTGCAGTCAACAGCCCAATGATCCCTTGACAATGGAATTCGAATGCAATATTCTGAAAGAAGCGGGAAAGGCGGATGACCAGAATCTGTAGGATCTCAACAACTCATTTTTGCTATGAAAATTGCAATGGTATATCCAGAGGTATTCGACTTAGCACGATACCATGAGAAGCGGAAAGAGTTTCCTCCCTTTGGAGTAATGTATCTTTCTGCAATGCTCGAGAAAGAAGGCCATGAGGTGCGGGTATTCAGCATCTCCAAAGACAAAACGTTCTTGGACTTGCGTGAATTTGAAGCAGTTGGTTTCAGCATTCCCTCATCTGCAACTTTTGGCATCACAAAGAAGACACGAATGCAAAGTCTGTATTCTAACAATGCGTTGATAATGGTTGGAGGCGTTCATCCCAATTTCTATCCCGAGCAGACGCTTCTTGAGATTCAGCCAGATGTGGTTGGAATAGGGGAATGTGAAAATACGATTCTCGAAATCATCGCACAATCTCGCACTCGGGACTTTTCGGATATTGAAGGAGTGTGCTACCTAGAAAACGGAAAGCCAAAAAGAACGCGACCTCGTGGAATCGTGAGGGATATTGATTGGCTACCATTGCCATCAAGGCACCTCTTACCACTTGAAGATATAGTTATGACAAATCGCCTCTCTAACACGGACATTAGGATGGCGCACGTGATGTTTACAAGAGGATGCCCATTTCCATGCAGGTTTTGCGCAGCAGCTCAATCAAAAATTCAGTTCCGGTCTGGAAACAGCGCGCGCTTAGAGTTGATCCATCTGATCGAAAGATACGGAGTCGAAGGTTTCGCAATTGTCGATGACAATTTTGTGGTCGATAAGCGCAAGGTTTACGATGTTGCACGCTCTATTGAGGACTTGGGGCTAAAGTGGTCAGGATTATCAAGGGTAGACACAGTGGATAAGGATTTGTTGCAGGCTATGTTCAACTCGGGCTGCATCGAAATTAAGTTCGGAATGGAATCGGGAAGCCAACGGATACTAAATGCCATGGACAAAAGGACAACCATTGATCAGATACGAACTACCGCAAGGTTGGCCTACGAGATTGGCATAAAGGTCAAGTTTTTCCTAGTTCACGGATATCCCGGAGAGAATCTGGAGACAACTAGAGAAACGATTGAACTCCTAGGGCAAGTGGCTCCATTCGTCGAACGCGTCTCATTGTTCCGATTCTCTCCGCTTCCAGGCACCTATGTTTACGAACATCCAAAAGAATTTAATTTACGGGGCACCGACAAGAATGCAGACTGGGATGGTGACTGGGATAAATATCACATCTACCATAACGCTCAACACTGGTGGGGCACTGAAAATGATTTCAATGAGTTAAATAGGGCATACGAAGAATTAAGGCAGTTCATCGAGAGCACGTGGCCGGCTACCTACCGAACACCGGGTGCAACTAATAATTAGCTCACAAAAGCATGTCCTCCGGAACAATTGAGGGTTTATTCATCCGTCCAGATCGAAAACGTCCACTAGTTAACAGCAAGGCGATTAGTCTAGTTGCCCAAAAAGGCATAGTAGGCAATGTCGGCTTTGGAGAGTTAAGTCCTTGCCATCTGTTAATAGCAAATATGGAGTCTCTTGCCGATCAAGGTTTGCCCAGCGGCTCACTAATGGAGAATTTAAGCGTGATCGGCCTCGATATTGATTCACTAAAACAGGGGAACCTACTGGGGATTGGGGAGGCAATCGTAAAGTTAACTTACCCGAATGAACCATGCAAAGTAATTTGTAGCAGTCTCAAGAGAAATCGCGGCTACCATGCGGTAGTAATCAAGGGAGGCGAAGTAAGGCTGGGTGATGTCGTTTATGTGATACAGCAAAATTGGCAATGCGTTCCCCAAACGCGCTTTGACAAATTAAAATATATTGCGTCTCAAATCCCAGCAGGCAAGGTGTTGCCGTTTAACTTATTGATTGTTGGAATAGGAGGGACACGAGCGCATTATAGAATAATTCCCGTTTTTATTAAACGCCTTTTAGAAGAAAATCAAATGCCGTTGCACAGAATTGTCTCAACATCAGGAAGCATCCTCGATTACATTCCTAATCAGAAGAGGATTCTTGAGTCTGAAGGGGTTACGGTGCGCAATGGCCAGGTTGATATTGCAGCACACGCATGGAGGCCAAACCGATCACTATATTAACACAATGCAACCAACAGCGTTTATATCAATTAGTTACCAAGCGAGACGTGCAATGGGAGCTGAAGTTGATTCAATAGCAGTCGCCCTTGATAGACAGGGAATTACACCGCTCATATTCGTGGATAAATACACGTTTCCAAAGGGGGACGAAAGGCGGATGATGAATCAATCGTTCCACGACATAAAGAGCTCCACTATTTTAATAGCTGAAGTGACAGATAAGCACGCGATTGGTGTGGGTATCGAGATAGGATATGCTGCCGCGCTAGGAAAACCTATGCTATATCTACGCAGAAGGTCCGCAGAATATTCCACTACAGTGGGAGGCGTCATCCAAAATATGATCATCTATGAGTCTCCTACTGATCTAGAACTACAATTAGAGAAAATGCTATCGGGAATGGATTTAAATGCCTTATCAGAAACCTGAGTTAGGATATGCTAATACTTCTCGAAGGCATCGATAAAGCCGGAAAAACAACACTTGGGGCTAAGCTGTCGGCGGAGTTTGGCCTGCCGGTATACAGGAAACACATTACCCCCGACTTGAGCCTGCAACAATACCATTATTATTTCATGGGAATCGGGACGGCCTTGCTCGAGCTGCATAATTTGTTTAAATATAATGTTATCGTTGACAGATCATTTATCTGTGATTGGGTTTACAGCAATAGAAACGGAGCAGATAACCCGATCGAATCATGGTTGAAATGGGAAAAGTTGGATGTGACTGGCGAGGTATTCATCTGCTACGTTTCCATTAGCCGTGATACCCTCCGACGTAGGCTTGATCTTCACCCAGATGAATACATGACTGATAGGGACTACGAATCCGATATAAGTCGATACGAAGAATATTTATCACGTTCACGTTTTCGCATCGTCCGTGTTTCAGGTGAGATGCCGTATTCCACACAGGCTAAGGAGATGGCCGACGTAATTAGCCGCATGGCGGCAAGAGCATAACCACTTAAGAAGCCCCACAAAAGATTGTCTGTCAGGCTTTGGCTGAACATTGAATTGCCCCAACCCTTTGAGTAACTTGTGTTGGTGATTTCCGAAGGCCGTACGGTCGGTGACCTCCATCTTGAGCAATTGCCTGGTACGGATGAGGTCGCTGGTGACACGGGTGTCCGGGTCGCTCGGGCTGGTTTCGCCGGAACTGTGGTTGTACATAAGAATGACCGAATGCGCGGCGGCAATGATGGCCGGCCGCCCCCCCCGTTAGTACACCAACACCTGATCCAGCAGACCGACGGTCACTAGATGGTGGCCGATGATCCGTGCCTGGGATAGATCAGGGGCAACACGAAGTATTCAAAGTCGAGGTTGTGGTGCGGAGCGGTCGCCATGTTGCGCCGCCAGCATTTTCTGGCGCTCGCCGGCATGTCGCACTGGTCCGCTTTTATGGCCGGATTCAGTCGCGAAGCGAGACCATCTTGGATTCGACGGGTGGCTTCTTCCTGGCGGATGGGCGCGGTGCGCCATTGAACATCTCAGCCTATTCCATTTGCCCCCTAGAGTCGTCTGTCTGTTGGTCGCAGTTGGAATCTGATGTGCTACTCCTCGCCGGGTGCGTGGACGGCATTTGAATTTCCGGTGTGGAATCCCGCTCTAAGGCAGCTTGAAACGAATGCTTCTCCCGGCGGCGGAAGAGAGTGGGTTGAATAATCCTCCTGTACGAGCAAGCTAGTCTGGGTGCGGTGGGCTTCGGTGATGTCCCTTTGAAGCGGCCTCGGAAAGATTGCTGCTGTCGGCAAGGCCGGCACTTCGAAATAAAAAGCCCGCTCCATTGGAGCGGGCTGGGTCAAACGGCAAGATAGCCAAGTTCCCGCAGCGAACAGTGCCTCTGGGATGTGATAATGACATGGTCAAGCACCTCAATTCTGAGGAGCAGGCCACCACGGACAAGGTCGCGAGTTACGCGGATGTCCGCTTCGCTTGGTGTCGGGTCTCCCGCCGGGTGATTGTGCATCAGGATCACCGCATGAGCGGCAGCCACGATGGCAGGTCGGAACACCTCGCGGGCGTGGACCAACACTTGATCGAGGATGCCGGTAGCCACCACCTGGTGACCCTTGACGTGCTTCCGGGTGGTGAGCAGCAGCACGACAAACGATTCCTTGTCGGGATCGTAGCTTGGCAGGGTGCTGATGCACCGCCGCCAGTAGTCGGCGGCGTGCCCCGGGGACTCGCATTTAAGCAGGTGCTCCGGTAGCGGGCACTCCCGCAGTGCCACCACCTTGAATTCTTGGGGTGGCCTTTTCTTTCTGGCTGGCCGCACTGCGACCTTGAACAACTCGGGCTCTTCCATGATGTCTCTCGACGGCCGTCCGCCTGCTAGTAACAGGTAGCTCTGGGTGTGAGTCTCTCCGCCGGGAGCGTGGACGGCCTTTTGGTTGGGGCCGGCGGGAAGAAAAGCGGCCTCCGCAAAAATGGGAGGCCGTGAAATCAGTAGTCTTCGGGCAGGAGCACGGTCGTCACCGACCGATCCCATTCCGTGATGATCCAGAACTTCGTCCGGTTCACCGTGTGGTACACCGACAAAAGGCGGGAGTCGTGCGTCAGGGCGGAGTCATTGGCTGTCCAATCCTCCGAACCGCAGTCGCCCCAGTCGCCCCGGACATGCCGGGACAGGGCCACCGTGATCTCCTCGTGAGAGACCTGGGCCAAGGCGTTGGGAGTGGCCACGAGCTGCCCTAGCGAAAACTTGGCGCTCATAGGCGGTAGTCCTCAAAGGTGGCGGCCAGGCCGTCCTCGTCGTCGCCCAAGAGTTCTTCCAAGGCTGCCTTGGTTTGAACCCGCTCGAGGTTCGGTTGAGCGTCCTTGGGACAGCACGGGCAACGGACGACGTTGATGACGCTCTGGCCAAACTCGTAGCCAATGGCGCGAAACTCCTCCCGGTATCGGGTGGAGAGCTTCTCCGCGCGAGGCAGCAAACGCCACGCGGCGGCCAGCTCTGGCGACAGACCGGTCTCAAAGACGGCATCCTGCAAGAGGTGATAGGTATCCCACGGTTCCCCGCAGGTGGAGCAATGGACATCCATGGTGGTCTCCTTTCAGGCGAGGATGTCCGTCAGCTCTTCGGCGGTGAGGTGTTCGGGCTGCTGTCCTTCCTCGAATGCGTGAATCCGCACGAAGGCGAGCTGTGCCAGTCGGGCAGCGATTTCGGTCGCCGCACTACGGCCGGCGTCATCTCCGTCAAGCATCACCAGGATCTGGCTGTGCTTGTCGGTGTGCCGGCGGAGCAATGCTTCTTGGGCGGAGGAAAGAGAACTGCCCATGAGGGCGACCACCTTCCGGTGCCCCAACTGATGCAGCTTCATGGCGTCGAAGAAGCCTTCGACCACGATGAGCATGCCGGGTTCGGCTTTGGCGCGGTCGAGGTTGAAGAGCTCCAGGGACTTTCGAAATCCCGGTGGAAGCTTGTACTTGGGAGTGCCTTCGGGCGCGTCGCCAACATGGCGGCCCGAATAGGCGACGACCTGTCCGTCGGGATTGTGGATCGGAATGGCGATGCGCCCTTCCATCATTCCCTTGGCACAGTAGCCGACCCCGAAATCCACGAGGGTTTCGAGGGTCAGACCGCGCTCGGTTAGGTACGGATGATCCCGCTGAAGCTTGTCCAAACGGAATTTGAGAGGCGGGTTGGGCGCGGTGCCCTCCGGTTGAGGTGGGGCTTGTACCGGAGGCCGGACAGAAGAGCTGGCCCCCTGCCCTGTATGACCGCCTGACTCATCCCTGTCCGCGACCACCTTGGCCGACGGCTTGGGATCGAGCCGAAACCATTCGACGGCCTTCACTGCGGCGGCGTGGATGGTTGCTTTCTCCATGGCTGCAATGAAATCGAGGGAGTTGCCGCCCCGTTTACAGACCGAGAAACAGTTCCAGACGTTCTTGCTGAGGCTGACCCGGAACTGGGTGGGGTTCTCTCCTTTGTGAATCGGACAGGGTCCGCTGAGGCTGTCTGGACCCCGTTTGAACCGATCCATGAGGCCATAATGCTGGAGCACCTGCTCCATGCTGAGGGCCGCTTTGACGGACCGGAAGTCGATGAATGAAGCTCTGGACATGGCTTTCCTGTGGTGGTTGTGAAGAACTGCGGCGGCTCAGTAGTTGATCCGCCTCCAGGAAGCATTTTACCGGACCAGAGAGTTGCCCCAAGACACTGCGGTTTGCCGGCATGGGCAAAACGGGACGGACGGGAAGACGTCGGAGAAAAGGGCCGCTGGATTTGCTCAAACCTCGGTACCCGCGCTCGCGGGAATCATCCCAGAATACTGGTAGTCTCCCCGGGGTTGCCGGTCTGCCAAAGCTCCCCAAACAAGAGCTCAGGCCGCTCCAAGACAGACCGATCTGCGAACAGGAACAAACCACGGCCGCGGGCGACTTCGGAGCAGGCTTTGACGAGAGACTGCACTCGAACGGTGCTGGTCGTCACCGTGAGCACCCGGAAACGATGGAAACCGAAACGGGTGCGATGAATCGACCGAGCCCAGGTCGCCTCGTAGGCGAGCAGCTTTCGAAGAAAGGAAGTCTGAAGGAGATTCTTGCGAACCACCGGCATGGTGCCGCGGTCCGCTTCGAGGAAGAAGTAGGACCGTTCTCGTCTCCCACCTGCGGTAGGAAACTCCAAGGCAAACACCCGGTCAGGGACGATTCCGACGGCGCGACCTAGTAGATTGACCTGCCAGTGGAACGTTCGCTCTTGGCCCCCGGACAGCTCCACTTCGGTGAGCAATACGACTTCCGCAATCCGGCAGGCCAACTCCAAGGCTACCATGACGTCGGAGACCAGGAGTGCGTGTTCCAGAAAGATTCGGCCAACGGCCCGGTTCTTCTCGCCCCAACGGCCTCCCTGCTTCAGGAGGGCTGCGCCCTTGCTTCCAAGTCCATACACCAGATGGCGGGAACCGCCCTGGTGGTAGTAGTCGAGCTGGGCGCGGGGACGCTCCAGATAGCCGTGGTGGAAGAGCAACTGCAGGCGCCGCAGGAGCTGCTGCGACTGATCCGCGAGGAGTATCGCAAGCTGCGGAGAACGCAGAAAACGGTGCCGCTGCACATGGCGAAGGATTTCGCGGTCGCGTTCGGTGATCTGGATCCGGGCAACGGATGCAGTGCGTTTGAAGCGGGGAAGGCGGAAGGGCATTCCCGAAGAGTAATGGAAGGAAGGCGGAACCAGTAGCCATCAAGTCTTGCCTTTGAAGACAAAAAGCACGGCAGTTCTACTGTTCAATCGCCCGAACTGCAGCCCACTTTGCCCTTCGACGTCCTAAAACTAACGCGGCGGCGATTCCTGCACCAAAAATTAGCACCGAGTACGATGAGGCCTCAGGGATTCCATTTAGAAGAAATTCGCCGTTAACCACGTATGCAAACTTAACTCCGGTCTGCAGATCATAGCTATGAGTCGCTTGAGGACTTCCGCCATAAGCAACGCCAAGCCCATCGGATTGGGAACCTGGATATCCCCAGCTGAATGGTGCAAAGCGGGTATCGCTATACACGTAATACATGGTCGCCTCTAGTAAGCTGACCGGTTCGTAGAACACATATCCGTTCTCCGGCGAAAATGGTTCGCTGATAGCGAGGGGAGAACTGAACGAGATCGATTCGTAGGTTCCAAAGTAGCGTGTATCGAATAGGTAGAGCCTGCCGGCCCCGGTGGGTACGAGGTTGCTGCCAACCGGAGTTAAGAATGCAAACGAATTCAGAATCGACTCCTGATCCGGACTGAGGAAACTTTGTCCAATCTGGTCGGTTGCCGAGCTCCATGTACGGGTCGGTTCCAGATATGAGCTGATGATATCAGCTGCTGTTGGGAGTGACAGAGTCAATCCAAGTGCAAGAGCCAAAGCATTTTTCATCGCAAGCCTCCTTTCGATTCAACAGCCCGACTGGAGTTGCTTCCTAATCAGACCTCTCCGAATCCCGAGATGAATATCGGATAAACAAGCGCAGGTAAAGATCAACATCAATGTATTAACAAATCTGTATACGATGATGCCATACCTAGCTCTCAAGTTCAGCGTACCGCCCGCCCCTTGCGTCAAATGCAATACGTTAATTATGAGGCAGATCCACGTCTGATCATTGTTTTCACCCATTTACCTTCACAGCAATCAGCCTTGGTTTGGTTTGCCCAGTTGAAGATCTTTCTTTCGACTTTTGCCCGCCCCGTCGCATACCGCTCGCGTGACCGGGCGACAAACCTATCCCTCCTTCCGGTCGCGCCATCCAGCGGCGGAAGCATCTTCGCCAAAAATGGCTGCCGGTTCGTGCCGTCCTCAAGCAGCTTCACCACCGCCTCGTACCGACCCAAGTCTGCGAGCATGTTCACTGTGAAGGCGCTGCCGAACTCCTTGGCCATGATTTCTGCATCGGCATGGCCGATACGGAACGAGATCAGTGTCCCAACATTGCCGAAGACCGCCTGCCGCACCGGCAGGGAAAGCTGGTCGATGTATTGGTGGGAGAGGACGAGGCACAGGCGGTATTTGCGGGCCTCCGCGAGGATTGAGGCGAACGCATCCGTGGAGAAGTTCTGGAACTCGTCGATGAACAGGTAGAAATCGCGGCGTTCGGCCTCGGGTTGGTTGGCCCGCGCCATCGCGCTCAGTTGGAACTGGGTGACGAGCAATGAACCGAGCAAGTTGGCCTTGTCCTCGCCGATCCGCCCCTTTGAAAGGTTGGCGAGGAACAAGCGGGAATCGTCCATGACGAAGGGAAAGCTGACCTTGTTCCGCACCTGTCCGAGAATGTTCCGGATGACCGGACTCTGGAGGAACTGCCCGAGCTTGTTCTGGATTGGCGCGATGGCCTCCCGTTTGAACCGTTCGTCGTAGCCGGCATATTCCTCCATCCAGAAGGCGCGGATGAATGGGTCCTTCACCTGTCGGAGGATCCTAGCGCGGTAACGGTCGTCCAAGAGCATCCGGTTAACGCCCAGCAGGGTGACATTTTCGCATTCCAACAGAGCCGAGAGGGCATTGTAGAGAATGTATTCCAGCCGCGGCCCCCAGGAGTCCCGCCAGATGCCCTTGAGCGCCCCCACAATCCCAGAGGCCACCAAATGGCGGCGGTCTGGTTCCATGTGCGCCAGAAGGTTCAGCCCAATGGGAAACTCCAGATCTCCGGGGTTGAAATAGACCAGGTGGTCGGCGCGCCGGGGCGGGATGTGGTGCAACAGTTCCTCGGCCAAGTCTCCGTGGGGGTCGATGAGCCCAACCCCATGTCCCAGCTCGATGTGTTGCAAAATGAGATTTCGTAGGAGGGTCGTCTTGCCGGAACCGGTCTTGCCGAGGACATACATGTGCTGGCGCTGGTCGGTAGCCGAAATGCCAAAAGGCTGGGTTTGGCCCCAGCCGGCTTGTTCACCGATGCGGATGATTGGGTTGGGGTCGTTCATGGTTCCAAGATCAGCCGCCACTCCGCCACGACCGAAAGGCCCGGGTCGTTTCAGGCTGCGGTCGTGCATTGCCTCCTGGCTAAACGCCAGCAACTGCGTTGGGAGCAAGCCGGCGGGGTAATGGCGGCTGGTGTCGAAATCCGAAGGAATCCACTAACGGCATCCAAGGCTAAAGCCTATCCTGAGGAGAGGCGGGCGTGGAAGACGGTGGTAACTGCCAGAGTCAAGGCGGCAGCGACACATATCTACCAGTGAGCGAGAATTGGGCCAGAAAGTCACAATGTCCGAGCCTGCGACCACTGACAGGGTGAAACCAGAAAGGGAGGGATGAGCGCGGCGGGGGAGGTCCAACCCGCAAGTGCTGTACCAGGCATGGAAACTTGTCGGTCATTCCAGAAAACCCAGATAACCGTCTCCAATGCCGGTGGGTTTGGCAAATGAGGACTTGCCCGTTCCAACCCAACCAGTCTGGCACCTAAAATGCGAGGTAATTGCGTGGGGGCCAGCGTCGCGAGAACAAGCCATCAACCCATCCCAATATGTTGATTCATCATGCAACGTTTTGACAACCCAGTTCAGAGCAAAGACATTGGACGCGAAATTCGCAAGGCGATGGGGCGACTTCAATCGGAAGATTAGCGTATGAGCAAAAAACAGGACAGAATCGTTTTCCGCAACGAAAACAACCAGTGGGTTAACAAGCTCAATTCCGCGGGAAGAGCATCAAGCATCCATGACACCCAGCGTGAAGCTACGGTAGCCGCAAAGTCGATGCTGACCAAACAAGGCGGCGGAGAACTGATAGTCAAGGGCCGTAACGGCACCATTCGAAGTAAGGATACAGTATCGCCTGGGAAAGATCCGTTTCCTCCTCGGGATCGCGAGCATTAATAGAGAATTAACCAAAACTCCCCTAAAGATTCATGATCTACAAATCGTGCATAATCGCGAATTACTTTTAGATTTGAATCAATTGTCTACTTCCCAGGATAACAGTATGGCATTAATTGCGAATAGGCGACAACCGCCGGCATTAAATCCCCTCACGGTGATTGACCGACTAATTGCAGACGTTGAGCTCACACCAACACAATACGAAGAGGCAAAATCCAGCTACGAGGCCGTTGGCAAAGTTCTCTTGGGGCAAAGTTCTCCAGTCCGGTTCCTCCAACCTGAGGTGTTTCCACAAGGCTCGATGAGGTTGGGAACTACGGTCCGTCCGATTGGGCAAGATCACTTCGACCTCGACATGGTCTGCTGGCTCAACGGAAAAAGCGAAACCATCTCTCCAAATGATGCCTATGAACATGTTTGGAACGCAATCGGAAGCGACGAGACTTATCGTCAAATGCGCCGAAGGAAGAATAGGTGCATTCGATTAGACTATGCAGTTTCCCGAAAATTCCATTTGGACATCACCCCCGCAATTCCCGATCTGACAACTCCAAACAATAAGTCATTGTTCGTTCCCGACAGAGAAATGCAAATCTGGTGCTCATCACACCCGGTCGGATTTGCTGACGACTGGTTTAAGGTTGCATCCCAAACGCGCCCTCGTTTTATCATTACGGAAGTCGCCAACCGAGGCACACTGGTCCTCGCTGGAAGCCTCGAGGAACTTCCGGAACAAAATGCTTTCGAGAAAACACCTCTGCAGCGAATTGTCCAGATGCTGAAGCGAAACCGAGACGAACATTTTGAGAAGGATACCGATCATAGGCCGTCATCCATTCTGCTCACCACGATTGTCACGCGCTCCTATCTTGAGGAGGTCAAGACCCCCGCGAAAAGTCTCTTAGATTTCGTCTTGGCGGTAATCGCAAAACTGCCGCTTTACGTAGGGGTATTGGGAGCTGGACAAGGCACACGCTATTCTGTCATCAATCCTGTAAACCCGTCGGAGAACTTCGCCGAGGGGTGGACCCATGAGCACTACATCCGCTTCAAGGAATGGCATCGGCTGATAGTTAAAAGGTTAAATCTCTTGCCGGAAGCAAGGGGTCAAGGAGTAGATGTCATGTTGACGAATTTGGCCGAAGTCTTCGGCAGGGAACGTGTTGTCTCAGCTGCAAACTCACTTGGCGTCGAAACCAATTCTTTCCACAAAAATGGAACTCTCCGTGTGGATAGGGCGTCTGGCCGTGTTGGTGCGACAGGTTCAATCATTCCAGCAACGGTGTATTTTGGACAGTAATGCGCTTTCGCACCCCGCCACCCATCTCAATTCCGCTTCAGGTCGTCGAACTCCGGCGGTGCTTCTCTTTCGGAGAAATAAAATGGGACCGCCGGCATTTGACTTGGCGCGGGGATATTTCCCCGGACGAATTCAGCAGAGTGTACTCGATCACACTTTCTTACAAACTTGGGGGAAGCCCTGAAGTATTTGTGAGAACTCCGAATCTCCAAGACTTGGCCGGCGGACGAAGCCTCCCACATGTATACGACCAGAAAACTCAGCACTTGTGTCTTTTTGTCCCCGGAACAAATTTTTGGACACCCCATAAACTGATTGGCTCAACTGTCATGCTATGGGCTTGTCTTTGGTTGCGGTATTTCGAGCTATGGCTCGTCACAGATGTTTGGCACGGACCTGGTGAACATCCTGCGCCAGAAAATTCCGAATCCAAGCCCTCCCTTCCAGCCAAATAAAAAGATCATGACTAGGAAACCGAGACTCTTTGTCGCCTCTGCCTCTGAATCGCTCGAAGTCGCCCACGCGGTAAAGCAGAACTTCGAAAAAGATGCGATCGTCGATATCTGGAGCGAGGACATCTTCAAGGTGAACAGCAGTACTTTAGAAACGCTGCTTAACCGTGCCGGCTACTACGACTTCTTCATCGCCGTATTCAGTGCCGATGACACCACAATCATTCGCAAAACCAAAGCCAAGATTACCAGAGGCAACGTGGTTTTTGAGTTCGGCCTTTTTCTCGGACGGCTTGGGCCACATCGTGCATTCTTCATCGCAGAGGAGGGCTCCAAAGTCTTTAGTGACTGGGACGGAGTGACAAGGGCAAGTTACTCTCGCAGGGAGAACTTGGTAGCAGCCACAGGCACGGCTTGCAATCTCATCCGGAAAAAGATGAGGGACGCCGAAAAGCTACAGCATTTCACCATGCTTCCGTCCACCTCTTTAGCTATTGGATATTACGACAATTTTATTAAGAAGGTTCTCGAATCCTTCCAATCCGTAGAACATTTCACCATTATCGAACGGGATAGCAAAGGGGTACCAATCAAGGAGACGAAGCACACAATCAAGGATCGTTATCCAACGATTCACGTTATGCTCCCGCGGAGACTCTCCGATCTTGAACCTGAAATCCTCAAGCAACGGACATCTAGCCTCAGACAAATCAAGGTCGACACCGCTTTCCGGCAATTCTCGTTTTACGTTTCAGGGAAGATTAGTAAGACAAAAAAGAAGATAACACTGTTCGATATTCCAACGACTATGTTATCATCACGAGCTGCGATTGATCATATCTTCTCGAAGGACTTCCTTGCGTCAGATAACAATCGCCAAGTCTTGGAAGATCGAGAGATTGCTAATTTCGAACGCACCTTACGCATTATGGTTCCAGACTCGATCGAGAAAGAGTTCTTCAAGTTCTCGGTCATGGAATAGAACTGCCACTGCCCATGTCTTAGCTCTTTGCCTCCAAAGCGGTCCATTTTCCATAGATCCGTCTCGGGTCGAAGCCCGTCGTGATCCACGTTTCTGCGTGAACCGGTCGCGTCCGCGAATTCGTTGTCGGTGCGGTAGCACCTATTCCAATGCCAGTCCCCCAACGTGTCGGCGGCTAAAGGACAATCGGCCTGTGCGCCCGACTTAATGCATTTTGGTTAAAGGACACCGGTTAGGGGGACTCGACCCGATAGCCGAAGGAAAATGCATTAAGTCGGGCGGTAGCCGACGACACGTTGGGGAGCCAGTGGTGCGGCGGTTAAGCCGTGGAAGTAGAGTCGTTACGGGCACTCGCCCCTACATACCCTGTATGTCGCCCGTGAAATTGGGGTGGTGACATTCCATCTGAATATATTTATATTCACGCTCATGAACGAGTTAACGTCTGCACTTCGGAAAGCGGTGGGCGACAAAAACTGGTATGCCGCGTTGGCTCTGGCACTTTCCTTGCCCGACATTTGCGGGTGGTTGGATAGCGGCGAAACCAAGGTCGGGCTCAGGTATCAGGCTTGGTTCAAACAATACTTGAACCACCACTACGACAAGCGCCTCCGGGAAAAGGAACCGGGCATAGTTTCGGAATGTGGCCCGTTCTTGAACGGTAGCGACTGCTATGCCCTGCGCTGTGCATTCCTGCATCAAGGGTTGGAAGACTTGACCGAGCAGAACGCCAAAAAGGTTCTTTCGCGTGTATACTTTCATGCGAACGATAAGGCAGGTCACTGCGTAATGGTGAATGACCTTCTGTCGTTGGATGTGCGCACATTTTGCGGAGAGGTAGCTGACGCCGCCGATGCGTGGTTTGCTGCTCGAGGGAATGATCCCAAGGTCAAAGAACGCTCAGACAAGCGATTGCTGATCTACTCACTTCCGTTTGTGCAAATGGTGGCCGACACAACCGACTGGAACGTAGGGCGACTAACTTAGAGCATGCCTGCTGCCAGCAACTTCCCTGATTGGACTGATGTTCATCGTCTCGACCTCCCAAAGACCCGAAAACGAAGCCGCTAACTGGGCGTTCCGAAGGCGGTTTGTCCTGACGTTTTCCAATCTCTCCAAAACGTCGAGCGTTTTACGATAATGGGACTCGGGCGCATCGGTGATACGTGGGCCAGCCGAAAAAAAAACACTTGTCGTGGCCGGCACATCCCACCGTCTTCGGAAGTAACAGCGTTCCGGATATTCTGGTGGGCATGAAAAATGCAAACCATGGTTCCAAGGAACACCGAGCGTTTCGGAGATTGGTCAGGCAGTTGCTGGCCCGTTGGACCCGGCAGCACAACTGCACCTGCCATGCGCAGACGCGAATGATCCTCGGGCTGCTGCAAAGCATCGAGGGTTCCATCGAGATCATGGCGCGGGAGCTGGGCCGACAGTCCAAGAGGACCGAGCGGTAGGTTCTGGACAGTCATTTGACTGGAGACGATCGACTTGGCCGCGCCGGCTTTCGTCCGAGGGCACCTAGCTATTGTCCTGAAGGTTTCGGGATTCGGCAGTGTGCAATGACCGACGAGATGCGGTAAAATGGTACCAACAACCACAGTTTCTATGCTGCACAAGATTATCAAAATCAGGAATGTGGGTCGCTTCGAGAACTGCGCCTGGCGCGGTGGGGCCCAGTTCGAGTCCATGTCCCTCATTTATGGCGAGAACGGGCGCGGAAAGAGCACTTTCTGCGATTTGTTACGCTCGCTCCAATCCGGTGCCCCGGAACCGCTACTCGGACGCAAGCGGCTTGGTGCCGTCGGCGACTGTGAGGTCGAACTTCTGACCACGGGCGGCAAGGTGACGTTTGCTAAAGGGGCATGGTCGAAAACGCAGCCTGAGATCGCGATCTTCGACACCGTCTTTGTCCATCAGAACGTTTTCGCTGGGGATCGCGTGGATCATGAGCACAAGCGGAACCTCTATCGGGTGATTGTGGGGGAAGTCGGAGTGAAGTTGGCTGAAAAGGTGGACAAACTCGACGGCGACATCCGAAACGCGGCCAAGGTAGTGGATGGGAAAATGGCGCTGGCCCAGTTCTGCTTTCCCCGGGGCACCGAGCTGGCCAAGGTCACACAGATGCCGCCAGACCCTCAGATTGCCTCGAAGGTGGCGGAAAAGGAGCGGGAGCTGAAGAACGCGGAGACGGCGATCCAACGGGGAGCTGAGATCAAGTCGAAGGCCACGTTGGGAATCCTCACGATCCCGCAGATGCCGGTCGGACTGGGAAAGCTGTTGAACAAGACGATCGCGAATGTCGCTGAGGATGCCGAGAATGCCCTCAAAGAACATCTGGCGCAGCACACCCTCGGAGCGACTCAGGACTGGATTGCGCGTGGCGTCGGCTTTTTGAAGGACGAAACTTGCCCCTTCTGCGCGCAGCCGACCGCCAAATTGGATTTGATCGCCAGCTATCGCGCGTTCTTCGACAAGGCTTACTCGGAATTCAAAGCGGAGATCGAGGCCATGAAGAAGGCCCTGTCCGCCCAGTTTGGACAAAAGGTCGAGTCGAACCTTCAGAAGGTGCTCAGTGAGAACGCGACGTTGGCGGAATTCTGGAAACAGTTCGAGCTCACCGACGATTTGGCCCCAGCGAATCCGGCTGCGCACCTGGGCGCGATTACGGACCTTGCGGAAGCCGGTGCCGAGCTCCTGCGGATCAAGGGCCTGGCGCCGACTGAACCTCTTCAGCTTTCGCCCTCTTTCACGGAAGCCTTCACGGAACTTGAGCGGCTGGTCGCTGCGGCCGCCCTCCACAACAAAGCTGTGACCGACTTGAATGAACGCATCACCAAGTTCAAGGCGCAGCAGGCGGCGCTCGACGTGTCCGCCTTGAGAACTGAGCTCGCAACACTACGACTCGTGGAAGTCAAACAGACTCCCGAAGCCACCGCGGCCCTCCAGGCATGGGCAGACGCCGTGGCCGCCAAGAAGGCGTTGGAGTCCGCCAAGGAAACCGCCAAGACCGACCTCGATACCCACAGTTCCAACGTCCTCAAGCTCCACGACAAGCGGATCAACGAGCTGTTGGGGATGTTCGGTGCCGGCTTTCGTATCGGTGCGACCGAGAGGAGTTACGCCGGCGGCAAGCCCAGTTCCACTTACAGCCTTGTCATCAACCGGGTTCCGGTGGAACTCGGCGACGACAAGACCCCGGCGAGCACCCCCTCATTCAGGAACACTCTCAGCGCGGGGGACCGGAGCACGCTGGCCCTCTCGTTCTTCATCGCGCAACTGGAGCGCGATCCCAAGCTCAAGGACCGCATTCTTGTTTTCGACGATCCGTTCACCAGCCAGGACCGCTCAAGGCGTTCCGCGACGCTCAGCCTGATCAACGACCTAGCCAAGAAGGCCGCCCAGACCATCGTCCTGTCGCATGACCCTTACTTCCTGCGGGCCTGCTGGGATGGTCACAAGGGCGGCGGAACCCTGTCGTGCTTCCAGTTTTTCCGGATGGGAGATGGCACCACCGTCGGCGAGTGGGATGTCGAGCGGGAAACACTCCCGGAATACTCGAAGAAGCACAAAATCCTCTGGGATTACGCCTACGGAGGCAAAGGGTCCGCCCTTGAGATCGCCCAGACGATCCGGCCGGTGCTGGAGGAGTATCTGCGGCTGAAACTGCCGCGGAGTTTTGCGGACAACGAATGGCTCGGCGAATTCATGGCGAAGATTCGGGGAGCTCAGCCGACCGATCCGTTGGTGGCGGCCCAAACGATCCTGTCCCGTATCGAACTGATCAACGAATACAGCAAGCGCTTCCACCACAGCTCCACCCGCGCCGCAGATACCGCTGTTGTCGACGAGTCCGAGTTGCTGACCTACGTCCAACAGACACTCGATCTTGTTGGCGGCTTTTGATGCTTTCACGGATCGCCGCAAAGGGTGTCCGAACCGCTTCGGTCAGCTGCCAAAGTGATCCGTCGGACCATCGTTCAATGCGGTATGTTCCGGTTCCACGACGGAAGTCGGGTCCGGCAGAAGGCCCTTCAGGTTCAGCGCTGCCAAGGTGTCGAGAATCCGATCCCAAGTCCGAGGTATGTCCCGTTCTGGGTCCCCGCCACATCCGTGACCCTCGCCGCACTTTTCGACCGCCCCTCACATGGTCCCAGTGAGGTCAGGCGCCTCGATTTCTCGGCAATCGTATCCGGCGAAATCCGCCGCGGGGATAGCCAGGAGTTCCTGTGCAACCTTTGACGAAGGGATATCGTTGAAAGGCTGGCGACCTTGGGTCGGTCTTCTTCCAGATGGTTTCGAGCGCCTCTTTCAGCTTCGTGGTTCGATCTTCCTCCACGCCAGGCTCCTGTCGTGGACGTGAGGGGACCAAACGGCCCTCCCGCTCTTGTGAATCCTTCGGGTTAACCGGTTCAATCGGCCCACAATCACGGGGCTCCAGGTTGTCCGCTCGAGGAAGCTCAGAAAACGGAAACTCCGGCCTGATTACTAACTTTCCGTCCGTAATTGCGTGGTTCAATCCCAAAGCACTAAGGATTTCCTTTTTCTTCGTCGCATCCCCCAGCCGTGAGGCGTGGTCGATGGTGGTCGCGACCTTCAACGCAACCTTGCTCAGGCGTGCCTTGGCATCCAATTCATTCTGAAACGCGGACGCGTTTGCCGAAAGCCGAGCCTTGAGCGCGAGCAGATCGGCCCGTTGCTGCTGATACTCTTCGTCAGAAAGCAGACTGCCATCTGAGTTCGCGGGAGCTGTTTTGAGCTTCAGCAAATTTTCCAGGCGGAGCACGCAGTGTCTGAGGGCCTGTTGCCTTTCTGTGAGAATGCGCTGCACTCCCGCAAGTTCTTGTTCCCGGAGCTTCTCAATCACCGCCAATCCCCAGTCTTGGAGCTCCGCCGATAAACCGTAAGCCGGCAGCTTTTCAGTGATCTGATGTTCAAGAGCCGCCGCCGAGAGGCACTTTTGCCGACAGGAAGGATTCAAAGTACGGGTACAGTGGTAGTAGGCGTAGCGCCGTAAGGTCGGCATTTTCATCTCGCTCATTGGCAGGTGACACTTGGCACACGTCCGGGAGTTTTTGACCGACGACTTGTAGTGGCATCTCGTGCAGCGCACCTGTTCCTTGAAGTGAGCAGTGATACTGGATCCGCAGGCGCCGCATTTCAGAAGGCCCCGATAGGGCAAAGCGAATTCCTTGTGTGGTCTCGGGTTCGTTTCCTGGTTGAGTTTCTGCTGCACCGCGTTGAACTCCGCTTCGGTGACCATCGGCTCGTGGTTTCCCCGATACCACGTTCCGCTGCCTCGGGGATATTCAAAACGCCCGCAATAGAAGGGGTTGCTGAAGATCTTGTAGATAGTGCTCCGGGCCAGGGGTTTGCCACCAGTTCGTCGCGTTTGACGGGTACGGAAGCCCCACTCGTCATTGGCAATTCGCTGTATCTGGCTGGGGCTGGATTGGCCGCCAAGCATGAGGTCCCACATGCGACGCACTGCGTCAAACCGCGCCGGATCGCGGAGGATTGTTCGATGCCCTCGCTCCTCGGTCTTGGAATTCAGGTAACCCGTCGGGGCCACGCTTGGGTACCAACCCTTCTGCGCCTTAGAGGTTAGGCCCCGTGTCGTGTTTCGGCTCAGGTCATCGACATATTTTTGAGCCATGCCAAACTCGATATACATGAGGATCAGGTTGTCATCGGCCTGCGAGAAGGTCTGGTGAGGAGTTCGCACAACGAGGCCGTGCTGTTTGATCGCCCAGATGATTCGACCTCCATCAACCGGATTTCGTGCCAGGCGGTCCAACTTCCAGCATAGAATTCCGCGGATCTCACCCCGGTCCACTCGCTGCATCATCGCGTCGAAAACAGGCCGGCCGGGTGCTTTGGCGGACTTGGATTCGCTAAGGAGCTCGATGACGGGCAGGTTGGCCCTTACCGCCACCGAGTTCATCTCGGCTTCCTGGTCGGGAATGGACTGCACCTGCTTATCGTCATCCTCCTGCGATTTTCGACTGTAGATGACATAGGATAGCATGAAGATGTTTGGAAACACTTGAGTTTAGCATGCCACGTCAAAATACGTCAAAGCGATTGGAGTTATCACTGTCCTGCGACGTCAAATGCATCAGGTAACGGACAACTCTCTGAGCAATCTGAAGTATCTCCGCTTCGGTGAGGTGATAGGGAAGCATTTCGGCGCAGATGCGTCGAAGTTCCTGAAGTGATTCGGCAGGAATGTTCATACCGAGCACTTTACTTGCCATTGAGAACTGAAAAAGACGACGGGATTTGCCGACTCCAATAAACTGTCCAAGTCGTCTCAACGCCGTGTCCAAGACTGAGGTAATCTTGTGGTTGTCTAATCCGTATTCCAATGTGCTACCCGCAACCGAGCTTCGATGGCCCGATGCATTCTTGAATTTGCCGTCAACAGCAAGAGTTGACGCCTTTGGGGCAAGTATGGCAATCCGATATGCTGAAAACAAGAGCTCGTTGTGAGTTCCAATAAAAATTTATGTCTTCACCATTGTTGCCAAACTATTTGTTATCAAACCGGAAGCGCCTCGACCTTTCCCAAGAGGATGTGGCATTCCTCTTGGACACTTTGAGCGGTGCCAAGATCTCTCGCCATGAGCGTTTCATCCGTGAACCTGGACTGAAGACAGCTCTTGCCTACGAAGTCATCTATCGACGGTCAGTCAGCGAACTCTTCAGCGGACTTTACGTTGAGGTAGAACAAGAGATAGCGGTTCGCGCAAGGCTTCTGGTCACCAAAAGTGAGAGTCTGGAACCAACACAACACTCGCCCAAACGGCACCAGGCGCTGTCGACTCTCGCGGATCGCATCGACTATCGATCATCAAACACTCTATGAAGAAAAACCGAATTCGAAATACTCGAATACTAGCAATTTCACTCTCCTCACGTGGATTTGGATTCGCAGTTTCTGAAGGGCAGGAAACGCTTGTAGACTGGGGCGTCAAATCCGTTCAAGGAGACAAGAATCGACTTAGTCTCGCAAAGATTAAAGAGCTGATCACTCATTACCAGCCTTACACGTTGCTCATGGAAGACATGAGTGGGCAGAACTCACGGCGGTCTGCTCGAATTCAGTCTCTTGGACTCCGAACGAAAACCTTGGCCTCAGACCTCAATGTCCATGTCGTGATGCTTTCACAGCAACGGATTCAGCAGTTCTTCTTCAATGACGGAGGGGGAACCAGATACGAATTGGCGCGAATTCTTGCTGAACAGTTTCCCGAAGAATTGAGCCAACGCCTGCCTCCGAAACGAAAAGCGTGGCAAAGTGAAGACAGCCGGATGGACATATTCATGGCTATTGCATTGATTGTTACGTTTCGTGCTCAGCTATCAGACTAGGCATTCGTGAGGCAGCGTACAAAAGAATCGGGGCTCAGCCGATTGAATGCAATTGCACCCCACCTTGAATTGCACGCTCTAGTTTTGAATAACTATATAAACAGTTCAAAGGAGTTAAATTACCTGGACCTCGAGTGTTCAACTGTAGCAAGGACTCAAAAGATACGCAAAAGGTTGAGATCATAAATTTCACACTTTTCAGATAAATTAAATTCCAGCCCGGACTCGCCTGCGTGCCCCATGATATCATAGCAGCGTATATGGTCGGCCTCTAAGTGAAACCGCCCGGATCTTGACGTCATAATTTCTAATCCCGAGACGGTTTCTAGATAGGATGTACTGTCACGTTGAGTCGCCAACAATCCTGCGGAGTAGGTCGGAGTTTCGGAAGACCTGCACTTAGCAATATTTCCACCAGACGCGTGAATGACGTCATAAATCTCGCTCCCACTTTTTTGACAAATTGCAACATCCGAATTATATAGAGATATATGTGCATACTCACTACCCAATATTGAACCGCTGTAGTTGGAGAATAGCCTATTCAAACCATTTCGGTGTTGAAGAACAGTAAAATACTTGGACGCCTTCACCGGAAATTCGACGCTGGGTATAGAGTAGTGATTCGATCCCCTGAAATGTACTGGGCGCCACTTCCCGCCGACGCAGCTCATCGCTACGAATGATCTCCAATCACGGCTAGGTTCGACTGATGATTCAACTTCAAGCAGCGCGCTGGGGTATCTACAGAGAAGATCACCACGACAATTGAGCACAACAACCGTCTCGCTCGACGAATCCGGCTCAGCCAAACAAGCGCCATCGCAGAATGGCTCTATAGAACGGTAGCTTGGAGGAATCATCCACTCACCACGCACGTTTATCGCGCCGACTTTTCCGTCTTCCGCAACTGCGATTGCCGCTCCGTTTGAGAATCCACTGCTGAAATTGGAAAACCTAGGACGCAACTCGCCAAGCGCAATTTTTTGAACGATTCCAGACGCATACACAAAATGATATCCAGAAAATGTGCAAACAATCCATGGATCTAATCTCGAGTAGGTAACCGGCTTGAATTCAACCAAACAATCAAGGTGCTCCGTACACTTGAATAGCTCCCGGCCAGAGTATGAAACGATGTAAAAGCCGGATTTTATAAATATACTAATCATAGAAGACCATCCAGGGCAGCGTATCCATAGAAGTAGTTTCCAGTTGCTTCCATAACTTGGGTCGCAACGTCGATCGCGTCCAAGTCGGCTTGCGCTTGGTCACCACGAATATACTTATTCTGCGCGTAGGAAGCAATAGAGTCTGACGCTCTAGCTGAAGTTGAGCCTAGTTCGGCTAGTGCGGCAAACCCAATTGCGCCTACAGCTACGTTGCGACCAATTTTGGCGCCGGCAGAAAACCAGCGTTTGAGATTGGAGAGTTTGGATTGTCTTGATACCGCACCAGCTATCTTTTGCTTGTTATGCCCGGCTGCTGCAAATGCGTCTCGGATGTTACGCATTTCATTATCTATAGTATTATTAACACCATTTCTAAACTTCGGATTGTTCCAGCTTTGTTCCCAATTCTGTGTCGCCTTCGCTTTTCCGGGGTATGGATGATTTCCTTTCGGTCCGACATCTACAGAGATGCTACCGGAGGAGTCAAGCGACATGTTTAGGGAATAGGCCGGCCCACCGTTTGGGCCTCGCCGATCCATATGAACGTGAGGGGCGGAAGAGTCTAGTGCGAAATGTGCCAGACCGTCTGGGTCAATCGATCCGATCGACCTGTTTCCAACATAACAATAGAGATTCAACAAGTCGCTCTCACCGATAGGGTCTCGGCTAATCCAACGTCCCGTCGCTTGCGAATAGTAGCGGTGTCCGAAGTATACGAGCCCAGTTTCTTCGTCCGCAAATTTTGTAGCCCAGCGAAATGGATTCTTTCGAGCATAGTTCCCACTTGTCTGAATTACTTCACCAAAAGGCCCGTATTGATATTTTGCGCTAATCTGTACATCATTGCTCACCAGTGCGATAATGTTTCCCATTCCATCATAACTTGGGTAGTGGACCTCTCCAGTTCCATGATCGATAAGAAGTGCTAAGCCACCAACGCCTCCAAGATTCATTTCTACGCCGGAGAGGTCGGGTCCCCACGAAAAGCTTCGGATTGCAGACTTATTGGTGGCGTTGAGCTCGCCAAGCAGCTGCCAACCGTCACTGACAAACAATATACTGGATTGCATCTGCCATGTTCCAGCATTGCGTATGTAGCTTTTCTTTGCGATGCGCCGCCCCTGGTGATCGTAGGCGAACTCCACCCGTCGACGGCCTGCATCAGGTAAAGCAGTCACGCTCTCGACGCTGAGAAGCCGGTTCTCGCCATCCCAAACATAATTCCAAAGTGAGTCTCCTGTCAGGTTGCCATCAAAGTCATAGCTGAAGACTTGATTGGTTGGTGCCGTCAGCAGATAGTTCGTGGAACTATTCGTGACGCTGGCGCCTTGGGTCGCAGTTACCCACACAGGAGTCCAAGAAGGTCCTGCGCTATTAGTGACCGGAAGGTCACGCCAGAAGTACTCAAGGCGTTCATGAACCCAATTGGTTGCACCGTTAACGCTAACTACCGCAGGCACATTAGCGATGCCAATGACATCTTCTGTACTCGGAACATGTCTCTTGGCATACTGGTTGAGCCCATTGACTTCATACGCGGTGGCCCGCTGTCCGATGCCAGAACCGTCGCCGCCGGTGAGCGTATTCAAGCGATTGCCAAGGTTGTCGTAACTGTACGCATATTGTTGTCCAGCGAAAGGTGCGCCGTCTGGCCAAAGATGGCGACCGCCAATAACTTCATCACGGTCGTTGTAGTCATAGGACCAAAGGCTGCCGTCTTCGAGCGTGGCGGCTGTGCGCCGCCCCATTGCATCATAAACGTAATTGTGGCGGCTGACATCGACATTTCCGGCAACGTTTCGAATCTCCCGCAGTCGGACACCAAAGTCCCAAGAACGTGTAGCCGTGAGAATCGGTGCGGAACCATTGTACCGGCTCGTGGTGGTTTGGAGCAGGTCGCTGTTGGCTAGATAGCCGTACGAAACTCCAGCTAGACCATTGGTAACCAAATTCAGTCGACCAAATGAGTCCCATCCGAAACGTGTCTCGAGAGAGGTTGGGATACCGCTAACTCGTACCATCTCCCTTCCATAGACACCATTGATTCGATTGGAGATGGTAATGCCATTGAAGAGCCCATTGGTGCAGACACTGCTGATCAACCTGTCTGCGTGATCATACGCATGGACCCATGTGCCTGAACCATCAACCGTTATCAAAGGTTTGCCAGTTCGGCTGAACTGACTGTCATCATCGACGTTGAGTCCGTAGGCTACATCGGGTGTTACCGAGTCGCTATAGTCGATACCAATGATTTCCCCAAGGTGATTATAACGGTTGGTCATAACCGTTCCACCGCGAGCCCAAGTGCGGGTCTTCAACAGCCCTTGCCAATAGGTGTAATTAACACTGCGGTTGGCATTATCCGTCTTGTTGGTCATCAGACCAGTCGCCTCCTGATAAGCCCAGATGGTGCGGTCGAACGATCCCGGGGAAGCCGGCCAAGTATTGCCATTCCAACCTGCACCTCCGCGAAACGTCCGAAGTTCTGTCATTTCTCCATAGTTGTTGTACAAACGTTCTTCTGGATAGGGAATATCACCCCACACTCGGGTCAACTCACCTCGCGGAGTATAGCTATATCGCGTGACCTTGCCGTTTTTGATTGCTGTTGCTATTTGGCCCGCCCCTGAAGAATTCTGCGGATGGTAGGTGTACACTGTTGTTATACCGCTGAAGTCAGTTTCGGACGCTAGCTGCGCTGCTGAGTTGAACACTTTCGCCTTCGAAAATCCAAGCGTGTTGGTAAATCCTACGCCGCGACCGATGCTATCGTACCCAAGCCGAACTGGTTGCGCAACAGTAGGTGTACTCTGCCATTGAAGAAGCCCATTTACTGTGATATTTGTGGCGTTTAGTAAAGATTGGGCGATATCAGTGACCTCTGTGAGCCGCTTATTGGCGCGGTCTACGGTTATCGTTGTTACGGTAATGTTTGTGTCAACATCGATCTCAATCGTTTCTGACACAATATTGCCAGATGCAAAATTGTTTAGACGTTGCCGGGTGATCCCCAGGACTGTAATGTTGCTACTCCCGATCTCTTTGTAAGTGAAGTTGGTTGTAGATTCATACCATGTCCCGCCAACCTGATTGAAATAGGTCCGAAAGCGAGTGACACGGTTCGTTGAAACTGGATCCAGCTGCGAAGCGCCAGTTAAAGCTGGATTCTCCACAGCACCTTCAGCTGGAATCTCAACTCCGATAGCATTGGTTCTTCCTGCGAAATCGTATGCAATCGACAAGTCAGCTTGGGTCCTTCTGGTCACTGATCGAACAAAGTCCGGTAGCGCATTATATGGATCGTACCATCCAATGTACTGTACAACCTTATTTGTCAATGACCAGTCCAACACTTCCACCCGGTTTGTATCATTTTTCCAATCCGTACCTTCAAGTCGATAGCGAGGGGAGGTCGCGGACGCATAGCGCACAAGATGCTCAATCTGAACCCGACCTGAATCTGGTCCTGTTCGTTCACGATCGTCCTCGGGACTTATTCCGCCTCCGCCGCTGACATAGCGCCAGTCGTGAAACTCATTAACAATTGCCGTCCCTGTTCGGCTTGCCAAGCGACGGTCTAAATAGTATTCCGTGATCTCGGTAGCCCCCGAGGGTAGGGTTGTGGTAACCTTACGACCTCCAAGTTCATATAACATTGTCGTTACAAGGCCGTTGGTCTCTACAACCCGAATTGGCCGTCCGGCCAGGTCCAATTGTTGAGACGAAGAAATGCTAACACCAACCGCGGAGAGACTGTCCGTCAACTGTTGTCCACGGGCGTCCAAAGTAAAAGAGTTGGTGATGGCTTGCTGCGCGGGAAACGAACCACTGGCGGAGATTCCTTCCTTCACGCTTGAGACTACACGCTTTAGAGAATCGTAACTATAGGTTGTACGTATTCCTTGTTCATCTTCCTCCCACAGCTTAAGATCTGTATCAAAGGTAGAGCCCCCTCTGTAATCCGCTCGATAAATCACCCTGCTAACTCCAGATGCACCATCAAACCAAATTACATTTGTCGGATGACCGAGCGTGTCATTTTGGTAGACCCACTGCTCAATCAAGGAGAACGTGGCCTCATTTGTCGGGTTTCCGGTAAGTGCGCTAAGAACGAGTCGTTCACGAAGCACTAAATTGCCGTCCTGGAAGACCTCGTTGATGCGCCACGAACGGTTCGTATATACAATGTTCCCAAGAATCTCACAAACTACTGGTTCCCCCTCAAGCATACTCAGGTAGAATCCTTCATCGCCCCCGAGCGAAAGATCGGTATCCGGTCCACCATAGACAGTGGACTTTCTCCAAACCGGGCCGTCGGAGATCGCATTCGTACTTGCTGTAAAGGTCCTGCTCCCTGGGTTATATGTTCCTCCCTGGTAAAAGCTTGCCTCTCTGGCTTGTCTTCCAGATGTGTCTTGGGCTATTGGCTTGTTGGCATAACCAAACTCGTCGTCCTGCGAATAGCTGACGGTCTGGGTGCCAATTGCCCACGTGCCGTCCTCGTTAATGTCCAACATGTCTGTCGAGAAATTGACCTCGCCGACATATAAATCCGAAAAAGTCATGTTAGACAGTTGCCTCTCCCTTACCCAGACGGGATAGTCAGAAAACTGACGCCAGTGGGTGTTGATTGTTCCAACTGAATATAGGTCGTCGCTTCCAGTTGATGACATCCAATCGCTTACCGAGTTCGATATCTCAGCGTCGGCCGGCGTGGCGGGCGAGTTCTTGTTTGGCCGAAGGATACAGAGCAGGGTTCCTAGGCCGCTACCAATAATATCGTCGTCATAGATTCGCTTCTCCCAATTCCCATCGGGATGGACAGTCGACATCAGTTTCCCGTAGGTATAGATGTCATTGACGTCCGTATAATATTCCATAGTGGTGACCAAGCTGTCGTTGGTCACCGGATTGTTGTCCGGATCGGTTTCGGTTCGGGTCAATTCGAAGCCCCAAGGCATTCGTGTGTAGGTCTCGATCGCCCTATAAGCGACATTCGTCGTGCCTTCGTAGCGGATGTCAACCGTTTCGATTCTATTCGTAGCCGGGCTGGTATTGACCACAACTCCACGTTGCTCAACTCGGCGTTCGGAGCCCGTGCCATATCGCAGGACCCACGTATTCGTCGTTCCGGATGGGTTGTAGACGATCTGGTTGGTTCGGTTTAGACCATTTCGACGTTCGATGATCTGGAGTTCATTGGTACCGGCTGGTGTTGTCGATGTTGCCGGAACCGGGTTCACAATGGCCCAAACCACAAACGGGTTACCTGAGAAGCTGGTAAAGTGCCCGGAGGAATTTGTCGCGGTACCGACTTGATTGGTACGGTAGAATCGGAGCTCGACGCCGCCATAGTTGGTCAACTGTACGAAATCAACAAAGGTTTGAGTCGCAAAGACCTGTTGAATCACCGGGCTATTGGTTGTCTCAGTAACAATTCGCACTTGATCCCGAACAATTTCGCTACCCGTTGTGAAGAAGAGATTGCTTCGGGTGAAGGTCGCTGGAGTAATTCCCGTTTCCCGCAGGCTGATCCGCCCCGCAGCCCCGCCGTCTAGGAGACGGCCCAGGGCGACACTCCACGAAATAGCAGCACGACTGCGCTCTTGGCTGCGCCCAGGCCCGATCTCTGCCCAAGCCCCATCGCCCGCGGCAAACTGTGGATCATCACTGCCATCCTCCAAGCGCCAATTCGCCGGCAAACGTTCAACCAACTCAATAGTCCAAGTATTGGTGTATTCCGAACAAGCGCTCGAGTTGAAGATAGCACCAATCGCACCGTCAGTGGAGAGCTGACGATTGATCAACATTCGGTAAGACTTAGGTTTTGCGGCCCGGGCTCTTCTGGTAATCGGAGTCCAGTTCTCCATCCAATCGAGGTCGAGATTGAAGGAGGTGATGTTGCTGCCCACCACGGTAAGCCAATATTCTTGTCGTGGCTTAAGGTTAGCAACTACGAGCTGGGCGTTGGTGGCTTCAAGACAGTTGTATCCATTCTGAGTCAGCGATGCGTCAGCCAGCGTAAGCCGAACATTTGTATTGGTCTCTGCGTAAATATCAGTCAGCTTGACGGTTACAGGCAGGGTTATCGGGTTCCTCTGCCATCGCGTGGCTGAAGGGGCTTGTGCCCGAGCGGAACCGACAGAGACGAGAGCAATTACCAGTGGGATCCAGGCGAAGAAGGTGCAGACTCTTTTCATGAGGTCAAACTTTAGGGTTGCCTAGAGGGTTTATTCAGTCTGTTGGTTCTGGCATTTTCTCGACTACCTGCCTCAGCAGCTAGAATCTCCAAGCGTTCGATCTTTCCATTTCGGTTGGTGTCCCACGCAGCTGGGGCCCCCTGCACGCGGGGTGCACGTGCTCGAGCTTCCGCGGCTTTCAATCTTGCGGCCCTTCTCTCGCGGGCCCGTTCGCGGAGATACTCTTTACGTTCGTGGATATCGATGACGCCATTGGTGTTGGCATCATGTTTTTGGACGAGACGCTCGGGCACAGAGTTTGTTTCATACTTCCGAATAGGTTTGAACTCTTCCGCGGCTGCATGAAGTAAGAGAGAAGCGCCAACAAGAACAATCAGTGCTTTCATAGAATGTCGGGTCTCAGGCTATTAGCGAAGCGGGGTGTAGATCTGAAACGCTGGAGCCCCAATGAGACCACCAGCCGAATTGTAGCCATTCCAAAATGTTTCGCCTGCTTCAATGGTGCTGTTTCCGTTTCCGTTACGGTCTTCACTATAGTCAGGGACTCCATCTCCATCCGAATCGATGGGTTGCCCATCAACACTTGTGGAGACATAGTGAAATCCAATATCAACCGCAGTTGAATCCTCCTTTGCTCTCGAGCTTTCTGTCGTGTGATGAAAAAGCCCCGCAGTCGATGCTGTACGAGAACCGGCGTTTAGAAAGTTGGTTTGGCCATGGTACCACAAGCCAAGCCCACCAGAAGGCGACGCATATGTGAAGCTACCTAGCACAATATCGTTAGTTCCACCACCCGACATTGCGGTTGAATTTATGTACCCGTTGTGAGAGTGACTCATATACGAGAGCCCAGATCCGCTTCGCGAGACAGTAACGCTATCAAAAACGTTGTCGCGAATCGTCCAAGTCGGATTCGCTCCACCGGAGTGGAAATCGTAGTTGAGAGTTACCGAACCAGAACGGAAGAGATTGTTCCACATGTTAACCGTCAGCCATGTATCCACAGAGTAGTACCATTTGCTAAAATAAACTTCACCTCTGTCTGAGAGATTGTTGTTCATGGTGACAGTTTGAACGTAGCCTCCGCTAGAAGTGCTTTCGCCCAGGCGAATCCGGCTTCCGAGGAACTGGCAATCGCGTAGAGAAAGAGACCCAAGGAAATGGACATCACTGCTCAGAAGGGTTCGAGGGCCAGTTGCTTCGCCCATGGTGGGGTGTTCGGTGTACCACAACCTAAGTACCGGGCGTGTGCTTTGAAGACTGAGGCTGAACCAGCTAGAACCTAGCTGACCACCATACAGGACAGGCTGCTCTTGAACATTCTGATATCGCAACAATCGATTGAGACGCTCTGCTTGTCCGTCGCTTATAAATACCGCACTGTTTCCTAGGATCAGCCCACTGGCCCCATAGGCAGCAACCGCAACCCCGTTTGTTAACGCTAAGGTGCCGCTGGTCAACGTCCGCCCTGAAAGAATATAATCAATTGGGGCATAGTGGTATCCACGGTCAGGGACGTCTACATCTCGCAAAGCCTGAGGAGCCAAAGTCGTAGTTCCAGTGAAGGACTGGAGCAAGTCGATTGGAGGATGGCTCGTCATCTCACGTATCTCTCTTCTCAGGGTTGAGTCGATCGATGTCTGGCCGGCATTTCGATGGGGACTGCCAGATGCAAGGTAGAAGTTTCCGGCAAGAACTGGTTGAAAAAGCCCTGACGCCGTACCTGTTTGGAAGTTGCCTTGTGTGTTACCAGACCCTGTGTAGCTCTGCACCGTGGTGATCGCGACAAGAAGACTGTTTCGTGCACTGAGTGTGCAGGAAGACAGCAAGCTTGGGGTATTGTGCAAAGTGCCATGCTCCATCACGAAGGGAGTTGTCGAAGCCCCACTGAACACGTGCCCACCCGCTAGGCCAGCATCAACAAGAACGTTGTACACGCCGACCGATCCTGTCCCGGTGCTCGATATCGGAAACTGACAGCGAACAAATTGAGCATTGAAGACAGTGTTTGAAAGACTACCTCCGAAACCGATGCCATAGGAGGCATTCCGCACTCGAACGTGTTCCACCTTGTGACTGACCCCGGTATTGAGGAAACGAAGCGCGTAGGTACCATACGCAGTCGTGCCCGGATTTCCAGTGGATCCGCTAATCACTTCTCCTACGGAATTGTCGTCGACTGCAGTGAAAACCGCGGGACGGTATCGGCTTGTTCGACTCGATAGTGCTCCCTGAATATTGAGGCGAGGGCTATTGGTCGCCGTGTACTTGACCACGGTTCCACCCTCAAGCGTGGTTGTGCCGAAAAGATCAACTGTACCGGTCACAAGATAGGTCGTGTCACCTCGAAACGTATAGTTGGTTTGGCCAGTGCTCAGTGTAAGCTGGTAGTCCAGAACGACGCCTGGCATCTGGTTCAACGCCAGCAACTTATCGGAACCGACTATTGATTGAATCTTTGCTTGTTGCTTTCGAGGCTCGGATTTTGGCGTCGAAAGAAATGCCTGCAGCCGATCCTTGAACCGTGGAAACTTTATGCTGGCACCGGACCGTTTAGTGGGCTCTGGGAGAATCTCCAGCGCGTCTGCAATTGCCGGCACGCCGACTGTTTCGACAAGAAATGAACGTCCATCCTCTAATTGCACCCAGCGTTTGTGGACCAACGCTAACGCCACATCTTCTTCTCCGACGGTGAATGCACGCCCCTCTGCCATCTCCATCGTCCCGAAACTCATCAGCTCGTCTGGCTCTGGATCAGCATGCTGCGTAGTACCATGCACGAGTACGGGTTTGGGCTGATTTCGGGTGGAGAATTCCGTCCAAACTTCCAACCGCACATCAGTGGGGTCCCAGCCGAACTCCGAAGGCGGCGGCGGCGATTCCCGAAGAATAACATCTTGCTCTACTCCGTCCCGGGTGTAGGTATAACGGACATCGGCAGAAAATCCCTGGAAGGCGTTGGGATAGAGTATGCGATTGGAATCAATCAGCCAAGCTTGAGAATCTTGTAGTCCCGCGATCAATACAGATTCACCTGTTCGACTGTTGTAGTAGGCGATTCCGTAGATTTGACTACGCATTCTTTCACCATCCGGAAGCTCGATTGCAACCGCGCCCCCGCAGTTTAGCTCTGCGGCGAAGGTTACCTTGTGCTGACCTTTCCAAGCTTTTGCATATCCCGGCTCAAGCTCCAAGGAAGTATCTGTTGGGAGCCATTCCTTTCCATCGAAATAGTTGAGACCATTTGCTAACTCAACAAACAAATTGGTGGACACGCTCTCAGTTGCTCTACCTGCTTGATTCACCGTCTCTTGTCGCACCAATGTAGACGACGGCCCCGCAGCTTCTGCTAGTTGCACTTCAGCGGCACCAATGCTTACGGAGAGAAGGAAAAAGAAACAGGAGACCGCGCACGTGGCTCGCGAATGTCTCAATGGAGACGATATACTGTGGGCCAGCATGTTGATACGGACGGAATTGATTTCGCTTTTCTTCATAACCAGACTAAAGCTTAATTTGGAATTTTAGCGAGCCCAAGCGTTTCTTACCAATTAAACGATCAAAAGAGTCTTTTCCCCAAATAGATCTACCTTTAGTATCTAAAGCTTTAAAACAAGAGAGTGTTCTCGGCCATGAGACCTGCTGAGACCCCAGAGCAGATCCTGTGAGGAATGTCATGGAACGACATGACATTCGTCAGTCTAGTCGCGGGCTCACCATTGGGCCGCTTGGTTAAGCACGTAGTCTCGGTAGTTACTTGCAACGTCCTGTTGGAAGCTCTGAATCCTTCCAGGTGGGGGTTCGTTTTGGGTTTTTGACTTTGAATCGGAAAACACCTATCAGACCTCCGTCCAATCCGTCCAGTGCGTTGCCAGCAATCGTACGTTGCAAAAACCGCAATCGACCACAATGACAGAAACAGCACGCAACACGTTGGAGATTAAGCAGATAGAAGCGTTTGTTGCAGTGGCCTCTGGACGCAATTTTGCCACTGCAGCCGATCATCTCAGGGTCTCTCAGTCGGCGCTAACTCGAAGAATTCAGGAACTGGAGCGCATTTTCGGTGTGGCGTTGTTCTTGAGGGACGCCCACTCGGTGCGGATGACCACCGCAGGGGGACGGTTGCTTCCAGAAGCTCAACGCCTAATCGAGGCTGCCAGTCGTTGCCACGCCTCAGTGGCGATCCATCAGGACGACCTGAAACCGTTAAGGATTGGAAGCCACCCATTAAACTTGGTCTTCCAGCCCACCGCGATGGCCCAGCTTCGACGGTTGAGACCCGACGTAACCATAGAAATTACCAATCTGCTTCCATCCGAGGCGGTTATGGGTCTCGAAAGTGGAACGTTGGATATCGCCTTCATTGGGGCCCCCATGCCACGTCACCGCCCCGAACTCCGCCAGCGGACCCTGTGCCAAATGCGCCTCTCAGCGGCTGTTGTCCAAGGGCATCCAATCGCACACAACACCGAGCTCCCGTGGTGCGCGTTGGACGGGCAAAGCTTGATCCTCCCTGCACGCAAGAAGTTCCCGCTGAAGCGGCGCTGGATTGAGGAATGCCTGCGACGGTCGCGTATTCGACCGAGGTCTATCTCCGAGTCCGTGGATTCTGCGGATCCCTTCACTCAGATCGGAGACGGAAAGAGCGTCGCTCTCGTCTTCGACGATCTCCGGCAGCTTCGATTGCCCGGCGTCCAGTTTGTCTTGCTGAACGATCCAGTACATCTGATGGACTTCACGGTGGCCTGGCATCGACTTGTGGACGACGTCCTCATCACTCAACTCGTCGATGTCTGTAAGGCCTCTGGCATTGAGACCGCAAACGCCAGCTAGGGCTCGCGAAGATGAGGACCCAAGCCTGAAGCGGGCGTCTACCCGGGGTCGTTCTTCCATGCCTTCGTTCTTCGGGTAGGATGACAGGATCGAAGGTAGGGTGTACGGGACGATTGGGTCCGAAGCGGCCAAAGGCTTCAATTATGCCGGGAGCGGTTCACGGAGGTTCGCAGTGGAGTCGAAGGGGGCAGTGCGTGTTGGCCTTCGGCCGCCGCTAGATCGGGACCGAATTGGCGGGCAGATGTCGGTAGTCGGGAGGATCGCCGCGCTGCGGAATCGTCCCAGCGGTTGCCTAAAGGCGCGCAAACTCGACTTGCTGTTCTGGACGGTTGGGCCAGCGAAGTGCCGCGAACTGGTTGCGCCCTCAAAATTCGCACTTGGGCCTGCATACCCGGCTCAATCCTTCAGCCGGAATCCGGAAAGGAAATCATCGGAGGAAATCGTTGCCGTAGGACCGGCAATGTCCTACGGCTTCTTCTAGAACGAGTCATGGCTAACTTTAAACGGCATGCGGCCGTCGGCGCGGGCGTCGGGGCTGGACTAAACTTGCTCTGGCAGATTTCCAAAATCATGGAGTCCCAGAACCCGCCAACGAACCTTGGCGAGCTTCTCCAGAGTTTAGACCTCCTCCAAGTCGCTTCCTTCGCCGCGCTGGGAGCCGCGTGCGCTTCTTTGCCCGACATTTTGGAACCAGCCACGAGTCCCAACCATCGCGCGGTGTTCCATAGCCTTGCCTGTGGGGGAGCGGTGACCTACGGCGCGTTCGGTAAGCACACAGACCGGCTGCATCCGGATACCGCACTCACCATCCAAACCATGGCCCTTTCATATCTCTCGCACTTGGCTCTCGACGGCACGACACCCAAGGGCCTGCCGCTGATCGCCTGATGGGCCGGGTTGAGACTCTTACGATGGAGGATTTCTCGCAGTCGGCGTGTATCCAACCCGACTGCGATGGCTGGAAATTCCCAACATCAGAGTCCGCTGTTGGAGTGGGTTTCGATGGCAGCCATTGGCAGGCCAAGCGGCCCAGAAAGCTTCGTCGCTTCTTCCCAGGGTGGTCTGGCCTCGTCCCGTTCCCAGGCTGACAACCTGTGGCAGGAAATCCCCAGTAAGGCGGCCAGTTCTCGCAGCTTCAGACCTCGCTCGATCCGACTCTTCCGCAGGAGGTCGCCCAAGGTTCTTACTTCCCGTGGGAAAGCCTTCCGCTGTCGCTTGATGCTGGTATCCAGCGTCCTACGAGCGCGAATCGCCCGATGACAAATTCCCAACAGTGCGCACACGTGCACGTCGTAGGAGACGCGGTCACGAGTCTCTGACCCCCTGGATCGGAGATGACGACAGGAGTCACCACTACTCCAGACGCAGGAAGACAGGCTCGGGTCGGCCGAAACGCTGCCACAACCCCGCTGGAACGACGAAATCGACGCCCCGACGTTTGTGATCCAAGTCTCCATAGGCGCCGCAACCGGACACCGGGCAAATCCAGATTCCGACATAGCCCGATGCGACCTCCTCCCAGGTCCTGAGGTCCGTCGATCTCATAAGCCGATGCGCCCCCCATGTGTCGATCCGCATGCGGACCACCGGATCGGCGCCGGAGAGAGTCGCCCAGATCCGCTTCGACGCCCCGTAAGGGGCGAAGTCGACGACGAACTTGCGCGGGATCAGGCACCCTTGGGGCGTCTCCTCCTCGATAGGATACCTCATCATGAACTCGATACGCCCCGACAGAGGGTGGCTCAATCGGACGACTGCATTGCTGACCGTGCCTTCGACAGAAACGACTCCGATGTCGACCTTCCCTTGATCGGTACCCAGGAAGACGTTGCTCATGCCCGGGTTTTCCATTGACGAAACGGCTGGAAAACGGAGGCCCGAGGGCGCCCAGAAGACGTAGGGGTTTCCTGCGGCGATGCTTCGAACGACGGAACCCACCGGTTCATCTCCACGGATCGACGACTGCAGCGTCAGTCCAGGCTGCGCGAGCAGATTGATGTTCACCTCGAGGGTATCATCCGGAACCGAGATAGTTCCCAGCCAAGGACCTCCCAGCGCGTTCGCGGTGAACCGGGGCGGGTAGACTTCTACCGTGGGCTCAACGCTGAACCCCCGGAAGTTGGAAAGCTGTTGGCTGGGGGGTTCGTCCGACGTCCCAACGACCTGGGTGAAGACCGCGGACGCCCCGAGATGGCCACCGTCCCGGCATCCCCAACTCCATTCACCCGTCTCTCTGAACAGTTGGTAGGCCTCTTGGGCTATCCCAAGTTCGGAGAAACTCGCGGAATCCCATACCCAGACCTGCATTGAGACGACTTGGCCTGGCAGGAAACCGTTCAGCGTACGGACGCTGGCGGCTCCGGGGTTCCAAGTCCCGGGAAATACCGTCGTCGAAACCCGGAACGGCATCGGATCCCCCAGCTTGTTGGTCAACGAACCGGAATCCGGACCATAGACGATCTGCGCGACGAAGTTGTTGCCGACCACGGGGCTTCCGTCCGGTAAGGTCACCAACTGGGCCGGAGTCAGCCCGCGGTTGTTCACGTTCACCAACCCCTGTGCGGGCGCACGGGCGCCAGCGGAAAGGCCGAAGACCAAGAACGCCCGGACCAGAATCTTCAGTGCGCCCAGACGAAAAGGTCCCCAGGCGAGGTCTTGGAACGGGGTTCTCATGACTTGACGGGTTGGCTCGAGTCGAAGCCCGCCGCCTCGGGAAGGAAAGCGGTTATTGGCACAGTGGCAGCCGGAGGGGCTGAGACTCCTTACGTCGTCTCCTACACCGGCACGTCGTAGGAGACGAGGTCACGAGTCTCTCGCTTCCTCCACGACGTGCCTGGACCAACCTAGCGGACGCGGCTCATCCGAGGCGGGCTCCCCCACTTCGCCGCTGAAGCCCAAAGGCGGAACCGTTGAAACTTCCCTGTTCGGCCCGTTGAGTTCCCGAGGAAGTTGATCTCTTGACGGATGGCGCATTTGAGCCGATCAACTGTCTCAAATGAAAGCAACGGCAACCGGTTCGGGATCCGTGCGGGCGACTTCGCCAGACCGGCCGGGAACGATCCGGGGCGGGAAGCCCGCCGTTCCCGCTGGACGGATCGTCGACCAGTGCATCCGGGGCGCCGGCGACGGGCCAAGTCTCTCCGCCGCGATGCTCATTCCCAGCCTTAAGGCGGGGCTGCCGGTGCACGAACTGGATGCCCTCCGGTGCGGCCTGGACCTGCCCATGGAACGGCTGGCCCCGATGCTGGGCATCTCCAAGGCGACACTGCATCGGCGCAAGGCCACCGGACGGTTGGATGCCGCCGAATCGGACCGGGTGGTGCGCTTTGCACGCCTCCTCGGGAGGGCGGCGGCGGTGATGGAGTCCTTGGAGGCCGGCAGGGCCTGGCTCACCTGCGCACAATTCGGGCTGGGGGGAGAGATCCCCTTGGCCTACGCGGAGACGGAAGTCGGCGCCCGCGAAGTCGAGGACCTCCTCGGCCGCATCGAACACGGGGTCTATTCCTGATGCCCCGGGCCTGGCGCATCGTCAGGGAGAAGCAGGCGCGTTCCGCGATGGACGGCGAAGGGGCACGTCTCTTCGGTGGGCGATGGAACTCCCGCGGCACCCGGATGGTCTACGCCAGCGCCTCCCTGTCCCTCGCCGCGCTCGAGACGCTGGTCCATCTCAACCCACCCACCTTTCTCCGATATGTGGCCATCCCAATCGACTTCAAGGAAGGCCTCCTGGAAATCCTGAAACGGTCGGATCTGCCGTCCGACTGGACCCGACGACCGCCGTCACCCTCCACACAGGTGATCGGCGACCATTGGGTGATGGAGGCCCGCTCAGCGGTGTTGGAGGTCCCCAGCGTGATCATCCCGGGCGAACGCAACTACCTGTTGAACCTGGCCCATCCGGATTTCCCCCGGATCCGGGTCGGCAGCCCGACGCCGTTCGCGTTCGATCCCCGGTTGGTTTGAGCCGGAACGACCCAAACGGAAGCAGACCGGCCTCACGCAAACCCGCAAGGACGCGGTAAGGACACGGAATCCTGGACGTACAATGCCGGTCACCGTTCGGCGTCTGGTTCCGGTTCGGGCAACCCGCGGCATCCTCCGTCACCGGCTCGTTTGCGGCTTCGCGTGCCGATCCCCACCGGCACGTCGTCGGAGACAAGGTCACGAGTCTCCCACTTCCTTCGGCTCAATTTGGCGAGGTCATGTCACCAGGAGCGGAAGGAACAGAACGGTAAGCCATCGTCCATGCAGCAACCATTGCTCAGCGCCGTCGGCCCGCTTCGGCGGGCACGTATCCAAGGTGCGGTGAGGATCTCTTCACCGATTCAAATTCAAATGGAACAGGACTCGCGACCAGCGGTTTCCAAGCCTGTGCCGCAATCGGGTCCACTCGAAAGCCAATCGACTGATCTTGGCGGAGTTCACGAACAGGACGTCCCAGTCGGTCTTGGTGTTGAAATTGATGATATAGAAGCCGAGGTCCGCCAATCGGCGCTTGAGGGCCGCAAACTCCTCGGTGGTTCCCATTTCCGCCCAATGGTGGAACTCGATGTTGATCTGGTCCAACCGCAGCAGGGTCTTGTCCGGGCAGGCTGCGAAGGCTTCGATCTCGGCACCTTCAATGTCGCATTTCAAAACGTTGATACGTTCGCGGCCCAGGGAGTCGATGATCTGTTCCAAGGTGATCGCTGGGACCGTGATCTCGGACTCGTACTCGAAGCCGACGAGGCGCCCAATGGAACTCGCCTCCAGATTGGTGGAAACATGGAAGGTCAATTCCCCGCTCCGTCCACAGACAGCGAGATTTCGGACGACCAACCAATCCTTTCCATCCAACGCCGCGGCCAGGTTCGGGTTGGCTTCCACGCAGGTCACACGGCAACCGATAGCCTCGTGAATCTCCCGAGCGAAACCTCCCTTGTTGGCCCCAAGATCCAGAACAACGGAGTCCGAATTCAGCAACTCGCGGATGTAGGAGTGCCCCTGAAAGCAGACAATCGTCATTCGCTAGTGCAGGGAATCCTTGTCAGCCTTGGCTATTCCTTTCTGCAGGCATCCCAGTGACATCCCACCTTCGGATATGGACCTCGGCGTGTAGGTCCCGAGAGAGGCCCGCAGGCCCTCAACCACCCAGGGCCGCGAGCCCGGCGCAGTCCCGTCCAGAACCGACACGAACTGCCGTCCTTTTCGTCATGATCGGAATTCAGCATCCGGTCGGGCTAGGAACGGCTTCGCCTGCGAGCAACGGGACTGGTGCCCTTCGAAGCCCTGCCCATCCCAGGCGTACGGTTGGGGCTGAGACTCCTCACGTCGTCTCCTACACCGGCACGTCGTAGGGGGATGACGATCCCGCGCGGTCGCGAGGCTTGCCCCGGCGGCACGTGTCGGCAGTGTCCCGCGGAGGCCCGGACATGAACTACCATCTCCATCATCAGGGACAGGATCTCGGCGTCCACTCGGAGGAGGTCCTCCGCCAACGCCGCGACGTCGGCGAACTCCCCGGTGACGCCTTGGTCTGGCGCCCCGGCATGTCCACATGGAGGCCCTTGGACGAAGCCCTGCCTCGCGTCGAGGCACCTCCCGCGTTCACCCCGGCCACGCCGCCGCCGCCCGCGGCCAGCGCGGCTTCATCGCAGACCGGACCCGTCACCACGATCTCCTCCCGCACCCAGGGTCCGGCGTTCTGGATCACCGTGGCGGTCGCCATCGTGGTGGGGTTCATGGGCATGGTCTTCCTCGTCGTCGGCGCGGTGGCCACCAGCAAGATCGGCCGCAACGCCAACGTCCGGGAGTCCGACCCGGCCGTGGCGGGTGAAGACGCTTCGGAGGACGAGGACGCCGAGGCCGTGGCCGCGCGGCCGATCGTGGTTTCCACCAACTCGGAGACCTTCCTGGACTTCGAACGCCGCGCGGAGGACTTCCGTCGGCGTCACTACCTAGAGGCCTACCGCCGCCACGCCAACCGCACCGCGCCGGGATTCCAGGCCGGGGAGGATCTCATCGAGTCCTGGCTCCGCAGCAGTTTCGGAACCCGCACCTCGGAGGACGAATCGGAGTTCCTGGGGAAGACCGACCTCATCGCCCGCGACGCCTCGGTCCGGGATCCCATCGTCCTGCTGGTCACCGCGGTCCGCTGTCCGGAGCAGCATGAACGCATCCGGCGATATCAGCGCGCGGTCGACGCCTTCCCAGGCACAGATTACGGACCGTATCCCAGGTTCTTCGCGGTGACGGACCTCGCCAAGGTCCTTCCCGCCGAGGACTCCCGGATCGAACCCCTGCTCGAGAAGGCGGTGGGGCTCTTCGGGGAAGTGCTCGGGCCGGACGGCATCCGGCCGGACGAACAGGAGCAACTCGGCGAGGTGCTGCTCCACGGTTGGGGCGACCGTCTTTTCCGTCGTCATGGAGAGCGACTGAAGGACAAGGCCGCCGAGGCCGGCGACCCGTTCGCCTGGCTGGCCTTCCTGTTGGAGGGCGAATACCACATCCAGCAGGCGTGGAAGGCGCGGGGCGGCGGCTTCGCCGGCTCCGTGACCCGGAAGGGCTGGGAGGGCTTCAACGAACACTCGAAGCGGGCGGAAGCCGCGTTGGAGGCCGCGTGGGACCTGAACCCGGAACGGCCCCAGGCCGCCGGACGAATGGTGTACGTGAGCCTCGGACTCCACGGCATCGGCCGGATGCGCCTGTGGTTCGACCGGGCGCTGGAGGCGCGCATCGACTACCATGACGCGTGGACCCAGCTCCGTTGGGGCCTGCGTCCGCGTTGGCACGGAAGCGTGGACGCCTTGCTCACGTTGGGCCGCACGGCGGTCGCCACGGGACGCTTCGACACCGATGTGCCGCGGAAACTCTTCGACTGCATCGAAGACGCCGAGTCGGAGGCGAATCCGGCACCGGGACGACGCCTGTTGACCCGCGCGGACATCTGGGACGACCTGGAGAAGATGTACCGCGGCTACATCGCGAACCGGAAAGGCACACCGGAGGAACGCGGCTGGCGCTCGGTCTTCGCGGTCATCGCGCGGCTGTCCGACCGGATGTCGGTGGCCCGGGAACAGCTGGAGGCCGTGGACTGGAACCCGGAACCGACCCGGCTCCTGGGTTGGGACAAGGACCTTTCGCTGATGGTGCCCGAGGTCGCGGCGCTCACCGGCACCGAAGGACGCGACGTCGCCCGCGCCGAACAGGAACGGAAGCGTGGGCATCCCGAGGAGGCGGTCGAGCGCTTCACCGGGATCGCGGCACGCACCGACGTCGACGACCGGACCCGCGAGTACGCCCGGATCCTCGCGCGGATCGTGGCCTCGGAAGGGCGACTGGCCCGCGGCGAATGGATTCCCCTGATGCCGCAGACGGCCGACGACCCGGAGTGGGTCACCGCCCGCGGCGAGATCCGGAAGTGCGAACCCGGGATCCTCGAGGTGAAGTCCGGTCCGACCGGGCACCTGATCCACAGCCGGGTCCATGTCGGGACGAACTTCGCCGTGCGGGGCGAGTGGGAATCCGTGAGCAGTTCGAACGGGGACATCCAGGCCGGGATCGTCTTCGGCATGACGGACCTGAGCCGTTCCCGCTTCCTCGGTTTCCGGATGAAGAACACCCGGGACGAGGACCAGATCGCCTCGGTGGGCTACGGCTGGGGGCGGAGCCAGATCAAGGGACCGGCGCTGGTGTACACCGGGAAGACCAACCGCTTCGAACTCGAGTTCCGGAACGGCCTCGCGACGGTGAAGGTGAACGACATGATCATCTTCCACGACAACCCGGTGCCGCGTTTGCCGCCGTTCGAGGCCGGCGAGTTCCGGCTCGGGATCGGCGCCTTCAACGACATCAACGAGACGGTGATCCGCTACCGCAACGTCGAAGTCCGCCGGCTTTGAGCGGAAGGCAGCTGGCGCCCACCGTTGTCGGGTGCAGGGAAGCCGGCTACGCTGACTTCATGGGCTTCGACTACCACTCCGCCTTTGAACGCCGCACCGACGTGTGCGGCGGGGCGCTGGTGCTGAAGGGCACTCGTGTGCCGGTTCGCACCGTATTGGCCAGCCTGGCCGAAGGCGCCTCCGAGGCGGAGCTCCGGGCCGACTTCCCGACGGTCTCCGCCGACGGTCTCCGTGCCGTCATCGCCTTCGCCGCCACCTCGGCCTCGGAAGACCTGCCGCTGCCGCCGGTGCCCGCCGTTGTGGCGTGAAGATCAAGGTCGACCAGAACCTTCCCGAGTCCCTCGTGGAGGAATTGTCCCGCTTCGGCCACGATGTGGACAGCGTCCGCGAGGAAGGCCTCACTGGCCGGAGTGACGACGAAGTATGGAAGGGTGCCCAAACGGCGAATCGGTTCTTCGTCACCCAGGATCTGGACTTCTCCGATCCGGACCGTTTCTCGCCAGGTTCCCATCATGGAATCCTCTTGGTGCGCCTGCCCTACGCGGGACGTTCCGCCTTGGTCCAGAGGATCCAAGCTGCCTTCGAAACCGAGGGAGCGGAGTCTTGGAACGGCTGTTTCGTGGTCCTGAGTGATCACAAGATCCGGGTGTTGCGGGCCAAGGGAACCTGAACCGCACGATCCATGCGGAACTGGAGGGCTTCAACGCTGGAACACCAAGACGCGAAGGCGCCACGATTCCGTTGGAGCATAGATTCACTTCACGCAAACGGGCCAAGTCACCAATGGGGGCAGGAACCTCCCGGAAGCTCCCTCTTGGCACCCTTGGCACCCGTTGGTGTGAGCTTTGGTGCGACAACCCCATGGATCGGGACTTTGGGCCTTTCGCGGATCCGTGGAGGTCCGTGCCAATCCGTGTCTCCCGGAAAGCGCGAGCGGACTCGCGCACTCCACGACGCTCGCGCGACAGGCACGGGGCTCGGGTTGGTGACGGTTGAGGTCCGTGAACGTCGCCGTTCCACCGCGCGGTCCGGTCGCTTGCCCCCGGGCGGTCCCCTGCTAACCTGAGCGGACTTTCCGGGATCCGGTCTTTCGGACTGCCCGGGGAACACACAGCACGACTCACGACAAACCCTATGGCTCACGAACTCGCCCCCCTGCCCTACGCGAAGGACGCCCTCGAACCCCACATCGACGCCCTCACGATGGAGATCCACCACGGCCGCCACCACAAGGCCTACGTGGACAACCTCAACAAGGCCATCGCCGGCACCCCGCTTGAGGCCCTTTCCATCGAGGCGCTGATCGCCGACATCCCGGGCGTGCCCGAGAACATCCGGGGACCGGTCCGCAACAACGGCGGCGGCCACTGGAACCACACCTTCTTCTGGAACATCCTCGCCCCCGGCAAGGGCGGCACGCCCACCGGCGAGCTCGCTGAGGCCATCAACGCCGCGTTCGGCTCCTTCGCCGACTTCCAGGCCAAGTTCGAGGCGGCCGGCGTCGGCCGGTTCGGATCCGGATGGGCCTGGCTCGTGGTCAACGGCGGCAAGCTGGAGGTCGTCTCCACCGCCAACCAGGACAACCCGCTCATGGGCAAGGCCGTCTCCGGCACCGAAGGCAAGCCCCTGCTCGGCGTCGACGTCTGGGAGCACGCCTACTACCTCAAGTACCAGAACGTCCGCGCCGGCTACCTGAAGGCGATCTGGAACCTGGTCGACTGGGACAAGGTCGCCGCGCTCTACGCCGCCGCGAAGTAACCCTTCCGCCCCGACTCGAAAGGCCGCGCCCCCAAGGCGCGGCCTTTTCCATTCCGAAACCCCGTT
>JAIXUV010000026.1 GCA_027483345.1 Verrucomicrobiales bacterium | reverse complement strand
TCTCCGCCGTTGCCTCGGGACGGGTCCGCTGCTTCCTTGGGCGCAAGGTGAACCGTTTCCGCGTCCTGATGTCCTCGGCCGCCGCCCTCGCGTTGGCCGCCGCCTCGTCCTGCATGCTCCGGGCCCAGCAGATCCCGGTGGTGGAGGAGACACTGCCCAACGGGTTCCGCCTGCTGCTGGTGGAGCGACGTGGGGAGCCGCGGGTGGCCGGCGGTTGGGTGGCGCGGGTGGGTTCCGCCAACGAGCGGCCCGGCATCACCGGCATCGCCCACCTGTTCGAGCACATGATGTTCAAGGGCACGCCGACCCTGGGCACCACGGACGCGAAGAAGGACCTGGAGATCATCGCCGAGCAGGAGCGGGTGCGGGACGAGATGCGGGCCGAGGAGTCGAAGATGCGGGCCGCTCTGCGGCGGGGCGAGATCGGGGAGATCACGAGTCCCGAGGCGAAGACGCCGCGCATGAAGGAGCTGGAAGGCCGGTTCAACGAGCTGATCCGGCAGCAGCGGGAGATCATCGTGAAGAGCGAGTTCGACCGCGTGTACACCACGGCGGGCGCCTCGGGCATGAACGCCTTCACGTCGGAGGACATGACGGCCTACTTCATCAGCGTCCCGGCGAACAAGCTGGAGCTGTGGATGTGGATGGAAAGCGAGCGGCTGCTGCGGCCGGTGTTCCGGGAATTCTATTCCGAGCGCGACGTGGTCTTCGAGGAGCGGCGGATGCGGACGGAGTCCACGCCGACGGGGAAGTTCGCGGAGCAGTTCAACGCCCTCTTCTGGGACGCGCATCCGTACCACTGGCCGGTGATCGGCTGGCCGAGCGACATCCCGGCGATCTCGAAGAAGCAGGCGGACGACTTCTATGCGCTCTACTACCAACCGCAGAACATCACCCTGATCCTGGTGGGCGACTTCAAGACCGCCGAGGCCAAGGAGATGGCGGTCCGTTATTTCGGCAGGATTCCCAAGGGCAGTCAGCCGCCGCCGGAGGTGATCACCCAGGAGATCCCGTCGTTGGGCGAGAAGCGCTATGCGGCGGAAGCCGAGACCAATCCGCAGGTGGAGGTGTATTGGCGCACGGTCGGCTTCGGCCATCGCGACGGCTACGCTCTGGAGGTGTTGCAGCAGCTGCTGCTGGGCCGGACCGGTAGGTTGTACAAGGGCCTGGTGGTGGGGCGCGAGGTGGCGACGGAGACGTATGCGCAGCAGGATTCCCGCAAATGGGCCGGGGCGTTCAGCGTCGGGGCGGAGGTGAAGGACGGCCACACGCCGGCGGAGGTGGAAGACGCGATCCATGCCGAGATCGCACGTCTGGGGAGCGAGGAGGTCCCGGCGGAGGAACTGCAGAAGGTGAAGAACAACTTCGCCGCCGCGGAGTACCGGAAGCTGAGCTCGAACATGCCGATCCTGTTCCAGCTGATCTTCAACGAAGGCCTCGGCGACTGGCGTGAGGTCAACACGGCGGGCGCCAGGATCCAGGCGGTGACCGCCGCGGACGTGAAGCGGGTGGTGGGCCAGTACTTCACCAAGGAGAACCGGGCGACCGCGGTGTACACCCGCAAGCCCGGGACCGGTTCCGACACGGAGGACCCCGATTTCGTCGGCCTGACGCCGGAGCAGAAGCCCGCGGCGCGCCAGATCGCGTCCTCGATCCAGGCGATGAAGGACGTCGCCGCCCTGAAGGACCAGGTCGCGAAGATGGAGGCTGCGCTGCAGTCGGCGGATCCCAAACGCCTGCCCCTGCAGAAGTTCGTCCTGAAGAAGGTCCGCGACCGTCTGGCGGAGTTGGAGAAGCGCTGAAGCGAGGAGTGGTGTAACCGTTTCGTTTCACAACGGAAACTCGGGCGGCACGTTGGAGTGCGAGGAAGCCAGACCATTCTGCTACAAGCCATGCGTGTCCCGAATCTCTTTTCCCGTGTCGCCCTGCTGACGGCGACGGCCGCCCTTCCCGTGATGGGTCAGTTGGCGGTGACCGAAGTCCATTCGGCCGCCTCGGTGGCGACGGCCCCGTTCGTCCATGCCGACTGGTGGGAGCTGACCAACTACGGCGCCGAGTCGGTGGACCTGACCGGATGGCTGTTCAACGACACGACCGGCGGGACGACCACCGGGGTGGTGACCCTGCCGTCGATGGTGATCGCGCCCGGTGAGTCGGTGATCTTCGCCGAAGGCCTTGATGACAGCGGCTTCCGCACCTGGTGGGGCGCGGCCGTGGCTGCGGGCGTCCAGGTCAACTCCTACGCCGCCTCCGGTATCGGGCTCAGTTCCTCGGGTGACGGAATCCGGCTCTGGCGCCCCGGCGCGGCCGCGGACGCGATCCCGGTGGTGTCGGTCGACTTCGGCGCCGCGGGTACGAACACGGCGACCTTCGTTCCCGATTCGGTGACGGGCCTGCTCACGGGTCGGTCCGTGGCCGGGGCGGGTGGCGCGGCGTTGGCCGCCGACGGTCTGGACGCCGGCTCGCCCGGGGTTTCGCCGGCGGCGATCCCGCTTTCGGTGCTTTCCTTGAGCACTAACCAGGTGGTGGATCCTGGAGCGACGGTCACCCTGCAGGTGCAGGCCGCCGGATTTCCCCGCCCCGCTTACCAGTGGTTCAAGGGCGATTCGCTGGTCGAAAGCGCGACCTCCGCGAGCCTGACCCTCACCAACTTCACGGCCTCAATGACGGGCGAATACAGCGTCCGCCTCGACAACGGGCTCGGCAACCTCCGCAGTGCCGTGGTGCGGTTGTCCTTGGCCGAGGCCCCGGCGGCGCCCGCTTTCACGACCGTGCTGACGAACACGACCGTCTTCGCCGGGGCCACGGTGGAGCTGGCCGTCGTCGCGACGGGCGTTCCGCAACCGTCGTTCGCTTGGTACTTCGGCACCCAGCCCATTCCGAGCGTGGTCGGCCCGGTGCTGTCCCTCGGCATCGTCACCACGAACCAGTCCGGCTCCTACACCGTGGTCGCCTCGAACGCCTCCGGTGCGGTGACCAACAGCGCAGTTCTCACCGTGTTGGGCCGGCCGGACATCCGCTTCACCGAGGTCAGCAGCGCCCGCACGATCCTGGATCCGGGCTTCATCGACCGGAACGGCTTCGGCGCCGAGGATTGGTGGGAGATCACCTCGTTCTCTCCGGTTCCGGTCCTGCTCACCGGATGGAGGATCGATGACAGCAGTGGGAATCTGACCGCTTCGGTCACCGTCACGAATGCCGACCTGTACATCCAGCCGGGTGAGTCGGTCATCTTTGTGGAGCGCTTGACCCCGGCCCAGTTCCGGACGTGGTGGGGCACCAACGAACTGCCTGCCGGACTGAAGATCGTCACCTACACCGGCAGTGGGCTGGGCCTGAGTTCCGCCGGGGATGGCGTTCGCCTCTGGAACGCGACCGCAACCGCCAACGGCGACACCAGCGCGTCCGTGGACTTCCCGGCCGGTGAGCCGGGCGTGAGCTTCAACTACGACCCCGACACCGGGATCTTCGGCGCCCTGAGTGTCGACGGCGTGAACGGCGTGTACCAGGCGCCGGGCACCTTGGTCGGTGTGACCGAACTGGGTTCGCCGGGCCGGATCCGTGCCGGATCCGTCGTGCTGCCGCCAACGCCGCCGGTGCTCTCGGCCGAGAGGAACGACGGCTCGGTGCGTATCTCATTCACAGCCCAAGGAGGTCGGACCTACCGGTTGCAGCGCCGCCAGGAATCGGACGGCGCCTGGGTCGGTCAGGGTGCCGCCCTGCAGCCTTCCGCGGACGGCCGCGCCGAATTCCAGGTCGAGGTCTCCGCGGGAAGCCCCGTCGGTCTCTTCCGCGTCACCGCCGAATGAAGCGTCCCTCCAGGTTGGCGGGGCGCGCCTCCGCCTTCACGCTCATCGAGTTGCTGGTGGTCATCGCGATCATCGCGATCCTCGCCGGTATGCTCCTGCCTGCCTTGGGCAAGGCCAAGGGGAGCGCGCAGCGGATCGCCTGCCTGAACCAGCAGAAGCAGTGGGGCTTGGCCCTGCTGATGTACGCGGAGGACCACCTCGACCTGATTCCGCGGGAGAAGCCGGTGGGCCAGGACCAGCTCACCTGGCCCCAGGCGATGAACACCAACAACGCCGATCTCTGGTGCAACGTACTGCCGCCGCGGATCGGCCTGCGGGCGGTGTCCGCCTACGGCACCAACGCGGCCGCGTTCTACGACAAGGCCTCGATGTTGACCTGTCCCTCGGGCCGGTTGCCGGCGCCGACCGTGCGGGTCACCGCCCCGTTCTTCTCGTTGGCGATGAACTCGAAGCTGGTGCGGAACGATTTCCGTCCCCGACTCGGCAGTGTGCAGCGTCCGTCGCAGACCGTCGCCTTCACCGAGGCGGGCCTGCCTGGCGAGACGAAGTACCATCCGAACCAGGCCACCTACAACGGCCAGCCCCACGCGTTTGCCAACCGCTATTCGGCCCGCCATTCCCAAAGCGGCAATCTCACCTTCGTGGACGGACACTCCGAGAACCTCCGCGGCAACCTCGTGATCGACACCGTCGCCGGCAGTCCGACGCTGGGTAAGGCGTTCGTGCCCCAGTCGCGGGTGGTCTGGACCGTCGATCCCGAGGAAGACCCGAACTGAGCCGGACCTTTCCGATTGGGGAAGGGGAAGGGACTCACGCCAATACGCAAAGGCGCCAACGGGGGAGCGGGATCCGGGATCGAAGTGGCTTCCACCGTTGGGCGTTCGGCTTTGTCGGCGAAGACCGCCGCTTCGCCCACGGTCCGTCGCAGTCTTGCGGCCTTGCGTCCGAGTCTGGATTCCCCGGTTCCTATGGAATGGCGGCGGATCGTCTTCCGAATCCAAACCATTCTCCGGGCGCGACTTCCCTCCAGCAGTGGGTCACAGTGGGCTCGAAGCGATCGTCCCGCCGGACGCGTTTCGACCGAATGGAAAGTCCCGCTCCGTCCGATCTGCTCCAGCCGCTGGGCAATCTCTATCGCCCGGCGGGACTCTCGTTGCCGGCCACCGAGGTCCTCGACGGCGCGTCGATCCCGGAGCCCTATCGCACGCTGCTGGTCCATACGCGGGACATGACCCGGACCCTGGAGTCCCATCATTCCGGGACGATCCATCTCCGGTTGCTCTCCACGTCCCTCGAAGGGAACCGGTATCGGAGGACGGTCGCCCTGCAATTGGACGGCAACGGACGGCCGGTCGAGTTCGGAGCCACCGAGGCGTTCCTGGACCGGATTCCCGAACCGTGGCGCGGACAGATCGTGGAGGGGCGTCGGCCTTTGGGTGGGATCCTGAACGCCAGCGGCATTCCCTATCAGAGCCGCCCTTCGGCCTATTTCCGGACCCGCGGCGACGCCTTCATCCGCTCCGCATTGGGAATCGGCGACGAAGCCTGGCTGTTCGGTCGCCGGAACACGCTCTCCGACCCGGAGGGGCGTCCCTTGGCTGAGATCGTGGAGATCCTTCCGCCCTGAGGCGGAGCCGTTCCACGGGAGCGAAGTTGGACTTCCCGCAAGGACGCCACCGGGCGGGTCTCGGGTTTCGGGCTTCGGGCGTCAGCGGGCGATACGGCCCAGCATGTTGGCCTTCATCACCATCCACAGGACGCCGAGCGCGAGGGCGACCACGATTCCGAACAGCAGGAAGGCCACCGCGCGGAAGGTCTTCACCTTGCGCTGGAACTCCTCGGCCTCGCGTTCGCGTTCCGCCTGCCAAAGGGCCATCTGTTCCTGGACGACGGCATTGGCCTTGGTGGGGTCCACGAGGAGGACGAATCGCCAGCCTGAGCCGTCTCCAAGGAACGTGGCCCGAACCGCGGCGAGATCGTGGGTGGACGGCGCGGCGAATCCGCTGGCGGTCCAGTAGGGGTCGTCCTCCTGGGTCCAGATGCGATGGACTCCGAGGTTGCGGGCGACGATCTGGATCCGGCGCCAGAGGGAGGCGCGTGCCTCGTCGGCGTCGACGTCCGGGCGGAGCGCCTCGGTGTGGAGGAGGGCTTCGGTGCCTTCGACGAGCAGTCCAACCGCCCCGGCTGCATTCCCCTCGGAATCCTCCACCAGCTGGAACTCGGTGATGAACTTCTCCAGTTCCTCCCAAGGGAGGCCCGCGGCCTGCCAGAGTCCCTGGAGGGCCGGAAGGTCCTCGACTGTGGCGCGACGTGCGGTGAGAGCGGGGGATTCCACGATGGGGAAGTTGGCCCTGGGACGTCGTCCGGGCAACCCCGGGATGGAGCCGGTGGCGGGGTCAGTTCAGCACGATGCCGAGGCGGAGGTAGGTCGGCACGTCGAGGTCCACGCCCTTGTGACGGTTGCGCTCGGTGTTGTCGAAGCGGCCACGCGGGGCGATGTCGAAGTTCATCACCATCTGGGAATCGGGCTTCCGGCGTCCGGTGCGGCCCTTCTGTCCCTTCAACACCCGTTGGCGTTGTTCGGCGTTGAGTTCCGGCGCGGGGGGGAGAAGGCGGGACGGCGCAAGTTCCGTGGGATCGGGGCTGCCGGGGAAGTCCTCTCCGGCGAAGGAAGCCGCGCCTGCGACGGGGCTTTCCAAGGATGCGGCCCTTCCGGCGGCGACGTTCGGGGATTCGTGGTGCGAAGGGCCCACGGCGGTTCCGGGCTTGACCGCGATCAGGGTGACATGGAGCCGGCCGGTGAGGGCGGGGTCGATGGTGGCGCCGACGATGAAGGAGGCCTGGGGGCAGCCCTGTTGCAGCGATTCGAGCAGCCGCTCGACCTCGCCGATCTGGAGGTCGTCGCCGCCGGAGACGCTGACCAGAACCTCGCCGGCGGCGCCGAGGGCGGCTCCGGTGTCGAGGAACGGGTGGGTGAGCAGCTGTTCGACGGCCGCGTGGGCGCGGTTGCCACCGGTGGCCTCGACCGCGGCGAAGGCGCTTTCGGCATGGCGTCCGCGGAGGAGCCGTTCGACGTGGCTGAACTCGAGGGGGATCAAGCCCGGGGCCCCGAACAGGCGCCAAAGCCCGCAGAGCGTCTGCGCCAGCAGGTCGTTGGCGAACCGGTACAGCTCGTGGGGATGGGTCTTGTCGTCGTGCATCCGACGCACGCGCTGGTTCGAGACGGTGAGCACCGCGTCCGCCGCGGACTTGAGCCGTTCGACGGCCTCGAGGGCGTAGGCGACGCGCCGCCGTTCGAATTCGAACGGGGTGGTCGCGATGGCGAGGACCAGGGCGTTGGACTCACGGACGGCGCGGGCCACGACGGGCGCGGCCCCGGAACCGGTACCGCCGCCGAGGCCGGCCACGACGAAGACGATGCGGGCACCGGTGGCGAACGCGCGGATCGCGGGGAGGTCCTCCTCGGCGCTTTGGCGGCCGAGGTCCGGGTCGCCTCCGGCGCCGAGGCCGTGGTTCACCGATTGTCCGAGCAGGATCCGGCGGGGAAGCGGGGACGAACGGAGCGCCTCAGGGCTGGTGTCCGCATGGGCGCATTCGATGCCCGCGGGTACGGCGCGTCGGAGGACCTCGAGGATCTGGGCTCCCGCGTTGCCGACCGCGATGAAACGGATGGGGGCGCTGGGATCGTTCTCGGTGGGGTTCATGGCGGGCCTTTCAGCGGAAGAACGGGAAAACGTCACGGAGGTTGAAGCGCGGACGGGGGCGTCCCCGCAGGCGCATGCCGCCGTAGCGTGCGATGCCTATGGCGGTGGAGAACTCGGGATGGGAGAGGGTCGTGGAGTTCCCCGTGATGTTCCGGCATGTGGCCAGCGTCACCGGCAGGTGGAAGACGCGCTGGGCGAGGACGTCGATGCCCGGGATGTGGGCGCCGCCGCCGCAGAGGAAGACGCCCGCCCGCGCCTCGTCGAGGAAGCAGCCTTCGGAGCACCGTTCGGCGATCAGCTCGAAGATCTCCTGGATCCGGACGGACATGATCCTGCGGAGGTGTTCCACGCTCACCTCGCGGGACTTGATGCCGTGGTCATCCTCTCCGATCGGGACGCGGCGGCCGTGGCAGGAGGGATCGACCACCGCGCTGCCGCACTTGATCTTGAGGCTCTCGGCCATGCCGAGGTTGAGCTTCAGGCCGATGGCGATGTCGTTGCTGATGTGGTCGCCGCCGATGGCGAAGACGCCGGACTGGCGGATGCCCTGGCCCTGCTGGAAGACGAACTCGGTGGTGCCTCCACCGATGTCGATGACGAGCGCTCCGTTCTCCTTGTCCTCGGGGGTGAGCACCGCCTGGGCGTCCGCAAGGCCGTTGAAGACCGTGTGGTTGACCTCGATGGAGAGGGCGCGGACGAGGTTGACCGGATTCTGGATTCGGACGGCGCTGCCGTGGATGACGTGGACGTGGGCCTCGACCTTGTGGCCGACCATGCCGACGGGGTCGTCCACCACCTCCTCGCCGTCGATGCAGACGCGCTGGCGGATGGTGTGGAGGACGGTGTGTTCCGCCGGGAGGGTGATCGCCTTGGCGTTCGCGGCGGCGTCAGCGATGTCCTGCGGGGTGACGAGGCGGTCGTCCGAGGCCACGGGGTGCATGCCGACGTTGTTGAAGCCCTCGACATGGCGGCCGGTGACCCCGAGGAAGAGGTTGCCGATGGTGACGCCGGCCTGCTCCTCGGCGTTGGCGAGGGCGGTCCGGACGTCCTCCTGGGCCTTGGCGGGATCGACGATCTCCCCCTTGCGCACGCCGCGGGAGCGCGCCTGGCCGATGCCGAGCAGGGTGAACTCGCCGCGGTCGTTCTCCTCGCCGACGGCGGCGCAGATCTTGGAGGTGCCGATCTCCAGGCCGACGAGCAATGGGGCTTCGCTAAACATGGGTGCGTCTGGGGATGCGCTTCAGCCGGGGCCGGTTCTGAGGGGAGGCCGGGGCGGTCGCGGGTTGTTCGGGGGAGGAGGATTCCAGCCAACGGATCGGGGCGTTCTGGGACACGCTCAGGTCGAGGGTCCGGATGACCCGCTTCTCTCCGGAGGCGGCCAGTGCGGCGCGGAGGTCGCTCCAGCGACGGAGCTGCAGGTCAAAGGAAGCCGGCTCGCCACCGAAGCGGATCGTGGCGCCGTCGAACGTGGTGACGTCGAGCAGGCCCGGTATGGCGACGGAGACCGAGGCGATCTCGGGCAGGGCGCCCTCGGGACGCTGGGAGTGTTCCCGGAGGAAGCGCAGGGCGGCGAGGGTGTCGGCATCGGCCTCGGGCGAGACCGTGCCGCGACCCGTGATCCGGGGCAGGGCGGCCTCGGCGGCGACCGCCGTCTCCGGGGCGGATCCTGCGGAAAGGGGCATGATCACGTGGCCGGTCTCGTCGAGGAGATAGCGGGCCTTGATGCCGCTCCCGGCGAGGGGTTCCACCGCGGCCACGGGCAGGCGCTCCCGGATCTGGATCGAGAGGGTTCCCGGGAATTCGACGACGATCCGTGCCGAGGCGACGCGGGGGTGGAGTTGCAGCCGGTCGCGCAGGCGGGGCAGGTCCACCGAAAGAATGTTCCGGCCCAGGCGGATGCCGGCGAGCCGTCGTACCTCGTCCGGGGCGAGCACGCCGTCGACCTCGACGACGATCTCGCGGATGGCGAGGGAAGGGATCTGATAGACCCATCGGTCGCGGATCCACCAACCGCCGACGCCGAGCGCCGCCACGAACACCGCGAGCAGGCCGGTCCGGATCAGCGCCCGGATCCACCAGGGGCGGCGGGAGTCCGTGGCATCGGCCTTCAGGCGCGCCATCAGGGTCTGCCCGGCGGGACGGTTGCGGCGGTTGGAATGGGAGGACTGGAACATCGGGTTCAGGTCCGCGGTCTTGCGCGAGAGAGGGCGAGCGAAACCATCCGGTCGCACAGTTCCGCGAAGCCGATTCCGGCGGCGGCGGCGGCCTTGGGCAGGAGGCTGGTCTCGGTCATCCCGGGCAGGGTGTTCACCTCCAGGACCACGGGCCCGCCCTGTGCGGAGACCATGACGTCGACCCGGGCGTAGTCGCGTCCGCCGACCGCATGGAAGGCGCCGAGGGCGGCCTCCTGGATGCGTGCGGTGGTCGGCGCGTCGAAGGGCGCGGGGCAAAGGTATTCCGTACGGCCCGCGGTGTACTTGCTCGAGTAGTCGTAGGAACCGGACTTGGGGCGGACCTCGACGACGGGCAGGGCGCGGCCGTCGAGGATGCCGACGGTGGTCTCGCGTCCGAGGACCCGCTGTTCCATGACGACTTCGCCGCCGTGTCGGAGTGATTCCGCAAGGGCTGCCTGGAACGCGTCGATGGAGTCGACGAACTGGAGTCCGACCGAGGAACCCTGGCGGGTGGGCTTGATCACCACCGGCGCAGTCCAACCGTCCGGCCAGGGAGCCCGGGCGTCGTTGAAGACCACGAACGGGGCCGTGGGGATTCCGGCGCGGATGCAGCGGCGTTTGGTGATGACCTTGTCGAAGGCGTAGAGGGAGGAGGAGACCCCGCATCCGGTGTAGGGGATCCCGAGTTCCTCCAGCTCGGACTGGACGGTGCCGTCCTCGCCGTAGGTGCCGTGGAGGGCGAGGAAGACGGCATCGGTACCCGCGGGGATCCGCAGGTCGCCGGGAACCGGGTCGATCTCGTCGACGGAGTGTCCGAGGGACCGCAGTGCGGCGGCGACGGCCGCGCCGGATCGGAGGGAAACCTCGCGTTCGGCCGAAGGGCCGCCGAGCAGCACGACGATGTTCCGGTTCCCTGTCACGCGTCCTCCCCCAGGATCTCCACCTCGGTCTCCAGTTCCAGGCCGCGTGCGTCGCGGGCTCGGGCTCGGATCACCTCGATCAGAGTGAGGACGTCCTTGGCGGTGGCGTTGCCGAGGTTGACGAAGAAGTTGGCGTGAATCGGGCTGACCATGGCGTCGCCGATGCGCGTGCCCTTGAGGCCGAGTTCGTCGATGAGACGTCCGGCGGGGACGGTGGGAAGCGGGTTCTTGAAGGTGCAGCCGGCGCTCGGTTCGCTGGGCTGGCTGTCCCAGCGTTTGCGGGAGAACTGGTCCATGCGCGTCCGGATGGTCTCGGCATCGGCCGGCGTCGCCTTCAGCACCGCGCCGAGGGCGATGTGGGTCCGGAGCAGCGGGCAGGTCCTGTACTCGACCGGGATCCCGGAGGCGGGGGCTTCGGAGATCACGCCGGCGCGGCTCATGTAGCGGAGCGACTCGACGGCGTCGAAGGTCCAGGCGCCCATCGCTCCGGCGTTCATCCGGAGCGCGCCCCCGAGGGCTCCGGGGATGCCCTCGAAGAACTCGAGTCCGGTGAGCCCGGCCCGGCGGGCTTCGTGGGCGATGGACTTGAGGCGGGCACCGGCGCCGGCGGTGATGCGTTCGTCGTGGATCTCGATGCGGGAGAAGTGGGGGTGGCCGAGCGAGACCACGACGCCACGGATCCCGCCGTCCCGCACGAGCAGGTTCGAGCCGCGGCCGATGACGGTCACCGGAAGACCGCGGAGCCGGGCGGTCTCAAGGACCAAGGCGAGCGCGGAGTCGCTGCCGGGTTCGACGAGCAGGTCGGCGGGGCCGCCGACGCGGAGGGTGGTGCGTTTCGCGAGCGGTTCGTCGCGGCGGATGAGGGTGTCCGTCGGGAGAAGTATCTGGAGGTCGCGGAAGAGGTTCGAAACGGCCTCGGCGTGGAGCGCGGCCGCTTCATCTTCCGGGGCGAGGGCCTCGGAGGAAAGTCGGAGTGGAGTGCTCATGGTGTCTCCTTGGCGGGAATCAGGACGGAAGCGTTGTCGCGACGAGCCGTCTGGGGCGGTTTCCGGGGTGACGAAGCGTTGCGCCGGGCGGCCTGGGTGAACGGTTCCCGGAGGTGGGAAAGGATGGCTTCGGCGATGCCCGCGGCCGCCCCGGGACGGTCCATCCGCTCGAGCCCCATCTGGAGCCCGCCGCGATGGGATCCCCCGGGCAATATCGAGACGACGGCCTCGACGAGTTCGGTGGCGGTGGCGGCGTCCTGGTCGAGGCGGATCGCGGCGCCGGCCCGGACGAAGGAGTCGGCGTTGTGGGCCTGGTGGTTGTCGGCGGCGGTGGGAAGGGGCACCAGCACGGATGGCAGTCGAAGGGCGGCCAGTTCCGCCATCGAAGAGGCGCCGGCCCGGCTCACGACGGCGTCGGCGGCGGCGAGCGCGAGGTGCATCTCGGCCAGGAACGGACGGACCACGGAGCGTTGGCCGAAGGGGCGGTGGGCAGTGCGGACCGCCTCGAGGTCGGGCGTGCCGGAGAGGTGGATGAACTGAAGGTCCGGCATGGCGAGGGCCAAGCCGGGCAGGGCGGCCGAGACCAGCCGGTTGAGTCCGCGCGCGCCTTGGCTGCCGCCGGTGACCAGGAGCACCGGACGATTCGGATCGAGGCCCAGCGCGGCGCGGGCCGAGGCCGCATCGCGATGGTTTCGCAGTTGGGCGATGGCGTCCCGGACCGGGGTGCCCACGCACTCGCAGGCAGAGGACCGCAACCGGGTTGCGGCCTCCGGGAATCCGATGAAGGCCTGGTCCACAAATCGGGAGAGCAGGCGGTTCGCCCGCCCGGGCATGGTGTTGGACTCGTGGAGGAAGGTGGCCGCACCGTGCAGTCGGGCTGCCAGGAATGGCGGGGCGGCGGTGAATCCGCCCATGGCCAGCAGGGCGTCCGGGCGTCCGCCGCGGGTCCGGAAGAGCCTCGAGGACGTGTGGAAAGCGCGCCAGAATCCGAGCGCGAAGGCGAGGCGGCGTCCATCCTGAAGCCCGGTGGCGGGCAGGGTCGCCACCCCAAGTCCTGTGAGCCCCGCAACCGCGGCCTGGTCCACTTCCTTCGGGGAAACCAGCAGAGTCGCGCGGCAGCCCCGGGCAACCAGTTCGCGGCCGACCGCGAGCCCGGGGAAGAGATGTCCGCCGGTGCCGCCACAGGCGATGGCCACAAGGAGCGAGGAACTCGGGGAGGTCATCGGGCTGGGAGGGATTCGATCTCGGTGCCGTCGAAGGGGTTTCCCGCCACGGCCCGGTTCCGTTCGTCGACCTCGGGGGCCTGTCGCGCGATGGAGAGGAGCAGTCCGACCAGGGCCAGCATTGCGACCATGCTGGAGCCGCCGCGGCTTACGAACGGCAGGGGCATTCCCTTGTTGATCATCGAGTTGGTCACCACCGCCACGTTGATCGCGGCCTGGCCGGCGATGAGGAAACCGATGCCTCCCGCGAGCAGGCGACCTGCCGAATCCGCGGCCCGGGAGGCGATGTGGACAGCACAGCAGAGGATCACGACGAACGAGGCGACGACGGCGAGGGTGAAGACGAGGCCGAGTTCCTCGCCGATCACCGGGAGGATGAAGTCCGTGTGCTGCTCCGGGATGCTCAGCTTGATGACGCCGGTCCCGAGTCCGGTGCCATGGATGCCGCCTTCGCGGAGTGCGGCGAGGGACTTGAGGGCCTGTGAACCGGTGCTTTCGCGGTACAGTTCTGGGTGGAGGAAGGCGTCGAGGCGTTTCCGGACCATCTCGCTCGAGTTGTAGAAGTGGAAGCCAAGCACGCCGCCCATCGCAACCGCGACGCCCGCGTAGCCGACATGGAGTCCGGCCAGGAGCAGCATCACCACGGTCACCACGCCGTAGAGGATGAGGGTGCCCCGGTCGGGCTGCTTGTAGAGCAGGGCCAACAAGGGGAGGACGAGCAGTCCCGGCAGGAGGAATCCCCAGATGAAGGCGATCCCGGGGCGACCGAGCCGTATGCGCGCCTCGTGGCGTGCGCACCAGGCGGCAAGGGTCAGCAGGAGGGAGATCTTGGCGAACTCGGCCGGCTGGAGGCCGAAGACCCAGCGCTGGGCACCGTTGCGGAAGGTGCCCAGCGGCGAGAGGACGAGGACGAGCAGGACCGCGGCCGCGGCGTAGGTCCACCAGTGGTTCCGGACGAACAACCGGTAGTCCAGACGCCAAAGGGCGCACATGCCCACGATTCCGAAGGCGATCGCCCCCGCCTGCACCGCCACCATCGACTGGAAGGTCGAATAGAGCATCACCGCGCTCGACAGCATGGTGATGCTGAGCGCGAGCAGCAGGCTCACGGTCAGGACCAGGATGAGCGAGGTGGTGCGCACGGGCGGTTTGGCGGGGAGGATGCCGTCCGGATCACTGGGGCTGGCTGCCGCCGGCGGGAGCCGGATTGTACGGCGGCGGGGCGTAGCCGGGGGCCGGGCCGGCTGCGGGAACCGGGTTGGATGCCGGAGCGGGCTCGGGCGCCGGCGCCGGCGCCGGCGCGGCCTTGACCGGAATCTTCAGCTTCTGGCCCACCTTGATGACGTCGCTCTGGAGTCCGTTGGCCCCTCGGATCGCCTTGGCCGTGGTCCCGAACTTCTTGGCGATGCGGGTGAGTGTGTCGCCGCCCTTGACCGTGTACGCGGTCGTGGAGGACGCCGCCGCGGCGTCCGTGGTCTCGGTGGAGCCGGCGACCTCGGAGACGGGCTTCGCGGCCGCTGCCGGCAGCTGGATCTTCTGTCCGATCTTCAGCCGGCCCAGGTCGATCCCGGCGTTCGCCTCCTTGAGGGACTTCAGGGAAACCCCGTTCTTCTTGGCGATGTTGTAAGCGATGTCACCGGACTTGACGGTGTATTCGCCGCCGCCCGACGGAGCCTCGATGGGCTGGGCCGGGGGCTGGCCACCGATCGGATCGCTGGGGAGCTGGGGCGGAACCGGCGAGATCGGAGTCGAGGTGACGAGCCCGTTCGTCGGCGCGGATCCGGGGAATGAGACCGGCTGCGCGTAGGGATCGACGGCGTTGGTGGCGACGGCCGTGGAATTGGTGTCGGCGAAGCCGGCTCCCGGGGTCACGGCGGAGTCGGTTGCGGGCGTCTGACCGTCGGCGAGACCGGACTCTCCGGCGGGCTTCTCCTTGTTGCAGCCGATCAGCAGGAGGCCGAGGAAGACGGCGGCGTGTGCGCCGACGATGAACGCGGCGATGCTGAGGGTGGACTTGCTGCGGGCCGCCTGCTCGAGGTTCGAGCCCTGGGGGACCAGCGGGTTGGGTGTGCTCATTCTTGGTTGGTGACGACGTCGCGGCGTCGCGGTTCGAGGATTGGGTGGGGCGGGTTCGTTCCGGCCGGGTCCTCCACCCGGGCCGTGCCGAAAAGGGATGCGCGTCCAAGACGGAACGCGATGTCGCCTCCACTCCGGGTGGAGGCCGCAGGGACACCGGAAAGGACTCGGATCGTCGGGACCCGAAACCTTCCGGCGGCCGCTGGAACAAATGGGGGTTCGCACCGGTCGCCGTCGCGACGGACACTGGCAGCCACCGTACGGATTCCGCCGGTGCGCAAGTCGATTAAAGCCCGCGCCGGCGAGGGGGCAAGAAGCATCCCTTCCCGCAACGTGGAAAGATCGCGGAAACCGCCTTTCGACGGCGATTTCTCATGGTCCTTTTGGAGCGTCGTCATCGAATCTTGAGCGTGCTCAGGGCCATCACGGCGCAGAGGATCCCGGCGATGTAGAAGCGGGTGACCACCTTCGACTCCTTCCACCCCAGCTTCTGGTAGTGGTGGTGGAGCGGCGACATCCGGAAGATGCGACGTCCTTCGCCGTACTTCTTCCGCGTGTATTTGAACCATCCGACCTGGAGCATGACGCTGAGCGCCTCGGCGACGAACACCCCGCCGGCGATCATGAGCACGAACGGTTGGTGGATGAGCACCGCCATGATCCCGAGGGTCCCTCCGAGGGCGAGGCTGCCGGTGTCGCCCATGAAGACCTCCGCCGGGTGGCAGTTGAACCACAGGAATCCCAGGCAGGCCCCTATCAGCGCCGCGCAGACGACCGTCAACTCGCTCGTCTCCCGGACATGAGGGATCTGGAGGTAGGCGGCCAGCTTCACGTTGTCCGCGAGGTAGGTGAGGATCAGCATGACCACTGCGACGATCAGCGTGCAGCCGATGGCCAGGCCGTCCATGCCGTCGGTGAGGTTCACGGCGTTGGAACTCCCGATGATGGTCAATCCGGCGAGGAGGATCCCGAGGATCGGAACTCCGACCAGCAGGGGTTCCTTGAGGAAGGGTACCTGGATGTCGCTGACCAGGACCCGGGTGGACGGGCGCATCCACAGGTAGATCCCGATGCCGAAGGCCAAGGTCGTCTGGACGACGAGCTTCAGTCGGGACTTCGCCCCGCCGGCGTCCTGTTTGGTGACCTTGAGCCAGTCGTCGTAGAACCCGAGGAAGGCGAGGACGAGCAGCGAGAGCATCGTCAGGAGCACCATGGTGTTCGGGCGGGCCCAGAGGAACACGGTGATGTCCAAGACCAGGACGATCAGGATCCCTCCCATGGTGGGTGTCCCCCTCTTGGCGAGGTCGGCCGCGGCCGCGGCGGGGTCTTCTCCGCCCCGGACGTCCTTCGGCCTGTATTCCTGCCGGAAACGGAGGTCCCGGAGCCATGCGATGACGCGGGGCCCTAGGATCCAGGAAAGCAGCAACGCGGTGACCGCGGCGCCGGCGCTCCGGAAGGTCACGTACTTGAACACGGACCATGGAACCTGAGGGAACAGTTCTGAAAGTCGGTACAGCATGGTTCAGTTGGAGGGCGGTTCCCCGGACCTGAGGTGTTCGCGGAGTCCTTCGATCACCCGTTCCAGCCGGCTGGAACGGGAGGCTTTGGCGAGCACGGTGTCTCCGCTCCGGAGCAGGTCACGCACTGCCGGCAGGGCGGATTCGACATCCGGGAACGAGAGCCGGGTCTTGGTGCCGGCTGCGGCTTCCCGCGTCAGCTCGGAGTGGCGTCCGATGGCCACGAGCACGTCGAGTCCCAGTCGTCCGGCGGCGGCTCCGACCTCCCGGTGCGCCTCCCCGGCATGCGAGCCCAATTCCGCCATGTCCCCGAGGATCGCCACACGGCGTCCGGCGCACGGGAGGTCGGAGAGCGTCTGCAGCGCGGCCAGCATCGAGTCGGCGTTCGCGTTGTAGGTGTCGTCGAGCAGCCGCACGCCGGCCTGCTCGGTCCATTGGAGCCGCTGTTTGGCGCCGCGGAATGCGGCGAGGGCGTGGCGTGCCGGTTCCGGTTCGGCACCCATGGCGGCGGCGGCCGCCAACGCGACGGCGGCGTTGGCGACCATGTGTCGGCCGGGCACCCCCAGCTCGAACTCGAGGCACCACTCCGGATGTGGGGCCGTCAGCTGGAACGACGTGCTTTCCCACCGCGTGGCGGTGAGGCGGACCCGCCAGTCGTTCCCGGCGCCGAAGCCCGCGCGGACCACCCGGGCCCGGGTCGCGGCCGCGAGCACATCGGCGGAGGGCATGTCGCCTCCGAGCACGAGGACCCCTTGCGTCGACAGGCCGCGGCCCAACGCGGACTCCTCCTCGATGACGCCGCCGAGATCCCCGAAGTGTTCCAGGTGCTCCCGGCCAATGCTGGGAACCAGGCCGACGTCCGCGGCGATCATCCCGACCAATGGGGCCAGTTCTCCGGGGTGGTTCGTCCCGGCCTCCAGCACCGCGGCCTCGTGGCTTGCGTCGATCCGAAGCAGGCTCAGCGGAACGCCGATGTCGTTGTTGAAGCTGGCCTCGGATCGCAGGGTACGGAACCGGGTCGCGAGGATGTCCGCCAGCATCTCCTTGGTGCTGGTCTTGCCGTTCGACCCGCAGACGCATGCGGTCCGGACGGTCCGTCGGCGTCGGTAGGCCGCGGCAAGGCGGCCCAGCGCGACGCGGGTGTCGTCGACGACGATCACCGTCGGACCCGCGGGAACCCGGACTTCCGAGCCGTTGCGGACCACCACTGCCGCCACTCCCCGCGCCACGACCTCGGGCAGGAAGTCATGCGCGTCGAAACGCTCCCCCTTCAGGGCGAAGAACAGGTCGCCAGGCCGGGCCGAACGGGAGTCCGTCTCCACTCGGGACACACCCGCGGCGGAGCCCAGGCGGAAGGCCCTTCCGCCGGTGGCCTCGATGCAGTCCTGGAGGGTGAGGGTTTCCATCGCGTCAATTCAGGCTGAAGCTGGCGTGCACGATGGCGGTGACCGTCTTCGACCGGCTTGAGGTGTCGTTCATCCCGTCGCCGGAAGTGATCGTGGAATGGAGCGGCGTGACCTGGAACACCCCCATCCGGGCGGAACGGAGCCGCGAGATTCCGCGTCCGCCTTGGGATGCGATCTGCTCCGCTCGACGGCGGGCGTCCGCAGCCGCGTCGGCCAGCATCTCGACCTTCGCCTCGCCTGCCTTGGTCCAGATGAACTCGGGGGAGAAGGTCGTGAACTCGATCCCTTGACGGACGAGTTCCCCGGTGTCGGCGTCCATCGCCAGCACCGCGTCGATCTGCGGGACCCGAAGCTCCGCGGTCCGGCTCAGACGGAAGCCCGTGTTTGCTGTGACCGAGTCACCACCGCGCTCGATGCGGGAGGTGGTCCGCTGGATCATGATCGGCAGCAGGCTGACGTTGGTCAGTCCGTGACTGCGGAGGAAGTTGCCCAGCGCCTCGGTTTGGGACTGGAGCGTCGACTGCGCGCCCAGGAGAGTCGTGTCCTCCACGGTCACCGTCCCACGCCAAAGGATGAGGTCGGACTCCACATTCCGCCGGGCGGCCCCGGTGACGCCAATCGACTCGGCGTCCGAAACCTTCAGCCAGGTGCGGGTCAGCAGGCTCGCCGAGGCGACAAGTCCTCCAGCGAGGAACAATCCCGCGACAAGTCCCAGCAGATGGGGGCGTGCCGGATTCAAGAGAGGTCTCCTATCCATCCGCGGACGGCGAGGGCGTCCCGGGCATGGGACCGGTCGTCCCAAGGGACGATCGTGCCGTCGATCTCCTGGACCGGCCGACGCGCCTTGCCGGCGAGGAGGACGATGTCGCCGGAGCGGGCCTGGCGGATCGCGGAAAGGATTGCGCGCTGGCGGTCGGGTTCGGTCTGGGCCGGACGGGTGGTCCCCCGGAGCACCTCGGCCGTGATCGCGGCGAACCCGGTCCGGCGTGGGTTGTCGGCGGTGAGGATCACGCGGTCCGCCTCGGAGGCCGCCTCGCCCAACTGCTGGCGGGCCAGGGCGGTCGAACCGGCATCGGCTCCGGTCACCAGGATCACGGCACCCTGCGTCATCTCCCGGGCCTCGCGGATCAGTTCCCGGATGGAGGCCTCGTCGTTGGCGCCGTCGACGAAGACCCCGAAGGGTTGGCCGGCCTGGACCGGTTCCATGAAGCCGGTCGCGGGAGTCAGTCCGGGGACCAGTGAAGCCAGCCGGACAGGATCGGCGCCGGCTGCGGCGCAGGCCGACATCGCCGCGTCGAGGGCGCGAAGGCTGCCGGATCCGGCGATCGGGGTGTGGGCGAGCCGCTCCACGGAGCCAACCTCCATACGCACACGGCTCCCACGCCAGTGCAGCGCGACCGGGCGGATGCGGCGTCCGACGGCGTCGCCGACCCGGGTCTCTGCGAGGGGGGCGATGCTGCCCAGGACCTCGTTGACCGAGGGGTGGTCCTCCACGACCAGCGCGGTGCCCCCGGAGCGGACGTGCGCGGCGAACAGCCGTTGCCACTCGTGGCTGTCCGATTCGGCGGGCATCTGCGGGAAATGCCGGCCGGCGACCAGGCCGCCATCGGCGGTCAGCAGCGCGGAACGGTGTCCGGCATGTTCCAGGAGGGCGTGCAGGAAGGCGGCCGCCGCGCCGGAGACCCGGCCGGCGAGGCCCATCCGGAAGAGGTGGAGACGGGAGAGGGGGTTGCCGTTGAGGGCCGCTGCGGCGTCGCTGAAGGTCCTTCCGGGCTGGTCGGCGACGATGCGGTGGGTGCCCTTGGGAATGACCGTGCCGGGCCGGCAGATCACGGCCGGCGCACCACGGCCGATGGCGGTCTGGGTTCCCAATGGATCGGTGGCCATCCTGGACGGGATCGCGGCGAAGATCGTGTCCGGTCCGGCGCGGTCCGGATCGGAGGTGACGCTGCGGATCTCGGTGGCCGGGATCGTGCCTCGGGCCGGGAGCGCGGAGACCCCGGGCAGGCGTTCGATGAGGGATTCGAGATGCATGGTCAGTGGCGGGCCGAGATGTCGAAAGCCAGCAAGGGCGACGGGGGAAGGGTCAGGTAGCTGGCGGTCTCCCTGGCGATCTGGTTGAAGGTGGGGATGGTGGCGGCGCCGTATGCGGCGCGGCCGTCGGTGCCGGTCGGCTCGTCGGCGCAGACCAGGAGGCAGATCTCGGGCTTCTCCGCCGGGAAGAAGCCGACGAAGGTGCTGAAATGGGCGGTGACGCCGCTGGCCAGGTGGGTGCGGGTCATCTTGTTGGCCGTGCCGGTCTTTCCCGCGACCGTGTACTCCGCCATGGCCGCGTCCTTGCCGGTGCCCTTGGGTCCGACCACGGCGGTCAAAATGCGGACCAGTTGACGGGCGGTTTCCGGGCGGACCACCTGGTTGACCACGCGGGGGCTGTAGGACCGGATCACGTTTCCGGAGGCGTCCTCCACGGACCGAACCAGCATCGGTTCCATGAGCGTGCCGCCGTTGGCGATGGCCGCGTAGGCCATGGTGACCTGAAGGGGGGTCACGTAGATGCCATAGCCGTAGGACAGGATGATCTGGGTGCCCATGCCATCCCAGGCCGGGATGCGGGTGGGGGGCTCCCCGCCGCAGAGGATCCCGGTCCTGCGGGTGAAGCCGAAGTTCGAGGCCATCCGGCAGAGGGGTGTGTCGCGCGGGGCGCTCCTGGGGTCCCAGAGCTCGTAGTAGCCGATCTTGGCGGCGCCGACATTCGACGAGAGGGCGAACGCCTCCTCGATGCTGGCATTGCCCAGCTTGTGTCCGCGGGCGTCGTTCACGGTCTTGCGACGGCCGGTCGGAGGCATCCAGACGCCGCCTTGGCAGTCGATCCGGGAGTCCGGGTTGATCCGGCCCGCCTCGAGGGCTGCGGCATAGGTGACCAGCTTGAAGGTCGAGCCGGGTTCGACGAGTTCCGAGACCGCGTGGTTCCGCTGGGGTTGGGACCGGTAGTACGCGGCGTTGGTCACCCCGGGAGGTAGGTAGGTCGGGCTGGTGGCGTTGGCGAGCGCCAGGATCTCTCCGGTGGACGGCCGGACCATGATCGCCGACATCCAGTTGGGACGCAGACGCTCCATGCCGCGCCGGAGGGCGTCCTCGGCGACATACTGGAGATTGGCGTCGAGGGTCAGGCGCACGTTCGCGCCGGGTTGGGGGACGATGTCGAGCTCCCGGGTGTTGGCGAGCTCCCGGCTTCCGCGGCGTCGGGAGACGGACTTGCCATGGACCCCGCGCAGTTCGTCGTCGAACTGCCGTTCGATGCCCGAGGCTCCCTGGATCCGAGGCGGCAATTCCCGTGCTGCGACGTGCATGGTTCCGGCGGAGGTTCGGTACTCGACGATGGGGATGGGGCCGTTGGTCACCGCGCCGAGCAGAGGAGCGCTCAGCCGTTCATGGGGGTAGACCCGGTTTTCCAGCAGTTCTGGGGCGAGTGCGGTCTTCCGGATCACGTCGTTCGCGACACGGAGCGGCCGGAGGACCTTGGCGATCTCCTTGCGTTCGAGGGCCAGTTGGCGGCGGAACTGGTATTTGGAAGGCAGGTCCCACCAGGCGAAGGACGGCGGGTTCTGCCGGCGCCGATCGAGCGCGGACCAAGCGGCGCGCAACCTCACTTCCTCCGCGGTCGCGTAGGCGGCGAGGTTCGTCTTCACCGCGGTCCAGGCGTCCAGGCTGAGGTTGGTGGCCACCAGGACGCTCTGGTTGGTGAAGTAGACCTGGGTCCAGTTCGTGGACCAACCGCCGGCGAGGTTGGTCTGCGGTTCCGGTTTCCACCGAAGCTCAGGCCGGATCCGAAAGCCCTCCGCCAACCGCTCCGCAGGGGTGGCAAGGACCGGGGCCAGATGGCGCGCCAGCGAGTCCGCGTGTCCGGCGATCAGGACCGGGTTCGCACGGACGTTGTAGACGTGCTGGGAATGGACGATCCGCTGTCCGCGGCTGTCGAGGATCTCCCCGCGCAGGGCCGGGGTGTAGGTGACGCGTGCCGGGGTGCCGCCGAGCGTGTAGCGGGGCGAATCGGGTTGGAGTCCCTGGATGTAGACTAGACGCCCTGCGAGAAGCGCGAAGACGCTGACGAACATGTACGCCATGGTCCTCAGGCGCCGGTTGGAATCCTTGGGAAGGTCCGGGTTCATCTTGGAACAGCGGTTGCGATGGCGGGTACCGGCGCCTGGGGTGACGGCCGTCGGGAGGTGATGTCCAGGGAACGCTCGCGCGACGAGTTCGTCACCTTCACCACCTGTGCGTAGGTGATGTTGGTAAGGCCCAGGCCGAGTTCTTGAACCTTGGCAAGGAGGGAAGGCCGGGTGAGCAGCGGGTCCAGTTCCCGACCATCCTGCCGGATGAGGTGGGTCAGGACCGTGCAGTTCGACTTGGTGAGGGTGATCTGATCCTGGAGCTGCTGGTGCTCCCGGCTCTGCAGGACCCAGAGCACTCCCAGGCCCGCGATCATCGCGGAACCGAGGATGGCCCGTAGCACGGTGCCGAACCGGATCTCCGACGGGGTGGGATGGGGGCTTCCGGCCATGATCAGAGGCGTTCGAGCACCCGGAGTCGGGCGCTCCGGGACCTGGGGTTGGCTTCGGTCTCCTCGTCGGAGGCGACCAATCCGCGTCGATGGAGATCGAGCCCCCGCGCGGCGCGTGGGATGCGGAAGTCCGGGTGGTCGTAGGTTCCCTGGATGTCGTATTCGCGGGCCTCGGTCCGGAAATAGTCCTTCACGATGCGGTCCTCCAGCGAATGGAAGGTGATGACCGCAAGCCTCCCTTGGGGACGCAGCAGCGCGAACAAAGCCGGGAGTGCGGCCTGAAGCGATGCGAGCTCCTCATTGACCGCGATCCGCAGCGCTTGGAACACGCGGGTCGCCGGATGGATCCGCGAGCCGCGTCGGGGAACGAGGGACTCGATGAATCCGGCCAAGCTCAAGGTGGTGGTGAAAGGACGCATTCTCCGCTCGCTTTCCAGGGCTCGGGCGATCCGCCTCGACTCGCGTTCCTCGCCCCATTTCCAGAAGATCCGTGCCAACTCCTCGGTCGGCAGCCCGTTCACCAGGTCCGCTGCGGTAGGCCCCCCGCGGCGATCCATCCGCATGTCGAGCGGACCGTCGTGCTGGAACGAGAATCCCCTGTCGGGGCTGTCGAGCTGATGGGAACTCACACCGAGGTCCAGCAACACCCCGTCGAGAGTCCCTGCCGGAATCCACCCCGCCGCCTCCGAGAAATTCCCACGCCTCAGTTCAAACCGACCTGGGAACCTCGAGAGACACCGTCCGGCAGCCTCCAGTGCGTCGTCGTCGCGATCGCAGCCGCACAGGAACCCGTCCGGCGCACTCGCGGAAAGGATGGCTTCCGAATGGCCGGCCCCACCGACCGTGCCGTCCAGGTAACGTCCGCCCGACCGCGGCCGCAGGGCGGCCAGCGTCTCGGAGGGCATCACCGGGGTGTGCGAGAATGTGGGCACCGGACATGCAGCGGGTCAGGGATTCTGGACGACACGCGACGACACCGGTTCGCGTTGGCGGAGCCGGTTGATGGCCAACTCCCGATCATGGTGGCCCGGAGTGGAGGGAGCCGAGCGTGTCTCGTGGATCAGACGCGACACCTTGCGCCGTCGCACCAGCTCGACGTCGTCCTCGAACAGGTCGCTGCGGACCGGATGGGCCTCGGGCAGGACCAGTTCACCTTGGACGAATCGGTTTTGGCTGCGCCGACGGTTCTCGAACGAGAAGAGCCGGCTGGCGAGTTCCACCGGCAGGGCTTTCACCGAACCCATCGGCACGCCGGCGGTGCGTGAATAACTCCCGACGATCACGGTCGTCCGGTCCGGTGCCGTCCGGGGCGCAAACCAGCTCTTCGGATTCAGCAGGGCGGGAAACTTCATGGTCAGGTCTTCTCCGGGTTCTGGACCTTCTTGAGCAGCTGCTCCGACATCCGGGCCAACTCGTAGGCCTTCGGATTCCACAGCTCGAAACGGTTGATGCAGCCCACGAACATCACGTCGGACTTCAACTGCGCCGCGGCCCGCATCTCCTTGGGCAGTGCGATCCGTCCGGCGCTGTCGAGTTCCAGTTCGATGATCCGGTCCACGTAGTCGTGGCGCTCCGCCAGCTTGAGCGGCGCGGTGAAGTCGCCGTCGCAGATCGGGTTGATGAACCGCTCGAACTGGTCCATGGGAAGCACCATGACGAATTCCGCCTCGGACGGGTGCTTGATCATCACCGCCATGAAGGTCAGCCCGGCCGTGGACTCGGGACGCCACTTGCTCGGAAGAGAGGCTCGACCTTGGCCGTCGATCTGGTGTTCATAACGCCAAGTGAAGCGGGGGTATCCGGCCGCCGGCATTGTTGCCGACGGGGGATTCGTCCCCGGTTCTTTGACGTCACTTGGAGCCATGACTCGTTATCCGTTTCCAGATCCTGACTTCAACCTCGGTTCCGGTCGGGATGTGCCCCTGCAACGCCCCTCTCGGACCCTTTCCGCCACTCGGGACCACTTTTTCTCCCAAGCGCTGCAACTTTGTACCTGAGCGCGCTGACTTTTTGCAACTAACGATAGCTGTTTCCTGACTTTTTGCTCTTCACCGGTTGTTCACATTTCGTTGTGAACAGTGTAAACCATGAATTATGAGGTGGTTGTGAATGTGGTCTCGTTGAAGCGGTCAGGTGTCTGGTTCCCATTTTCTCCCATTTGAGAATTGAAGACCTCTGATTTCGACTTCGTGCTCCCCGCGGAACTCGTGGCCGGAACGCCTGCGGTGGAGCGGGACGCTTCCCGTCTCCTGGTTCTGGACAGGGTTCGCAACACACTTGAACACAGGATGTTCCGTGACATCCTGGGATGGTTCAAACCTGGAGACGTGCTGGTGCTGAATGACTCCAAGGTGATTCCGGCTCGTCTTCATGGTCGAAAGGTCGACACCGGTGGATTGGTGGAGATCCTGCTTTTGGAGGAGGTTTCTCCGCTGGACTGGTGGGTGCTCCTGCGCCCAGGCAAGAGGGTCAGGCCGGGTTCAAAGCTCCGTTTCACCTCAAAAGGAGGTCGATCCGGGGTTCAGTTCACCGCGGAACTGCTCGAGAAGAACGAGGAAGGGCATTGCCGTCTCCGATTCGAAAGCGGTCTCAACCTGTTCCGAGCCCTTCAGGAAATCGGTGAGATTCCTCTGCCTCCCTACATCGAATCCCAGGAAGAAAGGGGCGGTGTCGATGACCGGTCCCGCTATCAGACCGTGTATGCGAAGCCGGAAGGGTCGGTGGCAGCGCCCACTGCCGGCCTCCACTTCACGCTTCCGCTGCTCGACCAGATTCGTGAACGAGGTGTGGATGTCCAAACCGTCACCCTTCACGTCGGCGCAGGAACGTTCCTTCCGGTGAAGTCCGAGGAGTTGGAAGACCACAGGATGCACTCGGAGCGCTTCGAGATCCGCGAAACTGCTGCGGCCGCCATCCGCCAGGCCCGGATGCAAGGAGGTCGGATCGTCGCCGTGGGCACCACGACGGTGCGGGTGTTGGAGTCCGTGGCACAGAGGAATTCCGGAGTGATCCAAGCCTGCGAAGGTCGCACCGACATCTTCATCAGGCCCCCGTTCCATTTCCATGCCGTCGACGCCTTGATCACCAACTTCCATCTGCCCCAGAGCACGCTCCTGATGCTGGTGAGCGCCTTTGCCGATCCCTCCGGATCCGAAGGACGGGGGATGATCCTTGGAGCCTACCGCGAGGCCGTGGAGCAACGGTACCGCTTCTACTCATACGGTGACGCCATGTTGATCCACGGGGAGATGGAAGGATGACTCCGGACAAATCCGATCTTCGGCCTTGGGTGGTGGTGAACATGGCGATGACGGCCGACGGCAAGATCGCGACCGCCGGACGTGAGGTGACCACCTTCGGTAGTCCGCGGGACCTGAGGGCGCTCTATTCTCTGCGGGCGACCGCCGACGCGGTGCTTTGTGGAGCCAGGACCGTCGAAGAAACCGGGGCGACGCTGGGAAATGGGGGGGAGGCGTTCCTGCGGAGGAGAATCCGGGCTGGCTTGAGCGAGATGCCCCTTCGCGTGGTGGTTAGTGGCCGGGCTTCGCTGGATCCATCGGCTGCGATATGGAAGGCCAAGGGTTCGCCCATAGTCGTGCTGATTTCGTCGGAGGCCCCTGCCGGCGCGAGGAAGCGGTTGGAGCCGCTTGCCGATGCAGTCTGGGTGTCACCGTCCAAAGGTCTCGACCTGAAATCCGCCCTGGCTTGGCTTCGGGCCAGATGGGGGGTTCAACGCCTCGTTTGCGAAGGAGGCGGGAGCCTCAACGCCGCGATGTTCCGATCCGGTTTGGTCGACGAACTGCGGGTGACGCTTTGTCCTCGCGTCTTCGGAGGTAACGCAAGTCCAACGATCGCCGATGGAAGCCCGGGCATTCTGGGGAACGCATTCCGACTCGGACGCCCTGAAATGCGCTGCCATGGAGGAGAGTTGTACGTGACTTGGAAGTCGGTGCGCGCCGAATCGACGAACGGTCAATCCGGAAAACCACGTTCGCTTGCCGATGGCAGCCGCCGGCCCGCGCCACCTCGATGAAGCGGGATCCAAAAGCGGATTCGTGATTCGCAGGCTCGTCTGTCCAAGGTGGTTCGGCCCCCTTCGTTGGAGCCCGACCGTCAGAACCAAGCGGCTAGACGAGAATGCCGGGGGGAAGGCCCCTGACGGTCTGGAGGGCGCTACTCAGGAGCACCGGACTGAATCCAGTCGCGAATCAACTCGACCGTCTTGTCGGGCAACTTGTGCTTCTCCGGCTTGGGAATGTCTTCGTCCTTTCCACTCACGATGGTCAGTAGCGGAGAATGAACGGGATCCTTGGGAATCACGGCCTTTCCGTAGCCTTCGCCACCGCGGAGAACGGAACTCAGACTGTCCACTTGGAACCCGCCTTGCCCGCTCGCACCGGTGTGGCACTCGGCGCAGAATTGCTTCAGGACGGGTTGGATGTGGGAGGCGAATCCGACCGACTTCCTGCGAAGGGGGATAGGACCGCTAGGCCACTCGGCTCCTTGGTCAATCCAGGCACGAATGAGCCCAATCTGTTCGGCGTTCAGCGGGTCGCTCTCCCCAGGTTTGCCACCGGGCGGAGGCATCAGCATCTCATCGATCTGCCCGGCCATCATGAGCACGATCGCACTCTTGGCGCTGTCCTTGGGCGCGATCGCCGGACCGTGGTCCGAGGTCACCTTGAAAGCGCCCTCCCGGGTGTCCATCCGGTACTTGCCCTTCTGCTTCTCGGGGCCATGACAACGGATGCAAGCCTCGTGGAAAATCGGGTAGATCTCGCCTACGAAATCCACCTTGCGGTTGGCGGCCGGTGGAAGGGTGCCTGTCGGCTTGGTCGATTCGGCCGCAAAGGCGGAAAACGCAGTCAACGAGGCGACGATGAGTGTGAACTTCATGGGACTCCGAAAGGTTCCGACTCGTTGCGTACCGCGCAACTTCAACCCGTTACGGAGATCCCTTGGAAGATTGGGGACGCCAAAGCGGTACCGGCAGAGCCGCTCGGGCCGGATCTCCGAATCCAAACTGAAGAATCCCTAAACAGTCCGTGCGGCCCAGTCACCTGTCCCAGCGCACCTTGAAAACCGCGCACAGCTGCGGAATCCGTGAGAAGAGGTGGGATCCCTCGGAAACCCTAGGAAATCGAAGGCAAACGAGTGGAAAAGCGGTGCGTCTGGCCCCAGCAGGGGCAGGGGAGCCAGGAAGGGCTGCGAGAAAGATCTCGAGAAGTGGTGTCTCTGCAGTGTGTTGATGTGGAGCTGTTTGTGTGGACTTTGTGGAGGGTGTTCTGGGGTTGTTTCGAACAAAATTTGAAAAAGCTCTTGAGGGACTGGAGAAGTCGGGCTTAACTGTCCTCGTTCTTTACGAGCTACCTCGTAGCGGTCCGCGGAAGTGGACTGAAATCGTAATCGCATCGGGTGAAGTTCAGCCGATTTATTGAATCGGTTGAAGTTTCGTCGTCTCGTGGTGGCAAGGTTTCGCGAATGTTTCGCCTGACTGAGCTGAAAACGAGGTGGTGAGGAGAGTAACCTGAAGTGGTCTTTGAAAATTGAAATGCACGATGGAAGAAGAGCCCCCGACTGGGTAACTGGTCGGAACAAGTAAGAAACAAAATCATTTAAACGGAGAGTTTGATTCTGGCTCAGAACGAACGCTGGCGGCGTGGATAAGACATGCAAGTTGAACGGTAATCGTCGGGTAGCAATATTCGGCGGTTGCAGTGGCGTAAGGGTGCGTAACACGTGGGTAATCTGCCGCGAAGAGTAGGATAACTCGCTGAAAGGCGAGCTAATACTGCATGTGATTGCTGAGGGGAATCCCTTGGCACTCAAACGTGGGTCGCAAGACCTGCGGCTTTGCGATGAGCCCGCGGCCTATCAGCTAGTTGGTGAGGTAACGGCTCACCAAGGCTAAGACGGGTAGCTGGTCTGAGAGGACGACCAGCCACACTGGAACTGAGACACGGTCCAGACACCTACGGGTGGCAGCAGTCGAGAATTTTTCACAATGGGGGAAACCCTGATGGAGCGACG
>JAIXUV010000396.1 GCA_027483345.1 Verrucomicrobiales bacterium | reverse complement strand
CTCGAACTCAACCCCTGGGACAACTGGGAAGCCCGCGGCTACGAGGCCCGTCTCAAGAGCCTTCCCGCCGGCCCGTGATCGTTGTCCCGAACCCGACCGCACTCGCCGGGTTTTCCCCGTTGGCAAGTCCTTCCCACCCCGGCACCATCCAAGCCCGATGAGCGTGCCGCCCATCCCGGATTCCGAGACGACGTTCTCCCGCGAGGTCACCGTGCTGAACAAGCAGGGGATCCACGCGCGCCCTTCCGCCTCCTTCGTGAAGCTGGCGGGCCGGTACCAATGCGACGTCTTCATCGAGAAGGACGGCGAAACCATCAACGGCAAGAGCATCATGGGTCTCCTCATGTTGGCGGCCGGACCGGGCTCCCGGATGCGCATCGTCTGCCGCGGTGCCGATGGCGAAGCCGCCCTCGCCGAACTCTGTGCCTTGGTGGACGGCAAGTTCGGGGAGGATTGAACCCCGTTCCCGATTCCACCGCCCGTCGCCCCAAGCCCTCCACCGGTTTCCACATGTCCGACTTCGACATCCAATACGTCGCGCGCCTCGCCCGGGTCCGGCTGACACCCGAGGAAGAACAGCGGTTGGGCGCCCAGTTGGGGAACATCCTCGGCTACATCGAGAAGCTGAAGAAGGTGGACGTCTCCGGTGTGGAACCCACGGCGCATGCATTCCCCTTGGTCAACGTGACCCGTCCCGACGTCGCCACCGGATCCCTCTCCAACGAGGAAGCGCTCCGGAACGCTCCGGCGCGTGCCGGCGGGCTCTTCGTGGTCCCGAAGATCGTCGAATAGGCTCGTCGCCACCTCGTTGTCGGACCCTTCCGATCCGGGTCCGGACACCCGTCGGAACCGTGTCCCGATGACCGCGGACGGCTTCCGTCTTGCACGTCCGGCGTCCCCCCGACACCGTTTCGCATGGCAGAGATTCCGACGCCCGAAAGCCTAGACGCCGAGTTCTACCAGCCTGCGGAGACCTTCTTCCGTCGGCACAGCGGCATGGCGCTGACCTACGACGACGTCACGTTGGCCACGCGCTACACGGAGATCCTTCCCCGGGACGCCCAGTTGGAAACGCATCTCGCCGACGGCCTGCACCTGAACATCCCGCTGGTCTCCGCGGACATGGACACGGTCACCGAGGCCCGCATGGCGACGGCGATGGCGCTGAACGGGGGGCTGGGACTCATCCACTACAACATGCCGGAGAAGCAGCAGCTCTCCGAGGTTTCCCGGGTGAAGAACCACGTGCACGGGCTGATCCAGGATCCGATCAAAGTCGCCCCGGAGCAGCACATCGGCGACGTGTTGGACCTCATCGAGAAGCGGCGCTTCGCCTTCAGCACCTTCCCGGTGGTCGATTCCGCGGGGCGACTGCTGGGACTGCTTTCCGGCCACGTGGTGAAGCCCCGCTATGCGAAGCGGCTGGTGTCCGAGGCCCTCACGCCGCGGTCGCAAGTGAAGACGATCCTCGAGTCCGAGCTCGGTGCGGATCCCATCGCCCGGGCGGACCGCTTCTTCACCGAGAACCTCGGCATCCACAAGCTGCTGGTCGTCGATTCCGAGGACCGGCTGAAGGGTCTCTTCACCCTGAGCGACATCGAGCGCATCTCGATGGAAGCCGGGGCCGCGCTCAAGCCGGCCCGCGATTCCAAGTTCCGGCTCCTCTGCGGCGCGGCAATCTCGACCACCCGCAGACCGGACGGCTCGATCGACCGCGACAGGGTTCTCGGCCACGTCGCTGCGCTGCTCGACCGCGGCGTGGACTGCGTGGCGGTCTCGACGGCGCACGGCCACAGCAAGGGAGTGGGTGAGGTGGTCCGACTGGTCCGGGACGCGTTTCCGCGGCTTCCGATCATCGCGGGCAACGTGACGAGCGCCGCCGGAGTCGAGTTCCTCGCCAGCAGCGGCGCCAATGTCATCAAGGTCGGGCAGGGACCGGGATCCATCTGCACGACCCGGATCGTCGCCGGTGTCGGCATCCCGCAGCTGACCGCCCTCCATGTGACCACCCGGGCCGCGGCCGCGCTCGGCGTCACCGTGCTGGCGGACGGCGGCATCACCAAGTCCGGGGACATCGTCAAGGCGCTCACACTCGCCCAGGGCGTGATCTGCGGCGGCCTTTTCGCCGGATGCCCCGAGGCCCCCGGCCAGATCGTCGAGATCAACGGGAAGCTGTACAAACAGTACCGCGGCATGGGTAGCCATGCCGCGATGAAGGCGGGATCGGCCGCCCGCTATGGGCATGCCGCCGACACCACCCGGAAGGCCGCCGCCGAGGGCATCGAGGCGCTCAAGGAAGTGGCCGGGTCCCTGGATTCGGTCGTCGCCCAGATGATCGGCGGGATCCAGTCCGGCATGGGATACCTTGGAGCCCCGAACCTCCCCGAGCTCCGGTCGAGGGCCCGATACATCCGTGTCAGCCCGGCAGGCCAGCGTGAAGCGTCGCCCCATGACGTGATCGAGGTGAAGACCGGCCCCGCCAACGTCGAGAAATCCTGATTCACGTAGGCTGGCCCCGGTGCACCTGGATCCGGCCGGTGGAGCGAACCGGGATCCCACGCCAAAACACAGCGTCCCAGCCCGTTGCCGTTGGGCGGCGGGTATCGGATGTCGGGCGTGGGTTTCCCGTCCCGCATCGACGAAACAGGGACCGTGGTGCGATCGCGATCATCACCCAAAGCAGTTCCCCTTCGCGGCTTCGCGCCTAGGCGTGAGGCTTCCCTCCGGATGGATCCGCCTCAGAAGCGGAAGGCCTCGTTGGTCTTGCCGCATTGCGGACAGCGGCTGCGCTCCACCTCGCCGTCGTCGGTGTAAACCGAGGTGCAGCGGACGCAGCGGAAGACCCGGTCCTGGGACACGTCGGCGCCGATGCGTCTCCGACGGAACTCCCCGAGGATGGAGAAGGCACCCACGACCGCGACGATCAGGATCATCCAGAGGCTGGTGAGTGCGAGGACGTCCATGGCGGGCCTTAGCGTGATGGCGCCGGAGCGACGGCTGGGGCGGCGGGCTCCTGGACAGGAACCGGGGGGGCGCTGACCGGATGCAGGGTGACCAGGCCCCAGATCATCGATTCCGGCGCGAGGAGGCCGACGCCGGGCCTTCCGGTCCGAGGTCGGAACCGGGTTGTCCGCACGGCCGCGAGCGCCGCGGCGTCCGCCTCCCGCGAGCCGGAGGACAGCGTCGTCCTGGCGGTCACGACGATTCCGGCGGGGTTGACCGCGAATTCGATGCGTGTGGGTTGTGGGGAGTCCTGTCCTGTCCATGCAGGAGCCTCGAT
>JAIXUV010000111.1 GCA_027483345.1 Verrucomicrobiales bacterium | reverse complement strand
GCTCGTCCTCCGTTGCGCCCAACCCGCCGGAACAACCTCTCCAAAACCCTTACTCTGACCTACTCCCCCTGTCACCTGAGTGACCAACTCTCCCTGTCACTTGTCTCTTCAACCCTTCAACCCTTCAACCCTTCAACGCCTTTTTCCTCGCGCAAAACGGGGCGCGCCGCACGGTTGGCGAGTCCGCGATGCCGTTCGACTTCACCCATCCGCATTGGCTCTGGTTGCTTCCGGTGACGGCCGGGGCCACCTGGTGGCTGGGTGTGCGCTCCGATGCGCTGCTCGCCGGCTGGCGCCGTCGCCTCTCGACGGCCTTGCGTCTCCTGCTCGTCTGCGGCGTCGTCCTCGCCCTCGCCGGATTCCGCTGGCGGCACCCGGTCGAGGGGATGAACACGTTCTTCCTCCTCGACCGTTCCGACTCCCTCGCCGCGACGACCCAGGAGTCCGCCCGCGACCAGGCGAACCGCTGGGCGGCCGAGGCCAAGCGGGTGGACAAGGCCGGGTTCCTCGTCTTCGGCAGCGAGGCCGCGCTGGAGTCGGAGGCCACCTCCGGCGGGGCGACGGAGAAGATCCAGGCCGTGGTCCCGGGCGACCGGACAGACATCGCCTCCGCCATCCGCCTCGCCACCGCCGCCTTCCCGGAATCCGGCCAGAAGCGGCTCGTGCTCCTCTCCGACGGACACGAGAACCTCGGCGACGCCCGACAGGCCCTGGCCCAGGCGCGTCGCCAGGGAGCCACGCTCGACGTGCTCCCGCTCGGCGGCAGCCGCGGCTCGGACCTGTCGGTGCGCAAGATCGTGCTGCCCGCCACCGTCAAGCGCGGCAGCCCGTTCGAGGCCCGCGTCCACATCACGTCCGATGCGGCTCGCCGGGCGAAGGTCCGCCTGTTGCGCAACGACCGCCTCCTCGGCGAACAGGAGGTCGCCCTCGAGGCGGGCAAGAACCTCTTCACCTTCCCCCAGCGGCTCGAGGAGACCGGGTTCCACGGATACGAGGTCACTGTGGAGGCGGAGGGCGACACCGTCCCGCAGAACAACCGTGCGACGGGCTTCACCTCGGTGCGCGGGACGCCGCGCCTCCTCCTGGTGTCGTCCTCGCCGGAGCAGGACCGCAACCTCGTCGACGCCCTGCGGCCGGAATACGAGGTGCGGGTCCTTCCGGCGAACGCGTTCCCGTCGACACTTGCCGAGATCCAGGACCACGACGCGGTGATCCTCGGCAACGTGGGCGCAGGCGTGCTTGGGCCGGACCGGATGCGTCTGCTCGAGAGCGCGGTCCGCGACTTCGGCGTCGGGCTGCTGTGCATTGGCGGCGACGACTCGTTCACCGCCGGCGCCTATCGCGGAACGCCGCTCGAGACGGCGTTGCCGGTGTCGATGGACCTGAGTTCGAAGAAGGTGCTTCCGGCCGGCGCGTTGGTGCTGGTGATGCACGGCATGGAGTTCGCCAACGGCAACCAGATCTCGCGGGAGATCGGGCTCGCCGCCCTGAACTCGCTCGGTCCGCGCGACGAACTGGGCGTGGTGCTGTGGGATGGCACCGACCGCTGGCTGCTCGACCTCGCCCCGGTGGGGGACCGCGCCGCCGCGTCGAAGGCCATCGCCGGGATGAACCAGGGCGACCTTCCCGCGTTCGACGGCCTCATGACCCTGGCCCGCGACGGCCTTCGGAAATCCACGGCGAACCTCAAGCACATCCTCGTCTTCAGCGACGGCGACCCCGCCGCGCCCGCCGACGCCCTGATGGAATCCATCGTCGATTCCAAGATCACGGTCAGCACGGTCATGATCGGGGCCCACGTGGCGCCGCGGACCATGATCCGCATGGCGGAGGCGGGACGTGGACGCTTCCACGAGGTGCGTTCCAGCGCGGAGCTGCCGCAGATCTTCATCAAGGAGACGGCGGTGATCCTGAAGTCGGCCATCGACGAGACGCCGTTCGTTCCGCGGGTGGTCTCCGCTACCGAGCCGCTCCGGGGACTGGACGGCGCCTTCCCGGTATTGCGCGGCCATGTGGTGACCGAGCCCAAGGCCCGGGCGGAGGTTCCGCTGGTCACGCCGTCGGGGGATCCGCTGCTGGCCCACTGGCAGCACGGGTTGGGACGGACCGCGGCCTTCACCTCCGACGCCCGCTCGCGTTGGGCGCAGGACTGGTTGGGCTGGGGCAGCTACAAGCGTTTCTGGATGCAGGCGACAGGCTGGGTGCTCCGCCGCGTGGACACCGCGGAGTTCCAGGCCGAGGCGTCCACGGACCGGGGCGAGGGACGGCTGACAGTCGACGCGGTCGACTCCGACGGCGCCTACCGGAACTTCCTCGAACTCACCGCCACCGCCGTCTCGCCGACCGGCCGACGCACCGAGGTGCGCCTGGAGCAGAGGGGACCGGGGCACTACGAGGCGGCCTTCCCGGCCGGGGAGGTCGGCGCGTACCTGATCGGGCTCGCGGAACGGCGCGACGGTCGGATCGTGGCGATGCAATCCCTGGGAACCACGGTCAACACCTCGCCCGAGTTCGAGAACCACGGTGCCAACCGGCCCGTGCTCGAATCCCTCGCCCAGCTGGGCGGCGGACGGATCCTTGACCCGGCGAAGGACAACCCCTTCCTGCTCGACCGGGTGCGGACCCGGCGTCCGGTGGACCTCTGGGAGGTCCTGCTGAAATGGATCGTCCTGCTGTTGGTCGCCGACATCGGCCTGCGCAGGATCGAGATCGACCGTGACGAATGGGGGCGTTGGCTGGGCCGGCTGAAGCGGTTCGGCAAAGGCGCGGAAGTAGAGTCCCAGGCCGGCGCCTCCGAGGAGTCGTTGCGGACCCTGCTCGGCAAACGCGATGCCGTCCGCGCGTCCGCACCCCAGGCCCCGGCCGCGGAATCCTCCAGAGTCGAGAGGCCCGCCGACATCCGACCGACCGTGCCGGCGCCACCGATCCCCGTCACGGAGCCGCAGCCGCCGCTGCCGTCGGCGCCCGCGTCCGAACCGCCCGGCAACGCCGCTGGCGGGATGGACCGGCTTCTGGAAGCCAAGCGCCGCGCTCGGAAATGAGGGCCGGGTTCAGTCGGAGGCGGCTCCGACCAGGACCTTCCTCGCGGAATCGATCTGGTTGGCGCTGCCCAGCAGCAGGACCACGTCCCCGGACTGCAGTTCCTCGTCCGGCCCGGGATTGATGATCGGCACGCCGCGTCGTTCGATGCCGACGACGCTGGCGCCGCTGTGGGTGCGCAAGGCGAGTTCGCGGATCAGCCGGCGCACGGCGGGCGCGCCCTCGGTGAGCGTCACCGTCTGGAGGTCGGCATCGCGCAGCAGGGCCGGGATCGGACGCGGCGCAGGTTCCTCGACGGGAGCGGGATTCCGGAAGGTCTCTTCCAGCGCGAACTGCGCCTTGGAATAGATGCGGATCGCGGACTTCCAGAGCAGCGCGGTGAGGAACGCCACGGTCGCGACCAGGACGGGCAGGACGCCTTGGGTCGGAAGGACCGGCGAGCTGAGGGCGAGTCCGAAGACGACCATGCCGGCGAGTCCGGCCAGCGGGATGGCGTTGGCCACCATCGACCGGAGGGCGGCGGTGCGTTCGCCGGCGGCGGCGCGGGTCACCTTGAGTTCCGCCACGAGGAGGCCCAAGGCCTGGAGCTTGCGGAAGGTGGCGATGAACAGCGGCAACGTCGCCACGACCGCCAGCAACCAGAGGAACACTCCGTGGGCGGCCCCTTCCCGCAACACGGACGGAAGCCAGGATGGGGTCTGCCGCGACAGAAAGGCGGCCGCGAGGAACACGCCCGCGGCGAGCAGGAGGTTGAGGACCATCTGGACCGTCCAACGTCGGATCATGCGGGAGGCGACGCCGGGACCTTCGCGTCGACCCAGCCGTCCGACCCATTGCGTGTAGGCCTCCAGCAGCCGGACCAGGGGTTCCGGTCCCTTGGACTCGACCAAGGCCGCCACGGGTCCGGCGGAGCGGATGAGGTACGGGGTGAACAGGGTCGTGATCACCGACACCGCCACGGCGATCGGATAGAGGAAATCCGAGGTCACCTTCAGCTGCACGCCGAGCGCCGCGATGATGAAGGAGAACTCGCCGATCTGGGCCATGCCCGAGCCGACCCGGAGCGAGCTTCTGCCGCCCTCGCCCGCCACGAAGGTCCCGAACGAGCAGGCCGTCAGCTTGCCGAGCATCACCGCGGCGCTGATCGCCAGGATGGGGCCGGCGTGCTGCCACAGCAGGCGGGGATCGATGAGCATGCCCACGGTGACGAAGAAGACCGCGGAGAACATGTCGCGGATCGGCGCGGCCAGGTGTTCGATCCGTCCCGCCTCGCGGGATTCGGCCACCATCGCGCCGACCACGAACGCCCCGAGCGCGGCGCTGTAGCCCAGCTTCACCGCGAGGATCGAGAACCCGAACAGCAGCCCCAGCGCGGTCACCAGGAGCATCTCGTCGCTCCGGAATCGTCCCACGTAGGCCATCAGCCGCGGCACCCCGATCAACCCTGCCACCAACGCGGTGGCCAGGAAGATCGACAGTCGGCCGACGGTCACACCGACATCCTGCAGGCTCAACGACCCGGTCATCGCGATGCCGGAAAGCAGGGCGATCATCACAATCGCGAGGACGTCTTCGACGATGAGGATCCCGAAGATCAAGCCCGAGGAACGTTCCTTGGTGAGCCCGAGTTCGCGCAGGGCCTTCACGATGATGGTGGTCGACGAGATAGACATCATCGCCCCGAGGAAGAGGCAGTCCATCAACCCCCAGCCGAACCACCGCCCCAGCTGGTAGCCGAGCCCGAGCATCAGCGTGATCTCGAGCGGGGCGGCGATCAGCGCGGTGGAACCGACCTTCTTCAGCTTCCTCAGGTTGAACTCGAGGCCGAGACCGAACATGAGGAACACGATGCCCATTTCGGCCAGAGTCCGGATGGTGGCCTCGTCGTGGATGAGGGTGTATGGCGGCGTGTGGGGCCCGACGATCACTCCGGCCGCGACGTAGCCGAGGACGACGGGTTGGCGGAAGCGGTGGAAGAGGATGGTGACCAGCCCGGCCACCATCATCACCACCGCCATGTCCTGGAGGAATTCAACGCCATGCATGGCCTGCAATTCCTAGCAGGCATACCACGTTCCCGCCAACCCCCGGAGGCGGATTCCTCAGCTCCCCACGAGGGCCAGCCGGCGACGCCGATCAGGGACCTTCCGGGGAGTTCAACCGGAAGAAGCGCCGACCACCGGCATCCGAGGGCGCCCGGACCGAGATCCGCGGCTCCGTCGGCGTCTCGGAGGAGACCTCGATCCAGGTCCTGAGGTCCTCGCTCGCCTCCAGCCTCAGCAGGCGTCCCGGCACCGCCTCGACGCCGAAGCGCAGCGCGCCGTCGGTCTCCCGGACCAGCGTCCCCGGCAGGATCCGCGGCGGATGGTCCAACACCAGCGTCAGAAGGAAGTCCCCGGAGCGCCCGTCGTAGATTCCGCCGTCGACCTGGATCTGGTACTCGGTCCCGGCGACCGCCTCGAAGACGGCCAGCGAGTTCCGGTCGTCCGGCGTCAGGCCGTCGGCGTCCGCCACCCGCACGAGCGTTCCGAACGTGCTCCCGCGGTACACGGCCACCCGGGTGTCGAACAAGGCATTGGTGATGCCCACCCGCGTGCGGCCCGTATCCGTGGCCGTCCAGGTGTACCAGACGGTGTTCATGGATGCGGGGGCGCCCACTTCGCCGAGGGCGTTGGTCCGCACGAGGGGCGGTTCCGACGCGTCGCGTTCGAAGGTCGACCGGAGGTTGGAGCCGGCCTGCACCACAAAGGGGCCCTCGAGGCGCGTCCGGTTGGAGAACAGGTCGTTGACCGGAGGGCGGCCCGTGCGGAGGCGCAGGCGGAACGGTCCCGAGACCCCGATGTAGCCGTCGAGGGCAATTGGGTAGCGGACCCCGGCGGTGGCGAGGAACGTGACGGACCTGCCGAACGAACCTTCCGGCCCCGAGGCGCCGGAGCCGGACTGGATCCGGACCAGGGATTCCCGGGTGTCGCCCACGAAGACCACGAGCGACGGCAGGAAGATGCCGCCGTCCACCTCGACCTCCACCGCGCCGGTGGCCGTGGCGGTCCATTCCCACCAGACGGAACCGCCGCCGATCGAGCCATCCGCCAGCGGCCCTTCCCCGGGCTCGACGGTCGCCCGGGTGGTGTCGCCGGCGACCTCGACCGGCAATCCCGTCAGCGAAGTCCGTTCGATGAAGTCGTCGTTGGGAACTCCCGAGAACCGCAGACTCCAGTCGACCGGCCCAGCCTGCCCCGCCGGGGCGCGCAGCAGGATCCGATAGGTCGTCCCGGCGGTCACCGCGAAGCGTCCGGGCACACCGGGTTGCAGACCGATGGCGACCTCGGTGAGGGAGGAAAGCGTGGCCCCGGTGTAGACGCCCCATGCCGCAGGACTTCCGGGGCGGGTTTCGATCGAGAGCCGGCCCGCAACCGGCGCGGTCCAGGTCCACCAGGCGGTGCGTCCCGGGGATCCATCACCGAGTGCCGGATCACCCGGTTCGGCGGTCGCCGTGGAGAGGTCCGCACGGACGGTCACCCTTCCGCCAAGCACCGGCGT
>JAIXUV010000283.1 GCA_027483345.1 Verrucomicrobiales bacterium | reverse complement strand
GGCACCGAGCTGGATCGCGGCCTTGAGCAGCTCACGGTGGATCGACTTCGCGAACTTCGCGTTGCGATGGGACGGGAACCGCAAGGCGAACTCCTTCGCCTTGTCCGCGGCCTTGCCCGCGGCGACGGACAAGGACTTCCGGAACTCCTTCCGCTGCTCTTCGGTGGGCGGCGTGGTGTTCCATTCCGCCGGGGCGGCGGGCACGCGGTTGGCCTTGTCCAGTTCGTCGTAGGCCTTCTCCGCATCGTCGGGCAGCAACCAGCCTCCGGCCGGCGGCACCAGGGCCACGGCGTTGGTCAGGACCAACGCCACCGGGGCGGAGGTCGCCAGGGAGACCACAGGGACCGCAGCCGTCGGCTTCGACGGAATCGTGTCCTCGGCCCGACCCGGCGACGGGAGGAGGATGAGGAGCGCGGCGACGGGGCCGAGGAGTTTGGACGACATGTGATTCAAAGGTGGCGACGCTTGGGAACGGGGCAAATTCGATTCCGGTCACCAACCGCGGGACTACTTCTGCGGCTGGCCGGGCTCGGGGCGGCCGTTGGTGGTCAGGATCTGGAAGGAATGCACGCCCGCGGCGGCGGGATGGTCGCTCGTCCACACGGTCTTCTTGTCCGGGTTCACCTCGACCATCGAGACGCCCTTCATGGCGGCATGGCTGCCGACCACGGTGTTGCCGTTGGCGAGACGCTGCGCGCCGCAGGGATCCTGGAACAGCCCGCCGACCTCCGCGTTGGTCACCTTCCAGACCACGGCGCCGGCCCCGTCGAACTCCACCACCTGGTTCCCGTGGGTCAGCGAGACGACCGTGTGGCCGTCGTCGAGCCGGATGGCCGTGAACGGCCAGTTCTCCGCCGCGCGGCCGCCGAGCCCGGGCAGGTCGGTCCGCAACGTCCGGACCACGCGCCCCTCGGGCGTGTATTCCTTCACCGCGAACGCCAGCAGGTGCGGGACGAGGAGGTTCCCGTTGCGCAGCTGGCGCGCCATCCGGGTCTGCATGTGCGCGTTGTCGGTCTCCGGCTGGAGCGCCGTCGACTCCACCACGGCTCCCTTGGCGTCGACCCGCAGCAGACGCGGCGACTTCCCGAGTTCCGTGACGAGCGTCGAACCGTCGTACAGGCGCTGTGTGGTGCCGATCTCGGCGTTCTCCGGGCTGCGGACGTACGAGAACACCACCTGCTTCGCCGGCGTGACCTCCTCCACCCGGTCGGACCAGGCGACCAGGACGTTGCCGCCGGGAAGCACGAAGCCGTCGCGGGAACCGCCCTTGTACTCCCAGGAGACCGAGCCGTCCTCGGCGACGATCGCGGTCCGTCCCCCGAGGACGAGGTACGAGTGTCGGATCGCCGCTTCGGCGGCGCGAAGCGGGGCCAAGATGCCGAGGACGGCGCCGATCAGGAGGAGGGCGGGGTGTTTCACGGGAAGGAAGCGAGCGGGATCCTCCGCCCAAGACGATCCGACCCCAAGGAAATTGAAGGTCGGAGGCGCGTCGGAGGCGATGAAGGCGTTTTCTCACACCGTCCTGAAGGGAAACGGCTTCCCCGAGGTCGGTCTGCGGCGCATCGTTTTCGTGTCCCATGAACACCCCCGTCCACCCTCTCCTCCGCATCGTGGCGGCGGTGTCGATGACGTGGGCGCTTGGGGCGTCGGCGGAGACCCGTCCGGCCTTCGATCTGGAATCCCGCAAGCAGGCCCAGTCCTGGCTGTGGCAGGCGCCGGAACGGCCGGAGATCCCGTCCGTCCGTGACGCGGCGTGGTCCGGCAACCCGATTGACCGCTTCCTGCGTCGGCGACAGGAGGAGGCGGGGCTCGAAGCGGCACCGGTCGTCGACGACCGCACGTGGTTGCGGCGCGTTTCCTTCGTCCTGACGGGTCTGCCTCCGACCCGCGACGAGATCCTGGCCTTCGTCGAGGACGCCGCGCCGGGGGCCCGGGAGCGGGTGGTGGACCGCCTGCTCGCCTCGCCGCACTTCGGCGAACGCTGGGCCCGCCACTGGATGGACCTCATGCGCTACGCCGAGACACGGGGCCATGAGAGCGACTACCCGATCGCCAACGCCTGGCACTACCGCGACTACCTCATCCGCGCCTTCAACGCCGACCTGCCCTACGACCGCTTCCTCGTGGAACACCTGGCCGGCGACCTCCTGCCGCGGCCGCGGTTCCGGCCCGGCACCGACGTCGACGAGTCGGTCCTCGCCACCGGCTGGGCCTTCCTCGGCGAGGAGAACCATTCGCCGGTCGACATCCGCCAGGACGAGTGCGAACGCATCGACAACAAGGTCGACGTCTTCTCCAAGTCCTTCCTCGGCCTGACCGTCTCCTGCGCCCGCTGCCACGACCACAAGTTCGATCCGATCCGGACCGACGACTACTACGGCGTGGTCGGCTATTTCCTCAGCTCGAGTTTCCGTCAGGTCCGGTTCGAGGCCTCCGAGAACAACCGTCTCGCCGGCATCGAATTGGCCACGCTCCGCCGCGAACACCTGCCGCAGGCTGCCCGCCAGCTCGGCGAGGCCCTGCAGCCGGGGATCCACGGCCTTGCGGAAGCCCTCCTCCGCGGCACGCCGCCGGGCACGACGAACCGCTGGGCCGAACGGCTCGCCGCCGCTGCGCAGTCCACGAACCGCACGCACACGGCCGCGGATCCCCTGCGCGTCTTCCTCGGCCTGCGCGACGGCACCGCGTCTCCATCCGTTCCAGCGACTCCCACCCTTCCCAGCTCGCGGATCGTCGCGGACTTCACGCGGGAAGGTCTCCAGCCGTGGAAGGCCGACGGAGAGGCCTTCGGACATGGCCCGGTGAACGTCGGTTCCCCGCTGCCGTCGGCAGACGGCCGCGGCGGGCTGGGCGGCATCGCCACGCACGGGGCGGCACGGCGGGATCCCTTCTGGAACCGGCTGCGGAACACCGCGGGCAACGAGGACGACGCCGGCCGGCTCGGCGCGACCGGGCGTGCGGGCCGGATGCTGCGGACGCCGACCTTCACGCTGGCGGGCGGTCGTCTCCACTACCTGATCCGGGGACGGACCAAGGTCTACGCGGCGGTCGATTCCCACATCATGCTGGAGGGCCCGCTGCACGGCGTGCTCACGCGGTCCTACGACACCGGGCCTGCGGACGCGCCGGTCTGGGTCACCCACGATCTCACCCCGTATTCGGGCCACCGCGTCCACATCGAGTTCGGACCTGATGGCGATGCGCCGCTGGAGATCCTGCAGGTGATGGAATCCGAGACGGCCCCGGCCGCCGCACCGGTGGATCCCCTTCCCGAGGCCTTGGCCAAGGCGCGCAGCGCGAAGGAATTCGCCGAGGCGCTGGAAACGGAGGCCTCGAAGGCGGCCCGATGGCTGGCCCAAGGGGCGCCGCTGCCGACGGAGGCAGGCGTGGCGACCGTGGCCGACTGGCTGGTCCGCAACGCCGGCGCCTTCGGGATCGATCCGACTGGGCTTCCCGCCTCGCGTTCCCTGGCGGCCGCGGAGACCGCGCTCGCGTCCCGCGTCCGCTGGGAATCGCGCACGGCGGTGGCCCTGTACGACGGCACCGGCGTCGACGAGTTCGTCCTGGTCCGCGGCAAGCCGTCCAAGCCCGGCGCCCCGGCCCCGCGCGGACTGCCTTCGGCGTTCCCCGACGCCGACCGCATCCGGCCCGCGGACGGCAGCGGCCGGCTCGAACTGGCGCGACGGCTCGCCTCGCCCGCCTCGCCGCTCACCGCGCGGGTCCTGGTCAACCGCGTCTGGCACCACGTCTTCGGACGCGGCCTCGTCCCGACCGTCGACAACTTCGGCGCGCTCGGCGAGGCGCCGACCCATCCGGAACTGCTCGACCACCTGGCGTACCGCTTCTCCCACGAAGACGCCTGGTCGGTGAAGCGCCTGCTGCGGAGCCTCGTGCTGACGCGCGCCTTTTCGCTCGCGGCGGGCCCGGCCGATCCGAAGGCCGTGGAGAAGGATCCCGCCAACGGGCTCTGGACGCGCCGGCCGGTCCGCAGGCTCGAGGCCGAGGCGATCCGCGACTCGCTGCTGGTGGTGTCCGGCCGGTTCAACCCGGCGCTCGGCGGCCCTCCGGTGCCGGTGTACCTCGACGAGTTCGTCGTGGGACGGGGACGTCCCGACAAGGGCGGTCCGCTGGACGGGGACGGCCGACGCAGCCTCTACACCGCGGTGCGCCGGAACTTCCTGCCGCCGACCCAGCTCGCCTTCGACGGGCCCACGCCGTTCAGCACCGTCGGCCGTCGGAACGTGACCAACGTGCCCGCGCAGGCGTTGGCGCGGATGAACGACCCGTTCTTCCGTCAGCAGGCGCGCGTCTGGGCCGAACGGCTGCTGCGGGAACGGCCGCAGGCGGGACGGCGCGAACGGATCGCGTGGCTCTTCGAATGCGCCTTTGGACGCCTGCCCGCCGACGCCGAGGTCGCGGAGTGCACGGTGGCGCTGGACGAGTTCAACGCCTTCCATCCGGGCGAGACCGACGGCGTCGGGACCTGGGCCGACCTGGGACACGTGCTGCTCAACGCCAACGAGTTCATCTACATCCCGTGAAGCCCGGCGCCCGCAATCCCCTGTTCCTCGACCCGCGCATCGACCGCCGCGAGATGCTCCGGCGGGCCTCGAACGGATTCGGGACCTTGGCCCTCGCCTCACTGATCGGAGGACCCGGCGCGCTGCTGGCCGCACCGGCCCCGGCGACGCGTCCGCGTCCGGCGATGTTCCGTCCGCGCGCCCGGAACGTGATTTTCCTCTTCATGGAGGGCGCCGTCTCGCAGGTCGACTCCTTCGACCACAAGCCCCTGCTCGCGCGCCACCATGGCGAGGATCCGCGCAAGGCGATCGGCCGCCTCGAGAAGACGCAGTTCGAGAACGTGGGCACGGTGATGAAGTCGCCGTGGGAATTCGGCCGGCACGGCTCGAGCGGCCTATGGGTCAGCGGTCTTTTCCCGCACGTGGCGCGGCATGCGGACGACCTCTGCGTGATCCGCTCGATGACCTCGGCGTTCCCCGAGCACACGAGCGCGAACTACTTCCTCCACAGCGGCACCGGCCTCCAGGGCCGGCCGAGCCTCGGCGCCTGGGTCACCTACGGGCTCGGCAGCCCGAACGACGACCTCCCGGGCTACGTGGTGCTCAACGGCGGCCAGATCCCGTCGGGCGGCCTCGACAACTTCGGCAGCGGGTTCCTGCCCGCGAACTACCAGGGCTCGCTGCTGAACGCCCTCGGGACCCCGCTGGCGAACGTCGTGCCCGGCGACGACAACCCCGCCCTGCAGGAGGCCAAACGCCGGCTCGTCCGCCGGCTGAACGCCCGGGGACTCGAGGCTTCCGGCGGCGACGGGGCACTGGAGTCCGCCATCGCCAACCACGAGCTCGCCGCGCGCATGCAGACGACCGTGCCGGAGCTGCTGGAGATCCGCGGGGAATCCGAGGCCACGCGGCGGCTCTACGGCCTCGACGCGCCGTTCGAGCACACCCGCACCTACGGGCGGCAATGCCTGCTGGCCCGCCGCATGGTCGAGCGCGGCGTGCGCTTCGTGGAACTCACGGTCCCGATGGTGGACGGCTACAGCCGCTGGGACGCCCACGGCGGCCTGGTGAAGAACCACGGACAAAACGCCCTCGCCGTGGACCAGCCCATCGCCGGGCTTCTCACCGACCTGAAGTCGCGCGGCCTGCTCGACGAGACGCTGGTCCTGTGGGCGGGCGAGTTCGGACGCACGCCGTTCGCGCAGGGCAGCGACGGACGCGACCACAACGAGTACGCGTTCACCGTCTGGATGGCCGGCGGCGGCGTGAAGGGCGGCATGGCCTACGGCGCCACCGACGACTGGGGATACAAGGCCGTGGAGAACCGCCTCGAGATGCACGACCTGCACGCCACGGTGCTCCACCTGATGGGCATCGACCACGAACGCCTCACGTACCGCTTCGGCGGCCGCGACATCCGCCTCACCGACGTCCGCGGCGAGGTGGTGAAGGAGATCCTCGCGTGAAGAGGAACCACACGGACCTCACGCAAAGACGCGAAGGCGCCAAGGGATTCACGATTCACGATTGGCTCCCTGCTCCCCGCTCCCTGCTTTCCCCCCGGCTTCAAGCTCCCTGCTCCCAGCTCAATCCCCGTATCCCATGAACACCCACAATCCGTTGACCCGTCGTTCATTCCTCAAGGGCTCCCTCGCCGCCATGGCCACGGTCGCCATCGTCCCGCGCCACGTCCTCGGAGGTCCGGGGCACACGCCTCCCAGCGAGATCCTCACCCGCGCCGTGATCGGCACCGGCGGGATGGGCATGGGACACGTGAAGTCCATCAACACCGCCTGCAAGCTGCTCGCGGTCTGTGACGTCGACGCCAAGCATCTGGCGGACGCCGTCGCCGCGGGCGGACCCGATTGCCGGGGCTACAAGGACTTCCGCGACGTCCTCGCCCGGAAGGACATCGACATCGTCCACATCCCCACGCCGCCGCACTGGCACGCGATCATCTCCATCGCCGCGGCCAAGGCCGGGAAGGACATCTGGTGCGAGAAGCCGATGACGCGGACCATCGCGGAAGGCGAGGCCGTCGTCGCCGCGGTGAAAAAGCACAAGCGGATCTTCCGCCTGAACACCTGGTTCCGGTTCCAGGACAACTTCTACGGCATGGGCGTCCCGGTGAAGGACATCCGCAAGGCGGTGATGCACGGGATGCTGGGCGACGGTCCGCTGAAGGTCACCCTGAACGCCTCGACGGGCTTCGACTGGAAGTTCTACTGGGTCGGCCGCACCGACCTGACGGTGCAGCCGGCGCCGCCGGAGCTGGACTACGACATGTGGCTCGGGCCGGCCCCGCTGAAGCCGTACCATCCCCACCGCGTGCACGGCACCTTCCGCGGCTACTGGGACTACGACGGAGGCGGGCTCGGCGACATGGGACAGCACTACCTCGACCCCGTGCAGTACGTCCTGGGCAAGGACGACGAGAGCCCGGTCGAGATCGAGTCGGACGCACCGCCGCAGGACAAGGACGCCGTCGGCACCTTCCGCTACATCCGGATGAAGTACCGGGACGGAACCGAGATCATCCTGGACGGCGAGAACCGCGACAAGGAGGCGGCTTTCATCGCGGGCTCGAAGGGGCGGATCATGAAGGGCATGAAGACCGACATCCCCGACTTCCAGCGCAAGGTGGCGGCGCTGGCGGATCCGGAGCCGATGGTGACCGACTTCGTGCAGGCGGTGCGCACCCGCAGCCGGTTCGCCCTGAACGAGGTCAACGGCCACCGTTCCTGCACGTTGATCAACCTCGCCAAGATCTCCCTCCAGACCGGGCGCCCGCTGCGGTTCGACCCGAGGAAGCAGCGCTTCGTGGACGACAAGGAGGCGAACTCCTACATCAGCCAGCCGATGCGCGGAAAATGGAAGCTGAGCTGAGCTGAGCTGGACATTCGCGACCGCAATCGCGAAGGCCCGCTGCGCATCGCCGGTGGAGGCCGGCTTCGGGCTCAGGCCTCCATCATCTTCCGGATCCCGGGAGTCCGCTCCCGGAGGAGTTCCATCCACGCGGCCACGGTCGGCGAGGGCTCCCCTTTCGGCCGGATCGCGACCAGGTCGATGGGCGGGGACGCCGGACTCACCTTCAGGAGCACGACGCCGTCCTGATGGAAGTTCCGGACGCAGCCGGGCACCAGCGAAACCCCGATCCCGGACGCCACGGCCATCATCACCGTCTGCATCATCGGCGGATGGCTGGCGATGCGGGGCGTGAACCCCGCCTTCGCGCAGTGGCGGGTCATGGAGTCCACCAGCTCCGGCGCCTCGCCCCGGCGGAGGATCACGAACTCCTCGGAAGCCAGGTCCTTCAGCGCGGCCGTGCCGCGCCGGGCCAGCCTGTGGCCCGATGGAACCGCGAGCACGAGGCAGTCCCGGTAGATCTTCTCCTGGACGAAGCGTCCGTCGTGCTCCGAACCGAGAGGCCGGGTGAAACCGACGTCGATCCTTCCGCGGGCGAACGCCTGCAACTGCTCCTCGGGGGTCATCTCGAACAGGTGCACCCGCACGCCGGGGAAGCGCCTGCGGTACTCGAGGATCAACCCGGGCAGGAACCCGGAGACCGCGGAGCTGAAGCCGCCGATCGAGAGCGATCCGATCTCGCCGCGTGCGGCCCGCCGGGCGACCTGCCTGGACGACTCGGCGTGGGCCAGGATCCCGCGGCATTCCTGGAGGAACGCCTCGCCCGCGGCCGTCAGTCTCACGCTGCGCCTCGTCCGCAGCAGCAGCGTCACCTCCAGCTCCTCCTCAAGGGACTTGATCTGCTGGCTGATCGCGGGCTGCGCGACGTGCAGGTCCTCGGCGGCGCGGGTGAAGTTCCGCCGCTCGGCGACGGCGACGAAATACCTGAGATGCCGGAGTTCCATGGTGGGTTGTTTGATAATCCAATGTTATCACTACGATCTTAAACCACTATTTCCGCAATGAATTGGGATTGGCCAGCCTCATGTCGTCGCCGCCATCCACGCGGCGGTCCAAAAGGAAGAAGAACATGAACACCACCGAGTCCGCATTGCTCCTGCCATTGACCGCAACCCAGGCCCCGGAGGCCTCGAAGCCGCTTCTCGAAGGCATCCAGAAGGGCTTCGGCTTCGTGCCGAACCTGATGGCGACCTTCGCCAACTCCCCCGCCGTGCTGAAGGGCTACCTGGCCCTGGATGCGGAATGGGAGAAGTCCGCCTTCACGCCCCAGGAGCGCACCCTCGTGCTGCTGGCCGCGAGCCTGGAGAACTCCTGCGGCTACTGCACCGCCGCGCACAGCAAGATCGCGAAGGCCTTCCTGAAGGTCCCCTCAAAGACGGTGGACGCGATCCGCGCCGGCGTCCCCACGGGCGACGAGAGGACCGACGCCTTGGTGGCGCTCGTCCGCGAGCTGGTGTCGCGTCGGGGCCATGCGACGCCGCCGGCCATCGGACGCTTCCTCGCCGCCGGCTACACGAAGCCGCAGGTCATGGAGCTGCTGCTCGGGATCGCGCTCAAGACCATCAGCAACTACCTCGACCACATCAACCCGTCACCGTTGGACGCCGCCTTCGCCTCCGAGAAGTGAGAGGGCTTGCCGCATCGATCGGGCTCAGGCGCCGCGATACCAGGCCAGCGTCCGGTCGAGGCCTTCCTTCCAGGTGACCTTGGGTTCCCAGCCGGTGGCCGCGCGCAATGCGGAGACGTCGGCAAGGGAATGGCGGACGTCGCCGACCCGGTCGGGTTCATGGCGCGCGCGGAGTTGCAGTCCGGTGAGGGCGTTCAGGTCGTCCACCAGGCGCAGCAGCGTGATGCGTTCGCCGCAGGCGACGTTGAAGAAGCGGCCGGCAACCTGTTCCTCGGGAGCCGCGGCGGCACCGAGGTTCGCGTCCACCACGTTGGCCACGTAGGTGAAGTCCCGCGACTGCTGGCCGTCGCCGAAGATCACCGGCGTCTCGCCCTTGAGGAACTGGGTGCAGAACTTCGCGATGACGCCGGAGTACGGTGAGTTGAACGCCTGGCGGGGGCCGAAGACGTTGAAGTAGCGGAGGCTGACGGTCGGCAGCCCGTAGAACCGGTGGAACATCCGGGCGTAGGTCTCGGCCGCGTACTTCTGGAGCGCGTAGGGCGAAAGCGGGTTGGGCGGAAGGCCCTCGTGCTTGGAAGGCGCGTCGTTGTCGCCGTAGACGGAGGACGACGAGGCGAACAGAAAGCGCTTCACCCGGGCGGCCTTGGCGGCCTCGAGCAGGTTCAGCGTGGCGGTGAGGTTGTGGGCGTTCGAGGCCAGGGGTTCGGCCACCGAACGCGGCACGCTGGGAAGGGCTGCCTCGTGGAACACCCAGTCGGTGCCGGGCACCAACCGCGACAGCAGGGCGGGATCACCGGCGTCGCCCTCGACCACTTCCAAGGCGTCGCCGGGCCGGGCCCAGGCCAGGTTGTCGCGGGAACCGAGGGAGAAGTTGTCGAGGACGGTGACGGAATGGCCGGCGCGGACGAGCGCCTCGGCGATGTGGGATCCGATGAATCCGGCGCCGCCGGTGACAAGGGCTTTCATGGCAGGAAACGGACCGGGCGAGACCGGACCCTTCGACGGGACACCGGGTGACCTGCGGTCCAGTGAAGGGATCGGCAGGCCGGGGTCAGGCCTTGACCCAACGTTCCGGGGGCAGCCCGAAGGCGGCAAAGGCGTTGCGGGTGTCCACGATCAGCCGCGCCGCCTCGGCGACCGGCTTCAGGTCCATCGCGGCATGGCGGGTGAGCAGCAGCACCGCATCGAAGCCCGCCACCGTCGCCGGATCCAGCGCCACGCTGCGTCGGCCGGCGAAGTGCCCGTGCTCACGGCTGGGGCGGATCACCGGGATGTGCGGATCGTGGTACTCCACCGTGGCACCGGCCTCCTCAAGACGTTCCCAGAAGACGTAGCCGGGACTCTCGCGGTCGTCGTCGACGTCGGACTTGTACGCGATTCCGAGCAGCAGCAAACGGGCACCGGCAAGGGGCCTTCCACGGGCCGCGAGGGCCGCCTCGAGGCGGCCCAGCACGTAGGAGGGCATGGCGGTGTTGACCTCGCCGGCCAGTTCGATGAAGCGCGTCTGCTGACCGTACTGCCGGGCCTTCCAGGTCAGGTAGAACGGGTCGATGGGGATGCAATGGCCGCCGAGGCCCGGCCCCGGATAGAACGGCATGAAGCCGAACGGCTTGGTCTTGGCGGCCTCGATCACGGACCAGACGTCGATGCCCATCGCGTCGTAGACCACCTTCAGCTCGTTCACCATGGCGATGTTGACCGCGCGGAAGATGTTCTCGGTGAGCTTCACCGCCTCGGCGACGCGGCAGTCGGCCACCGGGACCAGCCGGCGGACGACGCGGCCGTAGACGTCGAGGGCGCGGTCGCGGCAGGCGGGGGTGAGGCCGCCGACGACCTTGGGGATCTCGGCGACGCGGCTGGCGGGATTGCCCGGATCCTCGCGTTCCGGGGAGAAGGCGAGATGGAAGTCGACGCCCGCGCGCAACCCGGATCCGGATTCGAGGACCTCGCGCAGTTCGGTGTCCGTGGTGCCGGGATAGGTCGTGGACTCGAGCACGACGAGCATCCCGCGGCGCAGGTTCGGGGCGATGGAACGTCCGGTGCCGATGACGTACGAGAGGTCGGGCGAACGGCCTTCGCCGAGCGGCGTGGGCACGCAGATGAGCACCGCCTCGCACTCGGCGACCCGGGCGAAGTCCGTGGTGGCCTCGAAGCGTCCGTCGGCGCGCCGCTCGGCGACGGACGCCGTCGGGATGTGGCCGATGTAGCTCTCCCCGGCGTTGAGGCGCGCGACCTTCGCCGGGTCGTTGTCGAATCCGAGCACCGGACCGACCCGGCTGAACAGGAGCGCCAGGGGAAGTCCGACGTAACCGAGTCCGACGATCCCGACCTTGCGGCCGGACAGGTCCGCGGAACGGATGCTGGAGGATTCAGGCATGGGAAAAGCGGGGGCGGGATTCGGGCGTCAGGCGTCGGGTTTCGAACCGCACGTCACTGGAGTTCCTTGGCGGAGATGCGCCACTGGGTGCCGAACTTCTTCGCCTTGATGTCGCCGGACTCGATCGCCTTGTACACGTCCAGCTCGGTGATCTTGAGAACCTTGGCTGCCTCGGCCGGAGTGAGCCAATCGCTCTCGGCGGACTTGGGCGCCGGGGCCGGGGCCGGAGCAGGAGTCGGCGTGGGAACCGGGGTGGGCGTCGGCGCCGGAGCAGCGGGGGCGGACTTCGTCGGAGCCGCATTCGTGTTGGCGCCGGCGATGGCATTGAGCGCGTCGACGGTCTTCTGCACGTCTGACTTCTCGGCGTCGGCACCGGAACCGGCAGGGGAGGCGGCGCTTATTCCAGTGGCGATGCCGCCTAGGATGGATTTGAAGGTCGCCACGTTGCGCTCAGCCTTCTCCTTCGCGGCGGTCGCCGCGGCCGCCTGGGCGGCGAGATGCTTCTCCTCGCCTTCCATCGGGAGGTTCTGCTTCTCGCTGCGGAGATAGCCGACCGCCTCCAACGACAGCTCCTTGATCGGTCCGAAGGTGCCGTTGGCGCGCTGGTTGAAGGTGTCACGCACGCTGATCGCGTCGCCCTTCGCATACCGCGGGAAAAGGAACTGGGTGGCCACGCCCGAACCCTGCATCGACTTCAGCAGGTCTCCCGCCACGGGCCGTCCACCCGACTGCAGGACACGGACCAGGTAACGCGGCTCGTCGCACTCCAGCTCGAGTGTGAAGTCGATGGACTTCACGCCCTTGGAGGCCCGGATCTTCAGTTCCGGATCTTTCAATGGCGAAAGCCCCTTGGGAGTGCTTTCGAGGATGTGCTTCTTGGCCCCGGCCAGCAGAGCGGCGTCCGCCTCCGCGGCATCCTCCGCCCGCGCCAACAACGCGGCGGTAGCCAACAGCAGCGGCAACGAAGCCCGTCGGATCCGGTCGAAACAGCGGTTTGCAGCGGACACGCCGAGGCCTTCGGGGGAGGTGCGGATGGGATTCATGGATGGGACCGGCGCCAAGGAAACGTCGGAGCCTCAGGATTTACGCCCGCCCCGGCCCCGAGGCCACGGGAAACTTCTCTCCGGCCGGAAGGATTTCGCCGCCCTCAGCGACCCGGGCCGGCGACGGTGTTGGTCGTGAAGCGCACCCGCGCGAAGCACTCCGGGATGTGCGAGTCCCAGATCCCGTGCGGATTCAACGCCCAGCCGCCGGAGTCCTTCGCCGGCGCCGGCTCCTTGGCCGTGTTGAAGCGCGAGAAGTCCATCCGCCACTCGTCGCCCTCTTTCGCGGGGATCGACCGCCCGCCGGACGGGAACAACCGCCGGATCCCGTCCCAGGGCAACGCCAGCTCCACGGTCCATCCACGGTCGGTGTCGGTGTCGTCGTTGAGCGTTCCCTCCACGTGCACCGCCGTCCGCAGGCCCGGGAACGCCCAGTCGAAGTGGCCCAGACGCCGTCCGCGCGGATGATGCACGAAGCCCACGCCGTTGAAGTCCTTCAGGTTCGTCCGGGCGAACTCGGGGAGACGCGCGAAGCCAGCCTTCTCGTAGGACGCCTCCCAGATGAAGAAGACCTCGTAGACCGTGTTGCGGGCGTTGATCTCGAACTCGTAGTAGGCGTCGTCGCCGGCGATGAAGAACTCGACGTCGTTCTCGGTGTAGATCGGGTCGTTGCGCCGGGTCAGCATCGCCCGCACCCGCGGCTCCTCGATCCGGTACCCCACGTAGAGGTTCACGTCGTCCCAGAGCAGTTTCACCCGGGTGTCCCGGAAGGTCGGCGTGCCGGCGATGAGGTCGACGAAGCGCGCGGACTCCTCCGCGCCGGCCCACGCCGTGTCGTCGAGCCGCCCGTCGACGACCACCGGGCCCGACGCGCGACGGGCGGTCAGCACCCGGGCCGCGCCGGAATCGCACGGGATCTTCGATCGTTCCGCGGCGGTGGGTTCCGCTCCCCGCATCAGCAGGGAACACAGACCGGCTCCGAGGAGGAGGCGGAGGACGCAGCCGACGTGGGATCGGAAGGGCGAACGAGCCATGTGCGGGAGATCCTCCCTTGCAACCGTCGCCACAGGCAAGGAGGCGGGGAGGCGATGCACCGGCTCGTGCGTTGATGAAGAACCGCATCGGTGGTTACGTCACCCCATCCCGCCGAGCCCATGTCCCGGAATCCCCTCCCCCAGCACCCCGTCGCACCCCGCGCCCGGAACCCGTTCCGCGCGGCGCTCGCGACGGCCATCTCGCTGGCCCTCGGCTTCGGCGGCGCGGCGGCGGACGTCTCCCGGGAAGTCCGGTTCTCCCGCGACATCCTCCCGCTGCTCTCCGACCACTGCTTCGCCTGCCACGGCCCCGACGAGAAGGGCCGCAAGGGCGGCCTGCGCCTGGACACCCGGGAAGGGGCCCTCGGCCGCGGGAAGAGCGGCGAGACGGCCGTTCTGGCCGGCCAGCCGGAACGGAGCGAATTGGTCCGGCGCATCACCGCGACGGACCCCGACGACCTGATGCCGCCGGCGAAGTCCAACCACCGGCTCACCGCGGACCAGATCGCGCTCTTCCGCCGCTGGATCGCGGAGGGCGCGGAATGGGGACGCCACTGGTCCTACGAACCGCCCATGCGGCCGACGGTGCCGCAGGTCACGGGCGAGGCCGACCTCGGTCCGGTCGACGCCTTCCTCCGGTCACGCCTGCGACGCGAGGGACTGGAGCCGTCGCCCGAGGCGTCGCGGTCGGATTGGATCCGACGGGTGACGCTCGATCTCACGGGCCTTCCGCCGACGCCCGCCGAGGTGGAGGCCTTCCGGAACGATGCCGCGCCGGGGGCCCACGAGCGGGTGGTGGACCGCCTGCTCGCCTCACCGCGCTACGGGGAACGGATGGCCTGGGACTGGCTCGAGGCCGCCCGCTACGCCGATTCCAACGGATACCAAGGCGACAGCGAGCGGACCATGTGGCCGTGGCGCGACTGGGTGGTGGACGCCTTCAACCGAAACCTGCCCTACGACCTGTTCACCGTGTGGCAGCTCGCCGGCGACCGGCTTCCCACTCCCACCCACGAACAGCGTCTCGCGACCGGCTTCCTGCGGAACCACATGATCAACGGCGAGGGCGGACGCATCGCCGAGGAGAACCGCATCGACTACCTCTTCGACCAGACGGAAACCGTCGCCACGGTCTGGATGGGGGCCACCTTCAACTGCACCCGTTGCCACGACCACAAGTACGACCCGCACACCCGTCGCGACTACTTCAGCCTGCTCGCCTTCTTCGACCGCACCGTCGTGGACGGCGGCGGCGGCAACCCGCAGAACCCGCCCAACCTCGCCGTGCCTTCCCCGGAGCAGTCGCGCCGGGCCGTGGAAACCGAGCGGGCGCTCGACGAGGCGGCGCGCGCGGTGGCGGCGCTGGAGGCGGAACGTTTCCCACGACCCGACGGGAAGCCGGCCTCCGAATCCCCCGCCGCCCAGGAGCTGCCCAAGGAACTGCAGGAAACCCTGAAGACCGCGCCGCGCGACCGGGATCCGGGTCGCATCGGGACGCTGGCCGCGCACTGGAAGTCCTCCGCGCCGTCCTACCACGGGGCACTGGAGGCGCTCCGGGGGGCCCGCGACCGCCGCAACGCCGCCGCCTGGGCGATCCCGTACGTGATGGTGATGGACGACGGCGCCCCGGGCCGGGTCACCCGGATGCTCGAACGCGGCAACTACCTCAAGCCCGGCGAGTCCGTGCCCATGGCCCTGCCCGCCGCGGTCGCCGGGAACCGCGCGGTTTCGCGGACCAACCGGCTCGACCTCGCGGAATGGCTCGTCTCCCGCGACAACCCGCTCACCGCCCGGGTCACGGTGAACCGGTTCTGGCAGTCCCTCTTCGGCGTCGGCCTGGTGAAGACCTCAGAGGACTTCGGTCTCCAAGGCGAACGGCCCGTCCACCCGGAGCTGCTCGACTGGCTGGCCGTCGAGTTCATGGAATCGGGTTGGGACGTGAAGCGGCTGGTCCGCCTGATGGCCACCAGCGCCGCGTACCGGCAGTCGTCCCGCGTCACGCCGACGCTGGCGGAACGGGATCCGGAGAACCGCCTCCTCGCCCGCGGTCCCCGCTTCCGCATGCCTTCCTGGATGATCCGCGACACCGCACTGGCCGCCGCCGGCCTGCTGTCCGACTCCGTCGGCGGGGCGCCCGTGAAGCCCTACCAGCCGTCGGGTGTCTGGGAGGAGGCGACGTTCGGGACGAAGCGCTACGAACAGGACCACGGCGAGTCCCTCTACCGTCGCAGCCTCTACGTGTTCTGGCGCCGCATCGTCGGGCCGACCTTCTTCTTCGACACCGCCAGCCGGCAGACCTGCACGGTCCGCACACCGCGCACGAACGTCCCCCTGCACGCGCTGCTCACCCTGAACGACACCGCCTACGTCGAGGCGGCCCGAGCGCTCGCGGCCCGCGTTTTGGCGTCCGCGTCCGATGACGTCCGCCGCTTGGACGCCCTTGGACTGTCGGTGCTCGGACGCCCGTTCTCGGAGGACGAGCGGGCGGTCCTTTCACGCGGACTCGACCGGCATCGCCGTCGGTTCCTCGCCGAACCTTCCGCGGCGGACGCGCTGCTGCACGTGGGCGAAAGCCCGGCGACACCCGGCATCGCGCCGACGGAACACGCCGCCTGGACGCTCGTGGCGGGCACGGTGCTGAACCTCGACGAGGCCTTGTCCCAGGAATGATCCCGCCGCCATGAACCCGATCCAGGAACACCGCCAGCTCCTCACCCGCCGGACCTTCCTCGGCCGGTCCGGCACCGGACTCGGGCTCGCCGCGTTGTCCGGACTCCTGGGAAGGGCCGAATCGACGCCGGCGCCGACGACCCCGACGACCGGCGCGCCGCCGCGCCTTCCCGGGCTGCCCCACCACGCGCCGCGGGCGAAGCACGTCATCTACCTCTTCCAGAACGGCGCGCCGACCCACGTCGACCTCTTCGACTACAAGCCGCGCCTGCAGGAACTGCACGGCAAGCCCGTGCCCGAGGGCTACCTCGGCGGGAAGCGGTTCAGCACCATGACCGGCAAGGCCGACGGCAAGCTGCTCCTGGCCCCGATCGAGCCGTTCCACCGGCGCGGACAGTCCGGTGCCTGGGTCAGCGAGCTGATGCCCCACACGGCGGGGATCGCCGACGACCTCTGCTTCGTGAAGGGGCTGCATACCGGCTCGGTGAACCACGCGCCGGGCATCTCGATGCTGCTGAGCGGGGCGGAGATCCCGGGTCGCCCAACGCTCGGCGCCTGGCTCACCTACGGGCTCGGCAGCGAATGTGAGAACCTGCCCGCCTTCGTGGTGATGACCTCCGTCAGCAAGGGGACCTCCTGCGGTCAGATCTTCTACGACTTCTACTGGGGCTCCGGGTTCCTGCCCTCGCGCTACCAAGGGGTGAAGTTCCGCGGCGGCGGGGAACCCGTGCTTTACCTCGGCGACCCGGCCGGCATCGACCGCGCCACGCGCCGCGCCATGCTGGACGACCTCGCCGAACTGAACTCGATCAAGCTGCGCGAGCACGGGGATCCCGAGATCGCCACACGCATCAGCCAATACGAGATGGCCTTCCGGATGCAGGCTTCCGTGCCGGAGCTGGCGGACATCTCGGGCGAACCGAAGTCCGTGCTCGACCTCTACGGTCCATCGGTGCGGGAGCAGGGCACCTTCGCCTACAACTGCCTCATGGCCCGACGCCTCATCGAGCGCGGCGTTCGGACGGTGCAGGTGATGCACGCCGGCTGGGACCAGCACAACAGCCTCACCACCGAGCTCTACACCCAATGCCGCGACACCGACCAGCCGTCCGCCGGCCTCGTGGCGGACCTCAAGCAGCGCGGGTTGCTCGACGAGACCCTCGTGGTCTGGGGCGGCGAGTTCGGACGGACGCCCTTCATCCAGGGCAACCTCGACGACCGCAAACGCTGGGGACGCGACCACCATCCCTACGCCTTCACCAGCTGGATGGCCGGCGGCGGCGTGAAGGCCGGCCTGACCTACGGCGAGACCGACGACCTCGGCATGAACGTGGTCAAGGACCCCGTCCACGTGCACGACCTGCAGGCCACGATCCTGCACCTCATGGGCGTCGACCACGAGCGGCTCACCTACCGGTTCCAAGGCCGCGACTTCCGACTGACCGACATCCACGGCGAGGTGCTCAAAGGGGTGATCGCTTCCTGATTCACGGGTCGGACCGGCAGCCGGGCCCGCCAGGGCACGGTATCCCCGCCGGCCCGATTCACGGTCTCGAATCCGCGGGCGCTCCTCACTTCCCGCGGGAACGCAGCGCCTCGATCTCGGCGAGGGTGAAACGCACGCTCACCACGTAGGGCGGCTGTCCCTTGTCCCAGTGGCCGTAGGTCGTCACGACGAACGTCCCGTCCGGCAGCACTTCCACCCCGGGATAGGCGCAGTCCCAGGCATGCTGGTTGTCGCCCAAGCGGATACGGCACCAGCCTTCGCGGCCGGCCTCGATGTCCGCGAACTCCCCGACCCAAGCCACCCAGTCGCCCGCCGTCGGCGAACCCTTCGCGGTGTCCCGGAACGAGATCACCAGCCGCCCGTCGGGCGCGTACTTCGCGGTGTGACGATCCCCGGTCAGGGTCCGCGGAAGTTCCCGCGGCTCGCTCCAGGTGCGGCCTTCGTCGCGAGAGAAGACCACGTGCGATTCCTTCACCCGGCGGTTCTCCCGCAGCAGCAACGCCAGGGTCTTCCCGTCCGGCGAACGCACCGAACCCGGTTCGCACAGATGCACCGCGGCCGAGGACTGCAGTTCGCGGGGCTGGCCCCAAGTCAACCCGCCGTCGTCGGACGCCACCTGGTACAGGTGGAACACCGGCGGCTTGGAAGCCTTCGCGTCCTTGCGGAAGAACCGTTCGTCGTCGTGGAACCACGCCAGATACCGGCCCGGCACGCCGCGGACCGGCTCCACCGACCCCATCACCACGATGCCGCCCCAGTCGCCGGCCGCGGCCAACGGCGACCAACTCGCGCCGTCGTCCTCGGACACCGACAGCCGGGCCGGGAACAGTCCCGACCAGAGGATGAACCGCTTCTTGCCGGCGGCGTCCACGACCCGGTGGATCGTGGGAGTCTCCAGGGAGGTCGCCCAGTTCTCCGGTACCGGCAGACGCCCGCTCCAGGTTCGGCCGCCATCGATGCTCCGCTGGAGTTGGATGGCGCCCTTGCCATGACCGCGCGGATAGACGCACAGGATCGTCCGGCCATCTTCAAGCAGGACGGTCGTCGGATGGCCGAGGTATTGACCCGGCTCGCGGTCCACCACCACCCGCCGCGCCGAGTCGCCGGCGAGGTCGACCATCGGGATCTCTGCGTGGAGCCAGGCGGGAAGGAGCCACGCCGCGGCGGCGAGCACGCGCAGGGAAACCGGGAAGAGCGGACGCATTGGAGAAGGGTGGGACCCCGCTCAACGAACGTGAAGCCCGGACGCGGGTACCTGACCCTCATCCTCCGCAACCCAACCTCCAATCCGGACCGCCGCTGGCCACCTCATCACACGGGCCGAGCAGCAATCTCCAGAGAATCCCGGGGACCATTGACGGAGCCCGGGGTCGATGAAAACGCCTTGGATTGCATCGCCGAAGGACCGGTGGAACTCACTTGGCCGCTGGAATCGGAGCTGGGTTCCCGGCTGGATTCCGTTTCCCCAGCAACTCGAGGAACTCCGCTTTTCCCAGTCCTCCCTGTGCCTGTCTCAGGACCGTACCCTTTGGATCCGTGATGATCGTCGTCGGCGGACCGACGACACCATAGCGACTCAACGTTTCGGCCTGCTTCGGATCGTCCACGTCGATCATCACCGGCGTGAACCCGGCATTGACCACCGACTCCACCTCGGAATCCGCCCAGACGTTGCGTTTCATGATCCGACAAGGAACGCACCACTCGCCGGTGAAGTAGAGGATGAGGGGTCTTCCCGACTGGACCGCCTGTTGTTGGGCCGAGGCGTAGTCCTGGGACCAGGTGATCCGGTTGGAGGGAACGTAGAAGTCGTGATAGACCCAGACGAGGGAGACCGGGATCGTGCCGAGCCAAAACCATCGCCAGAAGTTGAACTTGCCGCGCGGAGGCTTCGCTGCCGGCTCGGCAGGTGAGGAGGATGGCGATGCCGCGTCATTCATGGCGTTCAAGATTGGCGACGAAGCCCAGACCCACTGAGCCGCGCACCGCCCACGGAGCGTCGCGATCGCCGCAAAGCTTGGCTGTGAGACGGCACTGTTTGTCGGGTCCGTCGCCGTTGGCCATGGCGTCTGCGACCTCGCTTCGACTCTGTTCAGTTGGACTTTCCGGTCAAGAAACGAGTCGGGCCTATTGGGGATGGAATCCGTCCTCAGGGTAGGGAGTCCCGGCTTCAGCCGGCGGAATCCTTCCCGTTCTACACACCTCGAAATTTCCACGACGGCCCGTCGTTGAAGATCCACACCGGCTAAAGCCGGGACTCCATACCCCAGACGTCAACTGCGGTAGCCGGTCTTGCGGTGTCAGGTGACCCCAGTTTCGAACCGGAATCCCGCGCCCTGTTGGCGTCTTTGCGTTTCTGCGTGAGGTCGGTCTCGCTTCATCTGGATGGTTTCAGTTCAGGCCGCGCATGGCTTTGCGCGCGCTGCTGCAGAATGCCTTCCTTGGTTTGCCGCCACTCGCTGGACAGGTGGACCGTGAGTCTGCCGAGGAGACACCACCGATAACGATGAAGCGGTAACCGCAGGCGACGAAGAATGCGGCTCTGAAGCCATCCAGGGTCGAAGCCTGCCCATTCGCCCGCGACGCTGAAAAGGTTGGAGCGGCAGACCGGATAAACCTCGTCCACGAGAATCTCTTGAAGCTCGTCGATGGAATAGGGAGACGACGCGAGGATGCCGACGCGCCACGTGCGGGCGAGCGACGTGTCGGTATCGAGGAACAGGCTGGAAAGGGCCTCCCAAACCGGTTGGCGATGTTCCAGGTCTTCCTGTGCGGGCTTCACGGGACGTATGGCAAACGACCTCGGCGTTTCGTGCAATTGGCGGTGGGTCGAGGATCAACCGCGGACGACGGGTTCAACTCCTCTTCGATCGCGTTCGGAGTCGTTACCGGCGGACAATGTACATTGGGGCAACCAGGGACACATCCGCAGCCAGCGCAACCCGATCGCCGCGGGACGCGTCCCCATTTCCCCAAGCCCCCCCTTCCAGACGCCCGTTGCCCGTCGACCGACGCCTGCATTTCCCCCGATCGCCCGCTCTGGCTGCGGCGGGCTTCGTGCCGTACCGTCCCGTCGTGGCAGAACAACCGATCGCCATCCGCAACTCCTGGAACGCCGTGCGCGACCACGCACGGACCTACCAGGACTTCACCTACGTCTACCCGGTCATTTCGCGGCGTTCGCGCGGCCTTTCCATCGGGGTCAACCTGAACCCGGACAAGGTCTGCAACTTCGACTGCGTCTACTGCGAGGTGGACCGCAAGACCCCGGGCAAGGCCCGCACGGTGGACCTCGCCCAGGTGCGCGACGAGCTGCTGTGGTTGATCGACCATGCGCAATCGGGAGGCTTGGCGCGGGAGGCGAAGTTCGC
>JAIXUV010000061.1 GCA_027483345.1 Verrucomicrobiales bacterium | reverse complement strand
CGACCGGGAGCGATGCCTCGAGGCCGGCATGGACGACTACCTCTCGAAGCCCTTCCGCGCCGACGACCTGCGTGCGGTCTTCAGCCGCTTCTGTCCCAGGACCGGGCGTTGAGTTTCCGCTGTCCGTAGCCGCGGCCGCTGAAAACTGAAAACTGGAAACCGAAAACTCCCGTAAGTTGGCCACGGAGTTGTTCCCGGTGGGAAACGAGGCCCCGCATTCAGCCGGTTCGCCTCCGCGGGCTCCGCGCCTCCGCGTGATCCCCAAGGAAGTTCAGCGTTCGCGCTTGAAGACGAGTTCCGCACCGGGCGCGGTCTGGCACGGGGGACCATCAACGTAGGTCATCCGGACGGTCTCCGCGTCGACGCGAACCTCGGTCAGGCTCACCGTCCGGGCGTCCTCCCGATGCATGCACACCGACCACGGGCCGCGTTCCGGAAGGTGCCCCCGGTGAAGGGGAGACAGCGAGGTGCACGAATCACCGAGCAGCCCGGGAAGGGCCGCCTCGAACAGGATCCTCCTCTCCTCTCCGGCCCGTTTCTCGTCAACGGCCGAGGAACTCCATTGTCGGGGCTGCCACGGATGCGCCCGGGCCTTCAGGCCTTCGCCGTCCCAAAGCCATTCCATGACCTCGCCGGTACGGGCGAAGAAGCCCACCAGCCGGAACGGCGGCAGCGCGCGCTGGGAGTCCCGCCGCAGCCGCGCGTCCACAGCGGCCGCGTCGGCCAGCGTGTCGATCGACGGGATCACGGTCCCGCGAGACGCACGTGGCGGCGGCGGGGCGTAGGCGACGGCATAGGCGTTCAGCAGGGTGAGCACCGCGCCGTGGGGATTGGCGGAGATCCACGTGCCTCTTCCCGGCTCGCGGGGCTGGAGCAGGCCGAGTCCGTCACGGAGATGCAGCGCCGCGGGCAAGGCCTGGACGCGCGAGCGCAACTCGTCGCGGTTCATGGCCAGCCGGAAGCCATTCTTGCCGGGAAGGAACGTGACGGTGCACATGGTCAGTCGGAGACGGGGATTCCCGCGAGGCTCTCACGGCACCGCGACCAGGCGCTCCAGAATTCGCGGTAGCCGGGCACGCGGACGCCGAGGCGCTGTTGCGCGGCCCCGGCCTCGAAGACGATCTCCCACTGCCGGAAGAGCGTGCGGTAGGCGTCCAGGAGGCGCATCGAAGGATCATACACCGAGGTGGCCTCGGCGGCGGCTCCGTTGAGCTCGACGATCCGGAAGCCGCGCCCTTCCCCGAATGCGGCGGGATCGGAGTAGCGGACGTCGTAGCGTCCCACATGGAATCCCGGCACGGACCTCGAGAGCGCCTCGATCCGGTCCAGCAGGGCCGGGGTCGCGAGGCGGGAGCCGTCGAGGAAGAGGCATCCCTGCGCGTGGTTGCCGGCCTCGACGAGGCGGACGACCTCGTCGGCTGCGGGGATGACGTCGAGTCGCGCCGAATGGCGCCGGAGATAGATCTCCTGGAGGAACCGGGCACGCGGATCTGCGGCGATCAGTTCGCGCAGCGTCGTCCGTCCGTCGCCGACCAGCACCGGGAAGACCTTCTCCGTGATCGCGAAGATCCGTCCGCGTTCCTCTCCCGGCAGGCGATGGTAGAAGATCCCGGCTTCCAGCGGCCCGGGCAGGTATTCCTGGACCACGAGGGCGGCCTGGGTCTGTTCCAGGTATTCGCGGGCCTCGTCGCGGGTGCGGACGATGCGGAAGCCGGCGCCGCGTTGGCCGATGTCCGGCTTCAACACGAACGGGAAGCCGGGGTCGCCCGAGTCCAGCAACGTCCGCAGGGTCTCCCACCTTCCGTTTGCGGGACCGGAAGGGAGTTTCCAGGAGCGGGCGGTGAAGTCGGGATGGGACTCCTGGAGGACTTCGAGCGTCTCGAATTTCGATTCGCCCACGAGGCCGCCCAGCTCGATCCCCGGATTCGCGAGCGCCGGGATGCGGAGGCCCCCATGGCGCCAGGCCAGACGGAGGTACTGGAACGCCACAGGCAGGTAGAACAGCCAGGAAGGCCAGAACTCCCATTGGATCCAACGGCCAAGCCGATCCGCCATCCTCCTCAGCCATCGGCGACCCGGGCCGGAGCCCAGGATCCAGGGTCCGACGATCAGCAGCAGCCCGAGCGCGGGCGTCCATCGTGGAAGTCCTCCGCCGGTGCCGCCGCCCCCGATCAGGAGGAACAGCACCGCCGTCCAAACCGCCACCGTGGCCCCGGTCACGGCGAGGAAGCGTCCAGGCGGACAGCCGAGGAAACCCGCGGCGAGAAAGGTCGGAAGGCGGGTGCCCGGGACGAAGCGCGCGCCCACGAGGATCCAGAGCCCGTGTATGCGGAACCATTCCTCGCCCCGACGGACGGCATCCGGGCCGATGCGCCGGGCCACCCATCGGTTTCGCAGCAGGGACTTCCCGTACCTTCGGGCCAACAGGTAGAGCAGGGCGTCGCCGATCCAGATCCCGAGGGCGCAGCCGGCCAACGCCGCGGTCCAGGAGAGCCTTCCTTCGCGGGCGAGCAGGATCCCGGTCAACACGGAGAGGTCCTCCTGGAGAAGCGTGCCCGCCGCCAGGCCGATGCCGCCGGCCAGCTCCCGAACCCACGAGTCCAGGAATGCGGTCATCCGGCGAGGGCGCGACGATGGAGGGTGGTCGAGGGCGCGACGCCGAAGCCCGCGGGCACCGGACGGTCCTCAAGGCGCGCGATGACGCCGATCATGGCGTAGTGGTGGATCCCGTGCGTGATCGCGTAGGCCAGTTCCCGTCCCAGGGTGGACCGGGTCGTCGGCGACTCCGGATGGCAGTCGCTGACGCTGCACCGGACCCCGACGGCGTGTTCAAGGAGCGAGGCGTCCCAGCCTTGGAGCTCGGACCGCACGATCTGGGTCGAGGCCCGGGCCGTCTCCAGGTCCTGTTCCACCCGCCGATCCCGGTCCCGGCGGTCGTAGTCCACCACACCGGTCTCCAGGGCGCGGAGCAGGCTGACGAAGTGGTCCAAGCCGTGCCGGTAGTGTCCGCCGATGCTGGCGTCAAAGACCGCCGGATGCGGCCGTGCGTAGGACTCGGCCTCCAACAGGTCGAGCAGGTCGAGCCCCTGCTGGAGGAAGCCGAGCGCGGCGGCGAGCAGACGTCGTTGGTCCGCGAGCCTGACGTTTTCCACGGCCGGGCCGTTGTTCGCGTTGTGCGTCATCGGGAGTGGGTCGGGGCCATCCGGGAATCCTTACAGGACTCCCTTGGATTTCAGGCCATGAAAAGGAGCCGTCGCCAAAGGGCGATCCGGCAACGGTTCGGCCCGTCATGCCGGCCTGTCTCCGGTCGGTCCGACGGAACAGGCGGATGCGGCCGGAAGCCGGGATCCGATCCAAGGCAACCGATGCCGTTCCAACCAGGCCACGACGAGTCCCGAGGCCAGCACGGTGAGCGCGAGCGCGAACAACAGCCCGCCGTCGTCCTGGACCACGATGCCGAGCTGGGTGAGGTGGCTCATCACGGCCCCGCCCATCAGGCCCGCCGCGAAGAGCCCTCCGATCGGGGAGGTCCTGGGAACGATCAGGAGCGCCGCGGCGACCAGTTCGAGCAGTCCCGTGGCGATCCGACCCCAGGGCTCCACGCCCAGCCGGGTGAAGATGTACTTGGATTCCGGCGCGCCGGTGAACTTGAAGTAGAGCGTCTGGAGGAGGATGCCGGCGGCGACGAAGGCGAACACGCGGGCGACACGGCGATGGGTCCTGCAGTTCATCGGGCACCTCCGTCGACCTGGACCGCCATCGCCGACGAGACGGACCGCGCCCCGCAGGCGGTGCCGAGGACCGTGTCCCGCCTTCCTGAGTTGGTGTTGGTGAGGCAGCGCATCCCGTCGAGGGGTTCCCAGGACGGACCGGTCGTGATCAGGACATTCATCGCCGGTTGAGTCGTGGTTGGCCGTCCGAAACTTACAGGGCGTCCGATCACGGGACCGGATCGCGGTGCGGGATGCACGGAATCCGATGGCGTCCGCGGTGCCCGGTTCCCGCGGCATCGGCGCGCCTTGAACCGATCGGGGCACCTGAATCGATCGGGGACTGGTCGCGGATGCAGTCCTTGATCCCGGAACCCAGGGTCTTTCCGCACACCCATGAGGAATGGCTCGCGAAGGCGATGAAGCTGGAACGCGAATTGACGCAGAAGGGGATCACCGCGGTTCGGGTCGAGGTCGAGCTCAAGGCGTTGCTCGACTGGGCGGCCAAGGAGAAGCGTCCTGCGGACAAGGTGGCGCGTTCCTCCTATGCGTTGCTGCTGACCCAGGCGGGCCTGTGCCGGTAGCCTTTTGCGGATCGTCGTCGCGACTGGAAGCGGCGCTTCGAAGTGCCGCGGTTGGGGCCTCGAATCGGGTCCGACGAGACCATGCCCTACTCCGGGGGCGCCGCGCGGACGGCCGACCCGGCGTCGCCGAAGTCCCGGTTGAAGACCCTCAAGCGGCGGAGGGTACCGCCGACCTTTCCGATCTCCCTCCCGTTGACTTTTCGGATGCGGCGCACGATGGGCCTCTTTCCCGCGGGCGAACCGTCGGCCGCAGTCCGATCCGGCCCGAATCGAAGTGGCCAACCGTGCTCCGTGCACACCCGGTTGGCCGGAATCACCGGGCGGGTACAACGCCCTGGACGGCTCCCGTCGGGTTCGGCCCTCCCGTTTGTGGGACCAATCCCCGTGCGAGCTTCCTCGCGGCTTCCCGTTCCCGTTCCCCCAGCCGCGCCTGGAGGCCGGACCTGGCCGGATCGGACTCGGGTACGCCGCCGGCAATCAGCCAGGCGAGTCCCTCGGTGAGGTCGGTCCGTCGACCGACGCCCTCGACGAGGCAGCGAGCCATCTCGCGGCAGGCCTCGACGTTCCCGAGGCGGGCGGCGGACTCGATCCAGAGGACCCCTTCCGACGGGTCGGGCTTCTCGGCGGACCCGCCCATCCACAGCCGCCCAAGGCGCAGCATCGACGTGGGATTCCCGAGCCTTGCGGCATGGACCCACCATTCCACCGCCACCGCCGGCGCGGCGACCAGGTCGGGTCCCCCGGCCCAGAGGATCTCGCCGGCGTCATGCGCGGCCACCGGGTCGAGCAGGTCGGAAGGGACCTTTCCGGAAGCCAGGGTGGCGACCACTTCCGACGAGGGAAGACGCTGCCCTGCACGCAGCGAGGCGAGGGTTTCCCGCCAGACCCCGTTCCGCCTCGGGTCCCCGGGCCCGGCATCGGCGGACCGTGGGGACCCCGACGCCGGCGTTGCGGTGGCGCCGGACGCCTTGGCCAGGTGCGCCAGCGTTCCCTGGATCCGCCGGTTCAGCAGGTCGTCGACCCATCCGACCATGGGGGTTCGGGCCGAAAGGACACTCGAAGCCATCTCCGCAGGAATCTGCTGCACAATGGAATGCAGCTTCAGGAGCGGATCGTTGGCGAAGAGGCCTCCATCCGGGATCGGGAAGCGTTCCAGGTCGGCCGCGGGTGGATGGCCGGCGGCCTTGGCCCGTTGGAGCCAACGTCCACCTTCGACGCGGTCCCGGATCGTCTCCGGACCATGCAGGAGAAGGCAGGCGAGTCCGTACTGGCTGAGGGGATCCCCGGCCTCCGCGCCCTTGAGAAACCAACCCTTGGCCGCGACCGGATCCGCCGGGCGTTCCCCTCCAGGCAGGCGGAAGGGGTAGGCGAAGTGGGCGCCCAACTGGCGGCAGGCCGGGATGTGGCCGGCCTCGGCGGCCTCGCGGATCGAGGCCTCACCCTTCGCGGCGTCGCCTCCGCCATGGCCCGAAAGCTGGAGCATCCCCAGGAGGAAACGGCCAGGGGTGTCGCCGCTCGCGGCCGCCTGGGAAAAGGCCTCGGCCGCCAGCTCCGGGGTCTGGACGAGCCCCACGCCGTCGGCCGCGACCTGGTTCATGTAGTGCAGGCCGAGCAGGCGCCAGGCGCGGGTTTCGCCCTTCTCCGCAGCGCAGATCAGGCGGATTCGGAGTCGTTCCCGGGCGTTGGGATCCGCGCTCTGCGCCACCGCCCGCCGGGCGGCTTCCAGGCAGGCCTGCGCATCCCCGGCGTCGGCCTTGGCCTCGATGGCCGCGGTGGTCAGGAGCCGAAGCTCCGGCGGGCCCGCGGGGAACAGCGGTTCGAGTCCCGAAGCCGTCCGGAACTGCGCGAGGGAAGCGACCTGCAGGGTTGCCAGGACCATGGCGAGCGTCCCGATCCGTTGCGGCATGCGGCAGGGTGGTGTCATTGCGGATCGACGATGTCGGGGCGCGGTGTGGGACGCGGTGTGGGGAAGAGCGATGCGAAGCGGGAGCGCGGGAATCGTCGCCGCAGGTCGGCGATCCCCTGGCGGTGCCGGGCCGGTTCGTTCAACCCGTGCGGGTCGTGGGCGACGGCCATGAGGAACAGGAGGAGTTCGTCCGCCCGCTCCGGATCGAAGTCCCGATGGAGTTCAAGGAAGCGCCGCTCGCAGCCGCCGAACACCAACTGGGCGTCCCTCTGGCGGGAGGGCAGGGTCTCCGCCATCCGGTTCCATTCCTCGACGGAGACCTCGGGGTTCCGCCATTCCGCCTTGCCACGTTCCAATGCGGTGCGGGCAACGCGCAGGAGTCGGGTGTCCCGGCCTTCTCCGTTGGACTGGGTGAGGATCCACAGGTGATCCGGTCCGAGCGCGAGGCCGAGGACGCCGCCCGGCACCTGGACCGCCGAGACGACCTGACCCGAGGCGAGGTCGAGGGTCACAAGGTTGGCACCGGTTGACGGAAGCGCCAGGTAGGCACGGGTCGCATCGGCCGCCTGGATCCCCGGCGTCGGCGCGATGCGGACCCGGCCGAACTCCCCGCGGCGACGCCCCTTGAGCAGATCGCTCCAGTGGTTCTGGAGGCGGTCGCCGGCGCCTTCCCGCAGCGCCTGGGCGAATCCGGACTGCAGGCCTGAGAAGTCCCCGGCACCGAGATCCGGGACCGAGAACGCGCCCCGCAGCACGATCCGCGAGTTCGGCTGGTTGCCCATCCGCAGGGCGCCGCTCGGCAGCCGCATTGGCATGGCCGGAGCCAGGTCCCTGGAATTGCGGACGGGTCCGAGGTCGCCGGTTTCGGGATCCACTTCCCGTAGGGCCTCGTAGGTCCACAGCAGATGGCCTTCGCCGTCCAGGATCAGTCCGCCTCCGTCCTTCCCGACGAATCCGGGAACCGGTTCCAAGGGGCCCTTTCCCTTTCCGCGGAAAAAACGGGTCGAAGGCTCCACTTCCGGGACGCGCTCCACCCCGCCGACCTCGATCGCGGACGGGGCCGGTCCACCTTGGAAGCGGGCCAGCAGGAACACGTCCCCCCCGTTGCCGGCGATGGCGACGACCCTGCCGCGTTCCTTCCCGAACTGGATCGGCGGCACGTTCTCGAGTTCAACCGGCTTGCCCGCCAGCTCGATCCGGATCGGAGCCGTCCTGACTTCCTCGGTGGGAGTCGGGAAGACTTCGGAATGGCGGGGCAGCCGAAGCCGAATCGGCTGGGTCGGCGACCTTGGCGTCGTCGTGGAGGCGGTGTCCACGGGGACAACCCCGCGGGGAACCCCGGATTCGGCGACCCGGGGCGCCGAGACAAGGCGCTCGGCGAGACGGCGCCCGCGTCCGGGGTCCGCGGCCCCTTCGGCGACCCTTCCAAGCCAGAACGCGACCGACGGGGCGTCGACCTCCGGATCCACGCCGAACCAGTTCCCCGGCACCAGCGTCGACATCCTCTCCACCGCCGCCAAACGCTCCGCGGCGAGCAGCGTCGGCGGCAACGGGAGTTCCAGCATCGCCCCCAACCACCTGCCGGCGGCCTCCGGCGTGCGGAGCGGTGCGGAGGCCGCGGTCAGCTCGACGGCCGCGAGCAGATGTTCCAATGCGGGTCGGCTCCGGGCCTCGAGCCCCGAAGCGGTCATGTCGGCCACGCCCCAACGGATCACCTGGGTCTCGCCGAGGACGGCCTCAAAAGCCTGCAGGTTCTCCTCGTCCCGCATCCGGATCCATTCCGTCCCGGTGGAAAGTCCGGGATCCTCCTGTGCCAAACGCCGGCGGCGCTCCACGACCTTCCTCCAGGCCTCCGCCCTCAGGACCGCGAAGCGATGTGGATCCCGAGTCCGGCCCATCTGGGCGGCCGGCCAACGCTGCTCCGCGACGAGTCGCAGTGCGGGGAGCGAATCCGGGTCGAACCAGAGCGCAAGGTCCAGGAGCCGCAGGCGTTCGAGCCGCGCGTCGACGGATGTCGGCCCTGTCGCCCCCTCCAGTTCCAGGCGAACCGCCTCCACGATCCCCGCGGCCAGGCGCTGGGCGTCGTCCCGCCCGACCGGGGTGTTTCCCCGTCTCGGGAGGACCGCGTTCTCCCGGATCCAATCGAGGAAGTCCTTCTGGTTCGGATTCGGGCCCATGGACATCCCTGCCGAGAACTCGCCGTGTTCGGGATCCAGGATATGGACTGTCACGTTCGGTGCCCCGCTTTGGTCCCGAATCTCCTCCGTCCAGAGAATGCGGTCGACGGATCCCTTCCAGGCGGCCGCCTTCGGATCCTGCGCGGCGAGGAGGGCGGCCTCGGCGAATTCCATGCCGCTGTCTCCGGAGAGGACACGACGGACACGCGGTCCCTCCTCGGAAGGCCTGAAGAGCCGTTCCGCGACCGTCTCCTTGTCGAGGAACGGAGGCTTTGACCGTCGCAGGTGGAACAGGTAGGCCACCCGGAGTGCGGAAACCCTCTCCCGCCGGACCTTCGCCGTGTCCCGAAGCAGGGCCTCGCATTCGTTCGACAGGAACCCGACGAGGTCGGAGTCCGGACGCAGCGGTCCTGTCGCCGGCTGCGCGGAGTCCCCCCGTCGTTCGGCCAGGACCTCCCCCGTGGAAAGGTCCACCGCCCGCAGACGAAGGGAACGGATCCGGGCCTGGTTGGTGGAGAACTCACCGACCAACGCGACGTCGGCGCGGAGCAGCCGGAGCGCCGGTGCATCGGGCGGTTCCTCGAGCAGGCCCAGCGCGAGGTTCCGTTCCTCCAGGACCCGTCGTATCTCAGTCCGCTCGACCCACTGGACCCCGGGGAGATTCCGTCCCGTCAGGTCCGCGGTGGCGGCCGCGGCGAGGTCCCCTGAGGCTTCGACGCTTCGGACGGAGCCGTCCGTGACCCAAGGGGGGAATAGGGCCACGCGGAGGTCCTCGGAGCGGCAAGCCGCCGCGGCAAGCCAGCAGAGGAGAAGCAGATTTCGGCGGAATGCGTCGCCCACGGGGATGGATATTCAGGGCCGGCGACAGCCTGGCGATACCGGAATTCCCGATCCGTGGTCCCACCGGACACCCGGCTGCCGTTCTTGGGGAGGGGGGCTTCCGGCTTTCGCTGGAGTCCTGGTCGTTCCCAGACGAAGTTCGGCGCGTGGAAACTCCTCCGTCCGATCCGGGTCGCGACCGCGACCGCTGGCATTCCGCGGCCCCGCCGCCGTTGCCCACGGTACCCGCCTCGGACCCGCGGTCCGGTACCGCGCGCGGCGGCTCGGGCTTGGGTGCCGGGTCCTGGGCGCTGACCGCGCTCTCCATGGCGGTCAGCATCGCCTTCTACGCCTTCCAATGGTCGTGGCCGTTCGCGACGGTCTTCGTCCTGCTCATCCT
>JAIXUV010000015.1 GCA_027483345.1 Verrucomicrobiales bacterium | reverse complement strand
CACCCACACGCATCACTTTTAGCCTGAGACCCCATGGAAACGGTTGCCACCCAAGAGTCGATTGTCACCCTCACCGAGAGTGCCGCCCGCCAGATCGGTTCGATGCTGTCCGGCGATCCGGAAAACGCCGGAAAAAGCCTGCGCGTGTTCGTCGAAGCCGGAGGCTGCTCCGGCATGCAGTACGGGATGGTGTTCGACGAGAAGCGATCGGACGACCTCGCCTTGGAGTTCCTCGGGGTGGGTGTCGTCGTCGATCCCTTCTCGGCCAACTACCTGCGCGGATCGGTGATCGATTTCAGCGACGCCCTCACCGGCGGAGGCTTCAAGATCAACAACCCGATGGCGCACAGCAGCTGCGGATGCGGCAAGTCGTTCTCCGCCTGAGTCGCCATCCGGATTCAAGACCTTCCAGACGCCGCCCCTGACCGGGCGGCGTTTTTGTTGGGATCCGGTCTCTCCCGTGGACGCCGCCGGCGGACGGGCAAACTCCTGATGAGCGGGATTCTTCGTCCGATCACGGTGTGGGGGTTGCCATCGGTTCCGTTATTTGACAGGCTGCGACCCGCGTGGCACCAAGCGCGCGTGTCCGGCGTCATTTCCGGGCCGTCCCTCCGCATTCCAACTTCCGGTTGGTTCGGATTTGGGTCGGCCACGGGGTCGCGGCCGCGGGCTACCAACTGCACCAACGATCCGTTTAGTCCAAGCATGATCATGAAATCGTCACCCCACACCGTGAAGAGCCTGACCTGGGGCTTGGTCGCGCTCGTCGCGGCGCTGTCTGGCCCGTCCCTTTCCGCCCGCGAATCCGAGACGGATCGCGAGATGCGCACCAAGAACCGCCAGACCTACGAGGTCATCGTCGGCGACTACTACACCGGACGTTCCCCCTATTTCCGCGGCTCCGGCCCGGTTGAGCCGAAGTCCGAGCCCGTTGTGGTCGCGGCCGCGGCCGCCGCTCCGGCCGCCCGTCCCGGCGTTCCCTGCTCGGTGATCAACACCGGGCTGGTCAGCATGACCAAGACCGCCCCTGCCGAGGCGACCCTCAACGAGCCCTTCACCTACGAGCTGAAGCCGCTGGCCAACGCCTGCGTCGGCAACGTGGTCGTCACCGACATGGTTCCCGAGGGGACCGAGCTGGTCGGCACCGAGCCTCAGGCTTCCGTGTCCGGCAAGACCCTGACCTGGAACCTCGGTTCGATGGATGCCGGCGAGAGCAAGTCGCTCAAGGTGACCGTCAAGCCGGTCCGTGAGGGTACGCTCGCCTCCTGCGCCACCATCAAGGCCGACCCCCGCGTCTGCGCCCAGACCTTCGTCGGCAAGCCCCAGCTGGCCATCGAGAAGACCGGACCGGAGCTCGCCCAGCTCGGCTCCGACGTCGCCTACAACGTGGTCGTCAAGAACACCGGCACCTCGATCGCCCGCAACGTGGTCGTGACCGACAAGTACCCGGCCGGCCTCGGCGGCGTCGGCGAGAAGACCTACCCGGTCGGAGACCTCGCCCCCGGCCAGTCCAAGTCCATCGCGGTCACCCTCAAGGCCGCCGAGCGCGGTCGCCACTGCAACGTGGCCGTCGCCAGCTCCAGCAACACCGCCTCGGTCCAGGACGACGCCTGCACCACGGTGGTCAAGCCGGGCCTGAAGCTCACCAAGACCGGTACCCCGCAGCTGTTCATCAACAAGCAGGCCAGCTACCAGATCGTGGCCGAGAACACCGGCGACACCGACCTGACGGGCGTGGTCGTCACCGACACTCCTCCGGCCCAGACCAAGATCGTCTCCGCCCCGGGCGCCACCATCGCCAACAACGTCGCCACCTGGAATGTTGAGACCCTCAAGGCCGGCGAGAAGAAGACCTTCTCGATCGTCCTGACCTCCAGCACCTCGGGCAAGTACTGCAACGCCGCCACCATCAGCACCAAGGAAGGTCTCCGCGAGGCCTCCGAGGCCTGCACCATCTGGAACGGCGTCTCCGCCGTCCTCCTCGAGGTCGTCGACGATCCCGATCCGCTCCAGATCGGCGAGTCCACCCTCTACACCATCAAGATCACCAACCAGGGCAACTCGGACCTGAAGGAGATCAACGCCGTGGCGCAGTTCGCCAAGGAGATGACGCCGACCAGCAGCCAGGGCGGCACGGTCGACGGCAAGACGGTCAAGTTCCCGACCATCCCGACCCTCGCGCCGAAGAAGACGGTGACCTACACCATCTCGGCCAAGGCCGCCGAGGTCGGTGACCACCGCCTCAAGGTCGTCCTCACCGAAAGCGAGCTGCTCTCGCCGATCGTCGAGGAAGAGTCGACCCGCGTGTACTGATCCGACACGGATCCACGAATTCAGGAAGGGGCCCCGGTTTCGGGGCCCCTTTTTCTTTGTCCGCATTCGGTCGCGGCGGTCGCGCCCGGAGGCCATCTCCGGACCGGGTAGGCTTGCCGGGGATTCCGCCGGCATGCTTCACTTTGCGTCCCGGTATGGAGGACACCAATTCATTGATCGAGCAGCGCCGCAGTCACCTGGCTGGCCTCGCCGAAAAGGGCGTCAACCCGTTCATGAACAAGTTCAGCCCCGAAACGGGCTGCGACACCGCCCGCTCCGGGTTGGCCCGTTGGGATTCGTGGAACAAGTCCACCGACCCGGCCAAGGGCGAAGCCGTCGGATGGCCGGAAGGTCACCGCGTCCGTCTTGCCGGCCGCATCACCGCCCATCGGGACATGGGCAAGAGCCACTTCCTCGACCTCCGCGACGTCACCGGCCGTATCCAGATCTGGTTCCAGAAGGCCGTCTTCACCGAGGAGCAGTGGGCGCAGTTCAAGCTCCTCGACCTCGCCGACCACGTCGGCGTCGAAGGGACCCTCTTCGTCACCCGCATGGGCGAGCCGTCGCTCAAGGTCGAGTCGTTCGTCCCGCTCTCCAAGGCGCTCCGCCCGCCGCCCGCCAAGTGGGAGGGCCTCGCCGACACCGAGATCCGCTACCGTCAACGCTACCTCGACCTGATCGCCAATGAGGAGGTCCGGAAGACCTTCCAGGCCCGCTCGCTCATCCTCCGCGAGATCCGCGACTTTTTCCACGAACGGGGCTACGTCGAGGTCGAAACCCCGATGATGCAGGCCATTCCCGGCGGTGCCGCGGCGCAGCCGTTCAAGACCTACCACAACGCGCTCGGCTGCGAGTTCTACATGCGCATCGCGCTCGAGCTCTACCTCAAGCGCCTCCTGGTCGGCGGCGTGGACAAGGTCTTCGAGATCGGCCGCAACTTCCGCAACGAGGGCCTTTCCCGGCGCCACAACCCCGAGTTCACCATGCTCGAGGCCTATGAGGCCTATGGCGACTACGCCACCATGATGGAGACGGTGGAGTCGCTCATCCAACGGCTCGCGTTGAAGGTGGCCGGCACCCTCAAGATCGAACACCGCAACGCCCAGGGCGAGGTGTACAAGGTCATCGACCTCTCCCACTGGCGCCGGGCCCGATACAAGGACCTCGTCCGGGAGAAGGCCGGCGAGGACTGGTTCCGGGTCACTCCCGAGGAACGCCGCCGTCGTGCGGTCGAAGACCTCAAGCTGTCCGGTGACATCGCCGCGGCCTATGAGGACTTCGAGGTCACCGGCGCCGTGTTCGAGAAGCTCGTCGAGCCGACCCTGATCAACCCCACCTTCGTCACCCACCTTCCCAAGGAGTTGGTGCCGCTGGCGAAGATCTCGGCGGACGACCCCACCACGGTCGAGGTGTTCGAGTGCTGCATCAACGGCCAGGAGATCTCCCCGGGCTACACCGAGCAGAACGACCCCGTCGCCCAGCGCAAGGCCCTGGAGGAACAGGCCGGGGGCGAAAAGCAAAAGCTCGACGAAGATTTCCTCGTCGCCCTGGAACACGGAATGCCTCCGGCCGGCGGCATCGGCATCGGCATCGACCGCCTCTGCATGATGCTCCTTGGCCAGGAAAGCATCCGCGATGTGATCCTCTTCCCGCAACTCCGTCCGAAGGAGTGAATGGCATTGGAGCAGGGAGCAGGGAGCCCAATCGGAGATCAAGAATCCGGAATCCCGAATCCCCAGCCGACTTAGTGGTTATGCATGGTGGCGTTGCTTCGTTGATTGAGCCGGCGGGCATGGAGCGGCTCTAATCCGTTGACGTCCCGGTGGCGTTGGCGAATCTCCGCGCCTTTCGTATGCCTCGCATCCAGCGCGCCCTGCTTTCCGTGTCCGACAAGTCCGGTCTCGTCGACTTCGCCCGCGTCCTCGCCGCGGCTGGCGTGGAACTCCTCTCCACCGGCGGAACTGCCAAGGCCATCCGAGACGCAGGCCTCGCGGTGAAGGACATCTCCGAGCACACCGGATTCCCAGAGATGCTCGACGGCCGTGTGAAGACGCTGCATCCGAAGGTGCACGGCGGTTTGCTCTACCTGCGGGGCAATGTGGAACACGAGTCCACCGCTGCCGCCCACGGCATCACCCCGATCGACCTCGTGGTCGTGAACCTTTATCCGTTCGAGGCCACCGTCGCGAACCCCGGGGTTTCACTGCACGACGCCATCGAGAACATCGACATCGGCGGTCCTTCGATGCTCCGCAGCGCGGCGAAGAACCACGAGAGCGTCACCGTGGTCGTGGATCCCGCCGACTACGTCCAGGTGGCCGAACAGATCCGGTCGGGAGGTGGCACCACCCTGGAGTTGCGACGCTCGCTCGCGGCGAAGGTCTATGCGCGCACCGCCGCCTATGATGCCGCCATCGCCGCCCACCTTTCGCGCGAGTTCAGCGGTGGCGTGGTCCCACCGCCCGCCTTGGCCGTCAGCGCCCCGCTGGT
>JAIXUV010000334.1 GCA_027483345.1 Verrucomicrobiales bacterium | reverse complement strand
TACGGCGCCTGGGGCGAGAAGACGTTCATGGGACGCCGCTATCAAGGCACCTTCCGGATCACCTATCACATCGGTCCGGACGGGCTCATCCGGAACATCTGGCCGCAGGTGAAACCGGAACTCCACGCCGCCGAGGTGCTGAAGGCCATGCGGGGCTGACGGGCTCCGAGAGATCCGAAGAAGCCGACCCCACTCGACGCCAGCTCGGTGGAGTCGGCGCCACGGACGCGGGCGGTCGAAGCGAACTGGATTCCGACGCCTTCAACCGCCATCTTCCGCGGACCGATGCTCCGCCGCTGGCTCCTCCCTCCGGTCCTGTTCGCCGCCTTCCTGACCGCGGCCGTGTCCTGGGCTGCGCCCGGTCCGAAGGCCCCCGACAACTTCAATCCGCGGCGGAAGTCCAAGGTCCCGAACGTGGTCCTGATCGTCGCCGACGACCTGGGCTGGGGTGACATCGGCTGCCAGGGACAGGAGAAGATCCGGACGCCGCACATCGACCGACTGGCGGCGTCCGGGATGCGCTTCACCCAGGCCTATGCCGGGAACACCGTCTGCGCGCCAAGCCGTTGCGCCCTGATGACCGGGTTGCATTCGGGGCATGGCCGGACGCGCAGCAACGTGCAGGTGCCGCTGGAGGATTCCGACGTCACCTTGGCCGAGGTGTTGAGGACCGCCGGGCTTCGGACGGCGGGGGTCGGGAAGTGGGCGTTGGGCTGGGAGGAGACGACGGGGCATCCGAACAGCCAGGGCTTCGAGGATTGGTTCGGCTTCCTGGACCAGGGGCACGCGCACGACTACTACCCGCAGTTCGTCTGGAGGAACCGCAACCGGTTCTCGAACTGGGGCAACATGCATGGGGAGCGGGTGGACTACATCGGGGATTGGTTCGCGCGGTTTTCGACCAACTACGTGGAAGTGCATGAGGACCACCCGTTCTTCCTGTACGTGGCCAGCACCTTTCCCCATGCGAACAACGAACTGGGCACCAATGGTATGGAAGTGCCGGATTTCGGTTCCTATTCCCGCGAGGACTGGCCGCGGCCGGAAAAGGGCAAGGCGGCGATGATCGAGCGACTGGACCTTCTGGTGGGCCAGCTTGTCGCCCGCGCCCAGCGCAGCCGGATCCTTTCCGACACGATCTTCGTCTTCACCAGCGACAACGGCCCGCACGTCGAAAGCGGTGTCAGCACCAACTTCTTCCGCAGCTCGGGCCCGTTCCGTGGGGTCAAACGCAGCCTCCATGAGGGCGGCATCCGGGTGCCGTTGATCGTCTCCTGGCCCGGTCACATCGCGCCGGGCCAGACGAACTCCCTGCCCGTCGCACTTTGGGACCTGTTGCCGACGCTTGGGGAACTCACGGGCTCGTCGATCCCCGCGGGTTTGGACGGCATTTCGTTTGCCCCGGCCCTGTTGGGCAAGGAGCCGCGTCCGCGGTCGGCCTGCCTTTATTGGGAGTCCCACGAGTCGGGATACTCCCAAGCGGTGAGGTTCGGCGACTGGAAGGCGGTCCGGCATGGGACCAACTCGCCGGTGGAACTCTATCATCTCGGGGAAGACCCGGGCGAGACCCGGGACGTCGCCTCGACGCGTCCGGAGGAGGCCCGCCGGGCGGTCCAGCTGATGACGGATTCCGCTTCGCCATGGGTGCCGCCGACGCCGAAAAGCGTGACGCCACGGCAGTCCTGGCAAAAGGCCACTGCCGGCGGGCCCCGCTGAAAATACCGCTGGGCAAACCCCGGGGATTGAACGAGGTTCCGCGCCGTGCCGAAGGCCGCACCCCAGTCCGAACAGGACGGCGAACCCGCATTCGAGGACGCCCTGCGACAGTTGGAATCCATCGTGGAAGCGATGGAGTCCGACGACCTTCCCTTGGACCAGCTCCTGAAGCGTTTCGAAGAAGGCACCCGCTTGGCGCAGTTGTGCCAGAACCGCCTCTCCACCGCGGAAATCCGCATCCGCAAGCTCGAGGAGACCCTCGGCGGCACCTTGGTGGCCAAACCCGCCGCTTTGGATTCCGGCGACGCGGCCTGAGCCGCGGCACCCCACCCCCTTTTCCCCCGCAGCAACCCCATGAGCCGATATCTCGAAATGGTCGACCATCCGTCGCACCTCAAGAAGCTGACACCGGAACAACTGGCTGAACTCGCCGGAGACGTCCGTCAGGAACTGATCGAAGGCCTCGCCAAGAACGGTGGCCACCTTGGCCCCAACCTCGGCGTGGTCGAGTTGTCGATCGCCCTGCACCGGGTCTTCGAGACGCCCAAGGACAAGTTCGTCTGGGACGTCAGCCATCAGGTCTACGTCCACAAGATCCTGACCGGCCGTCGCGACCGCTTCCGCACCATCCGGACGACCAACGGCCTCAACGGCTTCGCGCTCCGCAGCGAAAGCGAGCACGACTGCTATGGCGCCGGTCACGCCGGCACGGCGCTCTCCGCGGCCCTGGGCATGTGTGCGGCCCGAGACCAACGCAAGGGCGACGAACACGTCGTCTGCGTCTTCGGCGACGCCGCCCTGACCAACGGCATCAGCTTCGAGGCGCTGAACAACATCAAGTGCACGACGAAGCGGTTCATCGGCATCCTCAACGACAACGAGTGGTCGATCGCCAAGAACGTCGGAGCGATCGCCGAATACCTCGGCAAGCTCACCACGAGCCCGCGCTACAACAAGGTTGCCCGAGACTTCAACAACTGGCTGCGCCGCCTGCCAAAGGGCGACCTGGTCGCGATGCTCGGCAGCAAGACCGAGGAGGCCCTCAAGGGGATCGCGGCCTCGGTCGCGTTGGAGCCGGCACATGGCCCCCTCGAGGGCGACGGCCGTGGTGGACACGGTTCGGCCATGCTTTTCGAGGAGTTCGGACTCCGTTACCTGGGACCGATCGACGGCCACAACATCCCGCTGCTTGTCAGCACCTTGGAGTTCGCCAAGACCTGCAACGAGCCAGTGGTGATCCACGTGCTCACCCAGAAGGGCAAGGGCTACGAGGCGGCGCTGAAGTTCCCGGAGAAGTTCCACGGCCTCGGGCCCTACGACGCCGCCACCGGCCAGACGCCCGCACCCAAGACCGGAGCCGCCCCGATGTGGCAGGAGGTCTTCGGTCGCACGATGGTGAAGCTGTGCCAGCAGAACAAGAACGTCGTCGGCATCACCGCCGCGATGCCGAGCGGCACCAGCCTCAAGCTGTTGGAACAGGCCGTACCGGGCCAGTACTACGACGTCGGCATCGCCGAGGAACACGCGGTGATCTTCGCCGCCGGCATGGCCACGATGGGCTTCCATCCGGTGGTCGCGATCTACAGCACCTTCCTCCAGCGCGCCTACGACTGCATCCATCACGACGTCTGCCTGCAGGACCTGCCGGTGATCTTCTGCATGGACCGCGCCGGCCTCAGCGCCAACGATGGCCCGACACACCACGGTCTCTTCGACATCTCCTACCTACGCTGCCTGCCCGGGATCATCGGCATGGCGCCGGCGAACGAGGATGAACTGCAGGACATGATGTTCACCGCGACGCTCCAGTCGCATCCGGTGGCCATCCGTTATCCCCGCGGCAACGCCGAGGGCGTTCCGATCAAGGAGATCCCGGCCTTGGTTCCCATCGGGAAGGCGGTCGTGGTCGAGAACTTCGCGAACACCGCGGGATCCACCCGGGTCGCCCTGTTCGGACTCGGCCCGATGCTGACCCTGGCCCGCGCCGCCGCGGTCCAACTGCGCGCCGAGGGCTTCGACGTGGCCGTGATCAACCCGCGGTACTTCAAGCCGCTCGATCGGGAAGTCCATGAGTTCTACGGCAAGGCCGCGGACGTGGTCGCCACCCTCGAGGACCACGTTGCCATGGGCGGCTACGGCAGCGCGGTCTTGGAATGCCTTTCCGAGGCCGGCATCTCCACCCCGATGCATCGCCTGGCCTGGCCCGACCAGTTCGTCGAACACGCCACCACGGTCGACTACCTCCGTGAGAAGCACGGGCTCACCGTGGACGCCTTGGTCGCCGGAGTGAAAACGATCGCCGCCCGCAAGGCGTCGTCGCAGACGACTTCCGCGACCCGATTCGCCTGACACCGCGGCACGTTGCCCCAAGGATCCGAGAGGGCCAACGCCCGGAAGAAAAGGAAGACCCCGGTCTCCCACATGGGGGCCGGGGTCTTTCGCTGCCGCCGTCGGTGCCGGTGAGCTCAGGCTTCCGGGTTCAGGCGGATCACCGATTCCCGCATCTCCTTGCCGGGCTTGAACTTGACCACGGTGCGCGACGGGATGGGGACGTCGGTCTCGGGACGGTTCGGATTCCTTCCGATGCGGGCTTTGCGGACCTTGACCTCGAAGACTCCGAAGTTGCGGAGTTCGACGGTTTGGCCCTTGGCAACGGCTTCGGAGATGTAGTCGAGGGTCTTCTGGATCACGTCGAGAACCTGCTCTTGGGTGAGGCCGGTCTCGCCGCTAATCCGGACGACCAGATCGCGCTTTGTCATGGGTCGGTTGGGGGTAGGTGTGGGGTTGGGTCGGCAGCCGATATGAGAGCAGACGGGTGATGGGCGTTCTCATTTCGGGGCTGTCGGATTGGCTGAATATGGCCGCAACCGCACAGGGTCAAGCGCATTAGGTCATTGCGCCAACCGCCCCTTCCGCATGGCCGTCGGATCGGTCCGCCTTCCAACGTGGGAACCTCCTCGGAATGGCAAACTCCACGCGAACCCCGCATTGCATCGAAGACGACGAACCGTACTCTGCCCACGCCAGATGGATAAGCTCCTGCTCATCGACGACGAGGCGGATGTGCAATACTCGTTCCGTCGGATCTTCGACTCCCCGGACCTCGAACTGCATACCGCGTCCAGCGGCGAAGAAGGGTTGAAGATGATCCCGAAGCTTCGACCGGACCTGGTCCTCAGCGACATCCGCATGGCGGGCCTCAACGGACTGGAGACGCTTCGTCGGATCCGCCAGATCGACCCGAAGCTTCCGGTGATCCTGATGACCGCCTACGGGACCACCCAGACCGCCATCGAGGCCATGAAGCTGGGGGCGTACGACTACCTACTGAAGCCGTTCGACGTGCCGCGGTTGAAGCAACTGGTGGCCAACGCCCTGAAGGCCTCCAAGGACATGCGCCAGACGGTGGCCCTCCAACCGCAGTTGGAGCAGCAGGACTACGACCTCGGCGTCATCGGCCGGAGCGAGCCGATGCAGGAGGTCTTCAAGCTGATCGGCCAACTGGCGGCGTCGGACGCCACGGCCCTGATCACCGGCGAAAGCGGCACCGGCAAGGAGCTGGTCGCACGGGCCATCTACCAGAACAGCCGCCGGGCCAAGGAACCGTTCGTCGCGATCAACTGCGCCGCGATTCCCGAGAACCTCCTGGAGAGCGAGCTGTTCGGCCACGAGCGTGGCGCATTCACGGGTGCCACCGCGCAACGGATCGGGCGCTTCGAGCAGTGCAACCGTGGAACCCTGTTCCTCGACGAGATCGGCGACATGGCCCCGGCCACCCAGACGAAGATCCTCCGCGTGCTGCAAAACGGCTCCTTCGAACGGGTCGGCGGCAATTCCACGGTCCAGGTCGATGTCCGCATCATCGCGGCCACCAACAAACCGCTGGAGGAAGCCGTTGCCCGCAAGGAGTTCCGTGAGGACCTCTTCTACCGGCTCAACGTCGTCCGGATCCAGCTGCCGGCGCTCCGCGACCGCCGGAGCGACATCCGCCTGCTGGTGGACTACTTCCTCCGCAAGATCGGCGCCGCGTCGGGCGGAATGAAGTCGATCAACGAGAACACCCTCATCGCCTTGGATGCCTATTCGTGGCCGGGCAATGTGCGCGAACTCGAGAACGTCCTGCGTCGCGCCGTCGTGGTGGCGAAGGGACCGGCGATCCTGCCCGGGGACCTGCCGGCTGAACTTCACCAATCGGTTCCCGCCAAGGACGTCTCGAAGCCGGTGGTCCCCGCGGCTCCGGTTCCGATGACCGCGGTTGCCGGCACGCCTCCGTCACCGGCCGCCACCGAGGCGCCGGCGGCGACCGAGGCCCCGGGTGACATCCCGGATCTGGCCCGTTTGCTGTTCCGGTGGGCCAAGACCCAGCCCGGCCTGAAGGTCCTCCCCGCCGTGGAACGGGAACTGGTGATCGAGGCCCTCCGCGAGACCCAGGGCAACCAGGTCCGTGCGGCCCGCCTTCTCGGGATCACCCGGGCCACCCTGCGCAAACGCGTGGACAAGTTCGGCATCCGCCGCGAGCTCAACGTCACCTGATCTCCCACCAGACGGCCACAATGCCCCTGCCTGTCATCACCGCCGACGAAATGCGCACCTGGGAGGCCTCGACCTGGGAGGCCGGCATCGCACCCGGGGAGGTGATCGACCGCGTCGGCCAGGTTCTCGCGGCGGAACTGATGCGCCGGACCCGGTCCGGCAACCGAATCCTCTTCGTCGCCGGCCCCGGCAACAACGGCGCGGACGCCAAGGCCTGCACCCGCTTCATCACCGATCGCCAAGTGGTCGTCGTCGACGCCACGGACCCGGTCTCCGCCACCGGACAAC
>JAIXUV010000349.1 GCA_027483345.1 Verrucomicrobiales bacterium | reverse complement strand
TCAACCGCCACGCGAGGCTGGTGGGCCAGAAGCCCTTCCTTCCCCGCAAACGCTGGTACCAGCCCTGGCGCTGGTTCAAGCCCGATGAACCGCTCTTCCAGCGGTGCTTCGAAGGGCCTCAGCTCGAATGGGGTGGCCTGTGCCTCCCGTGGAGCGAGGTCACCCACCAGTTCCTCGTCGTCGGCTCGCCGGGCAGCGGCAAGTCGCTCCTGATCCTCCTCGCGATGCAGGGCGCCCTGCGGCAAGTGGCCCAGCTGCCCGACCACCGCGCCTTCATCTACGACGCCAAGAACGAGCTGCTGCCCCGCCTCGTCGCCATGGGGCACAACCCCACGATCTTCAATCCCTTCGACACCCGATCGGTGCGTTGGGCCATTCGCAAGGACGTCCGCAATGCCGCCGAGGCCGCGCAGGTTGCCGCTGCCCTGATCCCGCTGCCCGAGGACGGCAAGGACTCCTTCTGGGTGCAGAGTTCCCGGTTGGTCCTCGCCGCCATCATGACGGCCCTCGCCACGCTCAGTCCCGACACGTGGACCTTTCGGGATGTCCTGCTCACGCTCCGTGCCGCCCAACGCATCGAGGACCTGCTCAAACAGGTCCCGGAAACGACCCACATCTGGGTCAACATCCGCGGCGACGGGAAGACCGAGAGCAACCTCATCGCCAGCCTGCTCAGCTCGATGCAGCGCTACGAGGTGGTGGCGTCGCTCATGGAGAAGGCCTCCACGGAGTTCAGCATCCGCCAGTGGGCCAAGGACTCCGGCGGGATCCTGCTCGTGCCGAACCTCCGCCGCTACAGCGAGGTGCTCACGCCGTTCCACCGCCTGTTCCTCCAGATGATCTCGGACGAGACCTTGAGTCTCCCCGACAGCACGTCCCGTCGGACGTTCCTGTTCCTCGACGAGCTCCGGAACCTCGGCCGGATCCCGTGTCTGTTCGCCCTGATCAACGAAGGCCGGAGCCGCGGTATCGTCACGGTGGCAGGCACCCAAAGCCTCGAAGGGATCCAGGCCGTTTACGGGAAGGACGAGGGACAGGAAGTCCTTGGACAGTTCCGCTCCAAGACGCTTCTTCGCAACGACTCGCATGTCACGGCGAACTGGATCTCCGAGCACATCGGGAAGGTGACCTACTTCGTGAAGAAGGTTTCCCACGGGACGACCTACGGCAAAGAGATCAGCAACACGACCACCACCTCGTACGAACGCCGTACCGAGCCGCTGATCCTCCCCAGCGAGATCATGTCCCTCCCGGTGCCCGAGCCCGGCGGTCGGTTCGTCCTCATCAACGATCTGCCGAGTGTCGGAGGCGTCTACTTCCTCCATTACCGCTTCGAGTCCCTCGTCGGAGCCGTGCCCCCCGGCCAGTCCGATCTGCCCACGCTCCTCGAGTTCCAGGTCCAGCAGATGAACCTGCTCGAATGGACCCTCACCGATCTCCAACGCCTCAGCGGAAACGAACTCCCATGAACCGCCTCTGGATTCCGTTGCTTCTCTGCGCCGTGTACTTCATCCCGCGCTCGCACGCGGGACCGTTCCTCGAGCTGTCGAGCCTGTGGCCCATTGGGTTTGCCCTGATCTCGGTGGCCTTCTTCACTCCATTTGCCTGGTGGCTCTTCCGCCTCGATCCCGATGCACGGATGATGAGTCTCTCCCGGCTGGGATTCGGCTCCATCGGCGGCATCCTCGCCGTCTACTTCCTCTACGGCATTGGGCCGGGTCTTGCGGCGAAGCTCTTCGGGGCTCCGGTGGGCGTCGGCATCGGTGTCATCCAGGTGGCTTCGTTCATCCGGGGTTCGGACATGATCCCTCTCTGGATGACGATCATCGCCTACACGCTCTCGGTGGGACTGGTGGAAGAAGGCTCCAAGGCCTTCGCCGCCCGGCCGGAGTGTTTCCATCCAGTGCAGGTCCGGGCGGCCATGGGCTTCATGGCCGGAATCGGCTTCGGCCTCTCCGAAGCCCTGACCTACAGCTACCGGATGTATGCCGGTTCGGCCGACTGGACGATCTATGTCGTCCGGTTCGTCCTGTGCGTGGGTTCCCACGGCGTTATGTCAGCCATCGCCGTGCTGTCGTTGCCGGAGGATTGGTGGGACTTCGACCGCATCTGGGTCTCCGTCCTGCGGTTGTTGCCCATCGCCTTCCTGCACGGGACCTACGACGCGCTTCTCGTCCGCCACCACGATGGCTGGGCGATCGCCGTCGACATCGCCACCTTCGCGGCGCTACCGATCATCCAGTGGTGGCAGCAGGAGCAGCAGGGCGAGGTGTGACAGTGCCCACGGCGCGTTCGACGAACGCCACGAACTCCGGTTGATGCATCATCTGGACTTCACTCCACACGGCGGCCGGTGCGGGCAAAGCAAAGAAGTAGCCCGCATCGGTCGCCAAGACCGCCATCGGAACCAACGAGTGACCCGACTGGGCGATCAGCCAACCGGTGTGGAAATGGGTCACGACCAACTCCAGGAAGCGGCGTTCCCCGGGCCGCAGGGGTTCCTGATTCAGATCCCGGTCGCGTTCGAGAACCCGACCCAGCCCGGGACGCCTATGCAAGTGGGACCAGAGTCTTCGGTGTTCGGTGCTCTGGGTCAGGTACTCGGCAATCTTCCGAGCCTGAAGATCGTGGCGCAGGGTCACACCGGTGAAGAGGAGTCCACCGACGATACCAACCGTCTCCAGCACCTCGTGCCAATGTGACCACCACCAACCGACTTCCATTCCGGCATCCTACCACGAAACCGACCCGCTACGGTAGCCCCCTTCAATCACGGGCGATGGACCCGTCCCGCAGGGCGCGCAGCAGAATCTCCCTCGGGATTCGCACAATGCGTTCGTCCTCCCCGCAGCCGGAACCGGATGGGAGCCCGTGGGACAACGCGGTGATGTCCCGGCCGATGACCGCGATGGAGCCGTCGGCCATCTCCAGGATGTCCGGACAGGCCCTGCCGGAGGCGCAGGCCGTGGGGGTGGCGTTGGAATCGATGCCGAGGCGACGAAGGAACATGGTTTCACATAAGACGATGGTCATCTATCGCCGTCAAGGCTGGAGTACGACTATGGTCATCTAGCAATGAAGGAACAGGCCCATCGGATCAGCATGCGGGTGCTCGAGCTGCTCAAGGAGGCGCGCGAGGAACGGGGCGTCAGCGGGTACCGCCTCGCAAAGCTCTGCGGGCTCCACCAGACGACCTTGAGCCTCTTCGACAACCAGAAGCGCACGCCGACCCTGGAGTCGCTGCTTCAAATCGCGTTGGCGTTGGAACTGGACTTGGGTCAGCTGATCAATCGGGCCACCGCAGAGGTGCCTGCCGGGAATGTCCAGGAAGAGGGCAAGAAAAAGGCCCGCGTGAAGCGGGCCAAGGCGTAACGGTATTACACTGTCGCGCGCCCTCCGGCGCCCCCGGTCCAACTTCCGGTGCCGCACCGGAATCTCGCCTCGGACAATCCGCTTTTTCGGGATGTGCGTCCGGGAAATCGGGCGCGGCTGGCATGGTAGGGACACTGGACTCATGCCTCCCGTTATGCGCACGCCACGAAATGTGTGCGCCTCATCGACACCGCCAGCACCGGCGCCTCCGGCGGACACGCTTCCTCTCCAGATCCTTGGCCGGGAACACCAGACCATGCGGGGAATCCGTCAGGAGATCGTTCCGGAATCCCGCCGCCAGTGCCTCCTCCCGCTCCCTGGCCATCGTCACCGCGTTCCACTCCGCGTGGTCCACCGCTTCCCGGACCTGCCGATGCGTCCACCTCAGCCGCATGGCCGCCCGGGGTACATGCCCCAGCCGCTTCACCAGCTCCCACGCCAACCACACTGGCTGGCTCTTCCCGCACAGATACGTCTGGCGGACCCCATTCCACTCCCGGTACTCCAACGGCATCGAATCCCCCCTGCCTCCCTGCTTCGAATCCTACCACAGTCCGAAGGCTCTGAGGTAGGCCGGCAAAGCATTGGAACAGTCATGCATCCGAATTGGCCGCTGGGCGAGGACCTGGTCGGTGTGCCACAGGCTGAGGCCGAGCGGATTGTCCCCGCAGGTGCGCTGGCAGCAGGGTCTTCAGGACATCGCCAATCGCGTGGACGGCGGAAGGCGGGCGGTTGGATGGTTGCCGAAGCGCTCGGCGCGCCTGGTCTTCCTGGGCCTGGGTGATGTGGTTCCATCGGCGTTCTCGAACGAGCGCGACGAACACCCGGACGGGATCCCGCGACGGCGTGGACCGAGCGCGGACGGCGGCTGCCAAGAAGTTCAGGGCGTCGGATTCACAGGAGCGGACCCAGCCGCGTTGGACCGCCCGCCGAAAGAGGACTCGCAGCCGACCCCGGTCGTGGAGGTCGCTAGGCTGGATGTTGCGCAAGCTTGGCTCCCTTCCCTTTCGTTCCAAAACACCCAGTTTCTGGTCTTCGATCTCCGTAGGAGTTTTCCGGTCTTCTCTTGGGGGTGCAGCCGGGGTGCCGGTTTCGACCCGGAGGGGTGCAACCGTAGGCACCCAGTCCAGCCGGATACTGAACCAGGCACCGGTTCGGTTGAGCTTCCATTGCTTCGAGCCGCGGTCCGGACAGATCCAGCCGAGCTGCTTGAGACGGCTCTGGGCGTAGCGCACCGCCCGTTGGCTGAGGCCCAGGGTGCCCGAGAGCCAACTGGCCTTCACCGTGCCTGCGGAGCGGATCGCTCCACCCTGCCGGTCGATGGTCAACCCGCGGACAACATACCCCAGCATCACCCGACCCAAGGCCGCCGTCGGCTGGCGAGCCAGGAACCTCAAGACAGCCCGAGGAACGGGAATCGGTCGCCTGGGACTGCGGCCACCGGACAGTTCCTGGATCGTCTCAGCCGCTTCCAGCATTGGAGCCTCCAGGAGGTGAATGGCTTCGGAGCGGAAGTGGACGAGGTCGACGGGCTCCAACTGGCTTAGACCGCGGGCGACCATGCGACGGTTCAGGCCGGTCATCTCGACGAGTTCTTCCCGGCGGTACTCCGGTTGGAGGGGACGCTTGTCCCGGCGTTGGCGGCGGACACGTCCGGCGGCCTCACGGATCGCCTGCATCTCCACGCAGGCGCACCAGACCCGGGCCGCGGTCCAGGTTATCTGCCGTGTGGAGAGGGCATGCAGCAGGGTGCCGATCTGGTTGGGGGTGAGTGTCTTGTAGCCGGTGGTCATGGGGATGCTCCTTGAGTCTGATGCATCCCGCACTTCACCGGGTTCGCGCAAGGGGGCAACTTCATGGGAACTCACCCGCGTTGGCCAATGGGCCTAAGGTTCAGAACACATGAGCCTGTCCCGTTGGCCCGAGGGCCCGAAGGCGGTTTCGGTTCAAACGCCGTTTGGAGGGCTCCTTCGGCCTCTGGCGTGGAGCTGACGGATGTGGGATAACCCCAATTGGCGCCTTGGCCCGAAGGCATCGCCCGATGGCCCGATGGCCGTAGGCGCCCAATCCACCGTTTTGAAAGGAGGTCCATGTTTGAAAGAAATCGAAACACCACCGTGATCGTCGTCGGCAACCAGAAGGGAGGCGTCGGCAAGACCACGAACACCATCCAGCTCGCAGGAGCCCTGTCGGAGAGGGGGCGACGCTCCCTGATCATCGACCTGGACATGACGTCGGGGGCGACCAAGGCGTTGGGAGCGCCGACCGACGGCTGGATCAGCAGCTTCGAGCTGCTCACCGGCGCCGAGAACGCCGAAGACACCATCATCACCCACGAGGAACCGGAGGTCCGGCTGCCGCCACAGGTCCACCTGGTGCCGAGTTCCCGGAAGCTGGCGGAGCTCGACACGTTCCTCGCCCAGAACCCATGGCTGATCCAACAGGATCTGTTGCTCCAGCCGATGGAGCGGTTGAGGGGAATGTACGACTACGTGTTCCTCGACACGCCGCCGCAGAAGACCAAGACGACGATCCCGGCGTTGAAGGCGGCGGACTTCGCGGTGTTGAGCACCATGCCGGACCACCTGGCCGTCAGCGCGATGGCAGAGGCGTTGTCCGACATCGTGGCCGCACAGAAGCAAGCCAACGCGAAGCTGGCTCTCCTGGGCGTGATTGTCTGCGCGGTGCCGCGTCCGAAGACGCGGTTGTCGCGGGAACTGGTCGCGTACCTCGAGCGGACCTGTGTCGACGCCCAGGGACAGTCGTTGAAGTTCCGAACTGAGATCAGCCGCAGCGTCGCGGTGCAGGAAGCGCAGAAGGTGGGGCAGACGCTGTTACAGTACCGGGGCGACCATCCGGTGGCCGACGAGTACCGGACCCTGGCGCGTGAGTTCGAGGAACGGCTGGCCTTCCTGAAACAGCGACCGCCGATCCTCCTGACCGAGGAGGTGGCCCATGCCTAGGAAGCAGACCCTCGAACGTCCCTACGATCCCATCTCCGCCGACCTCGTCCGCGACGCGGCCTCGAAGCCTAAGATCGTGAGCCGCCCTCCGGTGACCTTGGCGCCGACCGCGACGCCCGCGGAGCCGACCATCACCAAGCGCTTCGTGCTGACCCGGTCCGAGGATGCGGAAGTGAACGCCTTCCTCGTCCGTTTGCAGGAAGCCGCGCGAACGAAGGTGCCCCTGGGAATGCTGGTGCGCGCCGTCCTATGGGTGCTCATGGAACGAGAGGAGCCCCTCCTCGCCGAGGCGCGTAGTCAAACTTTCCGGCTGCCATCGACCCATGACCGCCTGGCGCAGGGGGAGTTTGAGGAGAGGTGGCGTTCGATGATCAGGTCCTGCGTGACCTCAGCTCGATGAAGTCGTTGGGAAGAGCCGTGTCGATCGATACGCCCAGCTTCGGATTCGGTGCAAATCCGACCTCCGGGGCGGCGTCCGACGGGTGATCCCGGAACGAGCGAGGTATTGGTGAGGCGAAGCCCTGTCTCAATGCGACCGCGAAGAGGCGCCGTTACTTTAGATCCTCTGCAATCGTGGAGAACTGCTCCAAGGCAGCTTCGAGGTCGGCGGCGATCTCGGCGGCGATCACTTCGGGTGCGGGCAGGTTGGCGGACTCCTCCAGGGCCTCGTCCTTCAGCCAGAAGAGGTCGAGGTTCACTTTGTCCCGCTTCAACAGCTCCTCGTAGGTGAACGACTTGAAACGCTCGGTCTCCTGGCGGTCGAACCGGTTCCGGGGATTGTAGCGGGCGACGAAGTCGTCGAGATCGCTCCGCTTGAGGGTGTTCTCCTTGAGGGTGAAATGCAGGTTGGTGCGCAGGTCGTAGATCCAGAGCTTTCGGGTCCACGGCTTCTCCTGCGCGGGCTTGCGGTCGAAGAAGAGGACGTTCGCCTTCACCCCCTGGGCGTAAAAGATGCCGGTGGGTAGGCGCAGCAGGGTGTGGACGTCGGCCTGCTTGAGCAGCTCGCGCCGGATCGTTTCGCCGGCGCCGCCCTCGAAGAGCACATTGTCCGGCAACACCACCGCGGCCCGGCCGTGCTGCTTGAGGATGGTGAAGATGTGCTGGAGGAAGTTGAGCTGCTTGTTGCTGGTGCTCGCCCAGAAGTCGTCGCGGTTGATGATGAGCGACTCCTTCGACGACTCTCCCGCCTCGTTGACGATGGTGACGCTGCTCTTTTTGCCGAAGGGCGGGTTGGCGAGGACGATCTCGTACTCCCCGTGCTTTCCAGCCACCGCGTCCTTGGTGGTCACCGGCAGGTCCGTCTCCGACTCGCCGCCGATGCCGTGGAGCAGCAGGTTCATCGCGCAGAGGCGCGTGACGCTGTCCACGAGTTCGATGCCGAAGAACGTGCCGTTCCGGAGCTTCTTCTTCTGCTCCCGGTCGAGCGCGTAGGTCCTGGCGAGGTAGTCGTGGGCGGCCAACAGGAACCCGCCGGTGCCGCAGGACGGATCACAGATCGTCTGGCCCGGCTGCGGGGCCACGGCATCCACCATCGCGGCGATGAGCGGGCGCGGGGTGAAGTACTGGCCCGCGCCGCCCTTCACGTCCTCGGCGTTCTTCTGGAGCAACCCCTCGTAGGCGTCGCCCTTCACGTCGGCCGAAAGGCTGGACCACTGCTCCTTGTCGATCAGGTCCACGATGAGCCGGCGCAGCTTGGCCGGGTCCTGGATCTTGTTCTGCGCCTTGCGGAAGATGATGCCGAGCATGCCCGACCGCTTCCCCAGATCCTCCAGCGTGTGGCGGTAAAGGATCTCCAAGTCGTCGCCGTCCGCGCCCAGCAACGCCGGCCAATCCTTCCCCTTGGGAATGGGCGACGGCTTGTTGAACGGCGGCCGCGACTGCTCATCCGCCATCTTGAGGAACAGGAGAAACGTCAACTGTTCGACGTAGTCGCCGTAGGACAGACCGTCATCCCGCAGGATGTTGCAGTAGTTCCAGAGCTTTTGAACGAGGGCGTTGGGGTTGCTCATTTGGTCCGGATTGGACGTGGCGACCTTAAGTTTCGAACATCAGGCACCTGAAACTCCGCAACAATAACTCCCTCATTCTTCAACTTCTTCAAAACAGGAGCGCTGTGTCGCGCTGTCATGCCTGCTTCGATGCAGAATCGAACAACATCGGCTTCGGATGTCATTTCTCCCGCCCTCAAGGCCGCTTCGAGACCATCTTCAAATTCCCGGACCTTGTTCGGACGCATTACATCCAGATCCAAGATTCCTTCTTCCGGTCGAATATTCGCACGCTCAATGTCGAAATTTGCCTCTCCAGCGATTTCATCATTAGCCCACGCCACTTGCAAAAACTTGTGCATTCCCAAGGGGTGGTGACTTCCGAAGATCAGACCGTAAATATTGCTTCGTTTTCGGATGGAGAAGGAACCAAGGAACATCGGCTCATTCGCCGGGATCAATCTCCGAAAATAGTCCACGGCGGCACGATGCACATTATACGAATCCTCCGGTTTCTCAATTTTCTGCTTAATTGCTGGATGATCGCGGAAGCGATACAGCGTTGATGATGAAAGGAAGAATATGAAATCCGTCGTAGGGAAAGTGATCAAACCTCGAAAAACCTCATCTGTAACTGCGTCCACCCCAAATTGATCGATGATGAGTAGCTTCGCGATGCTGGAATTGGAAAGCAGGGGCAGAAACTCAGCTAGAGCATCTTGAAATGTTAACGCTCGGCAATCCACTTCAACTCCCACAATCTGCCATGTCTCTGATTTGAGGGTTTCACATAGCTGTTCGACCTTTTTCGGCTTTTCATCAAAGAGATGAACCACGATGCGAACCCTGCTCCAGCCCGCCATTCCCTTTGCATAGTAGCCGTGGAGTTGCTGGAGAATCCTCAACGGTGAACCTGATACCCCGCTGCCGTCAGTCCCGGGTCCGCAGAAGAAATCAAAAATGTGAATCTCTTTGAACTTTGGTTCAGGCTGCGAAACGAAAACAGGAATCCACTCCTGAGCGTAAAGTTCAAAGATTCGAAGCTTAGCCAGCGTTCCAGCATCGTAAGCCTTGTCATGGAAATCGCTGTTGGCCATGCTATTTATCTACAGCCAATTGTTTCGAGGAGTTCGGTTCTCTCTGCCAGATTTGCCACTCCATTCTGGGATGTTTTTGGGTACTCGTTGTAGGTTCTCCCATCAAGCTCTCGCCCGGTAGTGGATTTGCGCACGCCACCCCACTGTTTGAAAAAGAAGGCGACCTGCTGGGAGCGGCATTGGGTCCGGACACTGCGCACCCATTCCGGACTCATCGGACGCGCGCCCGGCCCGCTCTCGCCACCGACGATGACCCAATGGATGCCGCCCAAGTCGAACGCACCGAGATCTTCCAGCAAAGGTTCCACCGAGAGGAACGCGACCGCCGGACGGGCGCTCCGCAGTTCCGCGATGCGTGGCAATCCGTGTCGGCGGTTCTCGACGCTCACCCCCCACCAGATGTGGGACGCCTTGGCGGCCGCCCGAAGCGGGCCTTGAAGCATCGCCGCCATGCGGTCGGCCCGTTTGGTGAGCACCTGGTAGGTGTGCCAATCCGCGGCCAGCATCACCCGACCCACTTTCTCGATGAACTCGTCGGGAACCTCGTCGTGGAACAGGTCGCTCATCGAGTTTACGAAGATTTTCTTCGGCTTCGACCAGCGGATGGGATCGCCAAGCTTTTCAGGCACCAGACGCAAGTCGAAGCCGAACTCGAACGGGTGTCCGGGAACGCCCCGAAACCGCTCGGCGAAGGTCTCCGCGTAGCAGTGGACACAGCCCGCGCTGATCTTGGTGCAGCCGCGCACCGGATTCCACGTGGCATCCGTCCACTCGATTTTCGAATTGTCGCTCATTCTCGCTCGATTCCCTTTGACCAGCCTGGCTGGGCCAGTCGGACAAATGTAGGGGTACCCTGCCGTCGAGAGCACGCAGGAGCCAGCGGTAAACCGAAGCTGCCACGCGACGTCGCGATTCAACGGTAATCTTGACAAGCAGTCCCTTTACCGTCGGATCTATTTCCTCGAGCGGATTTCCTCCGCACCAGCCGTCATCGTGAAGAATCTGGGAAATCTCTAATGCTAATATAAAACAGAGAAGGCCGCGCCATCACAGGTCAATCATCCCAATAGCCCCCCAGGGAAGCGCCTCGAATTCAGATCTGCACCTTGCGCCAAACTTCGGATCAACACTTTCCGCGTATGTTATCAAGCCGTGTAAATGATTTCTAAAGCCAAAAAGTGATCGGAACTTGCGGTGTTCGCAGTGTCTTGCTATCCCATGTTTGGCTGCGTAGTGAAGATGCAGTTCAATTGCTTCTCGGAATCTTTTTTGAAGTTTTACTTTTGCTCCATCCACCAACAGCCCCGTAACCAATCGCCTTGCGCCGGGCGGTACAACAATCGTCTTTCGGAGACTTCGCTTAAACCCATATTCCGCAAATATGCCCACAACAAGATCTATGAGTTTTCTAGCCTTTAGTCTGTCAAAATCTCGAGCTGAGAATACAATGTCATCGGCGTACCGCGTGTAGGAACAAGCAAATTCGCCGGCCAAGGCGTTCATTCGAATATCCAAATCAAAGCATACAAGGTTTGCAAGCAAAGGGCTCGTCGGGGCGCCTTGAGGGAGGCACCCGACATTCTCATTGCGATAAGCCTTGATTGAATAACGATCCCGATTTTGCAAACTAGCAGCACTAGGCTGACGTGTCCCCTTGACGATGCGAGTGCAAAGACGAGAAAGCTCAAAGCACAGCAGCGAACGAAATCCAATTCTTTTGAAGACGCGATAGACTTGCCTCTCGGACACAGATTCAAAAAAGTTCTCGACATCGATCTTTACAAGCCACTTCGAACTGCAATGCTGCTGAGCATTCTTTATAGGACTACAGCCTTGATTAAAAGCTTGAGAGCACGGATGTGATGGCTGACGAGAAAGAATTTCAGTATGCAGCCATCTTTGGACAACTTGAAGTGGCGCCGATGGGACTGTAATTCGACGGAGACCCCCGGCTTTCTTCTTGATCAGAAAGACGCGGTAGGGATCAGACCTTCTGGAGACGATATCGTGAAGAAATCCGAATGGCACATCGCAAATGGCTGCTAGATGACCGAGAGTGAAGAGTGCAGGTAAACCCCGCTCAGTCAATTTGCGTCCTTCAGCAACAAGGCTCTGAAGGAAGTCCTCTTGAAATCCTTCAGCGGTGCCTCGCTCGATAAATGAATTGGGCGTCCAACTACTCATCTACTTTAACTCGCGCAAGCGAGGATGCAGGTGCTTTGGGCAGGTGAGACATGCGAGCGCTGAGCGAAGCACCTGGATGCTGGCTCATAGCCCCAGCTCGTCCTGCGGCGTGTGGACTCCACGCGCCTTTTAGATGGCGATCCGCGATGTGTAGTCACGAATCCCCCCTTTCGCTAGATTTTCGTCGGACGCCCAAAAATTGTTTCGGATAATAGAATTGTGTGGCCTCTTGATTTGGCTGAATGCGCATTCTTTGAACTAGAAAGGTGCGCCGCGACCTTTCCAGCAAGTCCTTGCCATACTCCGTTAAACGACCCTCCGACGTCAATAGTCCGAATTGCGACGAAGCCTGAAACAATTCCGCGACCTTGGCATCACTCAGCAGCATTATTTTAGAAAGCTGCTCTCGCCGAAAGTTTCTAGCAAGAAGCCCGAGAAATGTAAGAAGAATTTGATAGGATCGGCACCTGCCGTGAATCTTCAAATCCTCGAGAATATTTAGTGCTAGCTGATATTGGCCTGACTTCCACAGTATCTCCGCATGGCGAGTACTTTCGGAGTCCGCGTCAAAACAGTCAAGAAGTTCCAGCGGGATGCTTCGGTTCGGAAAGATCGCTCGCCATCCCTTGTTGGATGAATCCCACAGGATGGCAGCAGTGCTATTTGGGCATCGATATTGAAATATGATCGGCGACATAACGCCCCGAAAGCCACGACTGGCTCCTGACTTCCCTGTGCGCAAGCCATAATCAGAGCACGCATTCAGTATTGCATCTGGCCACAACTCGCAGGTTGGAGGCAGCCTCACCTGAAGGCGAATACGTTCATCAGCGATGTAGGTGAGGCGCTTGGTTGCTTCGCCAAGCCCTTCAGCATGGCCGGCGTAAGCTACGATCCAGAGGCTGCATTGCCCACGGGACAGCCAACTTCGCAGAGAGGGAGACGCCCAAGCCTTCCAATACTCGCAAATGCTCTTCCCAGTGGCGACTAGGTCATCAATCAAAACAACATGCTTTACCCTTTCAGCCCGCATCGAGCTAAGGGTTGGCGCGACTGAGATTCGCCGTGGAAATTCTCCCTTTATTGATTCAAGCAGATGTCCAATTCGATGCGCACTGCTAAAGTGATTACGTCTCAACGGGATTCTTGCCTCAATAATGCGCTTCACGATCTCTTGGCCATTTGCTACCGGGTCGGTACTAGCATTGCGGAGGGCCTTCGCTAACCTAAATTCGAGCACGCGCTCTTCCAAGGCATCTCCTTTATCGACTGGAAAGACTGCGATGCGCCCATCTGTCTCGCGACATATGTCGGAAATCTGCATTCTGATCGTGCGCTCGAACTCATCCGTTGGCACGAGCTTAAGTAGGTCGAGGAGAAATCGTGCAATATGTACGTGACGACTATTGAATTGCTTTAGCCATTCAATCGCCTTCGGGTGCTCTGCTAATTTCTGTGGCATAGCGATAGACCTAGACAAGGCCTCCCGTGAAGGCATTTTGGAGGATGGACTGGCGAAGGCGGGTGGCGCGCTGGAGGTTGGCGGTCACAACCGACTCCAACTCCTCTACCAAGCTCAATCTCCGCTCCACTTCCGCCGCAATCCGCGTCTGCTCGGCCAGCGGGGGAAGTGGGATTGGCAACGCCTCAAATTTGCTCTTGTTGAGAATCGGCAGCGTTGTCGCCGATGCGTTCTCTTTGATTTGTTCCTGGGCGAATGGGCTGTTGAAAAACCAAAACACGTATTCAGGCGAAACCAAGTCCGACGGCACAGTCAGCGCGTTGATTTGCTGATTGGTCGCACATCGAACCCGCGCGAATCCTGCTTTGCCAATGGTTGCACCAATGCACGTCACAAGAATTGATAGCTTAGGCAAAAGGCGACCATGCTCTGCACCTGACTCCGTCAGTGAATCTCGGGACTCGCGCACATAGAAGCCCGCATCCAAGTCCGTCGGTTTGAAGAACGGGATGTTGCCGCCAAAGAAAACCGCGTTGCCTTTGGGCGGAGTAGAACCGGTTGTTGCTTCGCCTGTCTGCGCTACGCTTGCCCACGTCCAGCCTTCGGGGAGGGGCGGGAGGTTGGCGGTGTCGGGGGCGGTGGGTTCTTTGTATCTGCCCCGGCCAGTCCAGTTCTTCCGGCGTTCGGCCAGGATCCACTGGAGCAACGCTTCGCCGGTTTCGTAGTCCGAAGTCTTGTGGGCCGTGTCCCCTGACGCGGCGTTCGCTTTCGTGTCTGCATGTCCGATGCCGCTTGGGGGCACGCGGCCTGCAAGCTCGGCTTCCGTGGGAACGAGGCGGCCTTCGCAGGCGGCTTTCAGGACGGCGGCGCGGTAGCGTTTGAGGTTGGCCTGCACCCGCCGCAACGCCGCCACCCCCGCCTCCAGCCGCGTGAATTGCTTCTCAATCTCCGCCACAATCCGCTGCTGCTCTGGAAGAGGCGCGACTGGAATCTCAAAGCGAAGGAATACCGGCAACTCTAAGCTCTGCACAGTTGTTCCTGTCTTTGTGCATGAGTGGAGAATGTCCTGCTCGAAGGCTTTCAACGCGAGGGCCAGATAATCCGAACGGATGTTTTCGCGCGGAGTAACCGCCTTGAGGTCTTGATTCAATGCAACCTGTCGTTGCGTGACGGCGACTGGAAGCGTGTGCTGAAGAATACCGCTTCGAACAACGATGAGCACGCTACCCGATTCAACAAGGTTGGTTGCCGATTGTGCTACCGCTTCGTCGGTAATGTGATCCTGTGCATCGGTAATGAGGGCGGATTTCATGTCCTTGGGCGAAACCCAAGGAATGATGCCGTCAGTCCAAAAGCGCGGGTTTGATTTACTGGGCGTGCCGCCGCCGAACCATCGCCCAACGTCGCCCAACGAAAGGCGAGTCCAGCCATTTGGAAGCCCGACGCCACCTTTCGCCCCTCCAGGGCTCGATGTGTTTCGGGATTCGCAATCCAGGGCGCCGTCTCCCGCTGTCGCGGGATTCTCGCTCTGGGTTGGCTTCTTTCGCCCTATTGGGGCTGCGGTGTCTGGATTCGCACTCACGCGGCAAGCACCTCATTGAGCTCATCCAGCAGCTTGGGCAGTTGCTCGCCGAAGAGCTGGTGGGCTTTGCCCAAACCGCCGTGCTGGTTAAACGGTGAGAGTTCCAAATCCTCCGGCTCGATGCTGATGGCGGTGGCGATGTGGTCGCGGATCAACCGGAGCCACGAGATCTGTTCCTCGGTGAACTTTACGCCGGCCTTGGCCTTGTCCATCAGCCATTCGTGGAAGCGTTCGGTCACGGAATCGGCAAACGGCGCGAGCACCGGCTGCTGTTCCAAGGCGAAGCGGACGAGCGAAACGAGATCCGCGAAACGGCCGGCCTGTGAGCGGCCCTTCACCTTGCCGGGCTTGGCGGCGGCGAAGGCGTTCCAGAGCGTGTCCTCGGTCCAGGCGGCGTGCTGGTCGCGGAGTTTCCTCTCCAGGTCCTTGAGCATCTTTTCCGTGAGCCGTTGCTTGTAGGATCGGCTGTACAGGATCTGGAGGGCGTCGATCTGGGCCTGGTTCTGCGCCAGGTAGTCGCGGAAGGCCTGAACCAGGCTGGCGGCCTTGGCCTTGGCGGCGGCATCGAAGCCCTGGCTGAGCACGGCGTCGGGCGTGTAGATGTCGAGGACCTGCTCGGTCTCGCGCTTGAGGGATTCGAGGGTCTGGCGGAGGGCGGGCTTGTCGAAGGGGGCGCAGGCGGTTGCGATCAATTCCTGCTTAGTGGCTTCGTACTTCTCGGGCGCGATTTCATCGGGGGAAGCGCCCGGTTTCCCGGTCGCCTGTTCGGCGATGGCGTCGGGATCGAAGGCCCTCAGCAACGCTCCGGCCAGGGAGGCTGGTGTCTGGCCGCCGGACGCGGCGACGATCTGCTGGCGTTGGGGCTCGTCCAGCTCGCGGTCGAGCCGGGCTAGGCGTGCGGCCAGGGTGGTGAGGGAATCCTCGTCCCGTCCGCCATGGAAGAGGACGCGCTGGAGCAGCGTCTTGAGGGTGACCGTCGGCTCACGGTCGAGCGGGCGCGACTCGGTCTTGTCGCTTTCGCACACGCCCACGGCATCCACGATCACGAAGCGGGTCTTGGCCCGGGCATCCTCGCCGGAGACGGATTGCAGGTCGGTGGACGACAGCACGCGGGTTCCCCTGCCCTTCATCTGCTCGAAATAGACACGGCTGCGGACATCGCGGAGGAAGACCAGGACCTCCAGCGCCCGGATGTCGGTGCCGGTGGCGATCATGTCCACGGTCACGGCAATGCGGAGGGACGGCGAGAGGCAGAACTCGCGGATGAGCTCCTTGGCCTTCGCCGGCTTGCCGGTGACCAGGTGTTTGGCCTGGTAGGTGATCTTCTTGCAGAAGTCGTTGCCCTTGCCGAAGACCTCGCGGCAGAGGTGGACGATGTCCTCCGCGTGGGAGTCGTCCTTGGCGAAGATGAGCGTTTTGGGCACGAGCGTGCGGCCGGGGAACAGCTCGGTCTGCACGACATCGCGGTAGGTGCGGAGGATCGTGCGGATCTGGTCGGGCACGACGACGGACCGATCGAGGTCGGCGGGCGTGTAATCGAGGTCGTCGGCGAGCACTTCCTGGCGGGCCTTGCGCGAGGCCTTGCTGCGGTGGTCGATGAGGAAGCCCTTGTCCACCTTGCCACCGGCCTCGGTGACCTGCGTTTTGATGCGGTAGACGTCGTAGCCGACATTCACGCCGTCGGTCACGGCGCGCTCGTGGTTGTATTCGGCGACGCGGTTCTGGTGGAAGTAGGCGATGGTCTGCGGCGCAGGCGTGGCGGTGAGGCCGATGAGCGAAGCGTCGAAGTATTCGAGCACCTGCCGCCAGAGGTTGTAGATCGAGCGGTGACACTCGTCGGTGACGATGAAGTCGAACTTCTCGATGGGGACCGACGGATTGTAGGCGACGTCGCGGGTGCGGGTGCCGAGGGCGGCCGCCAGTTCGGCGCCGGAGAGGTCGTCGGCGTCCTCGGCCAGTTCCTCCCCGCGCAGGATCGAGTAGAGCCGCTGAATGGTACAGATGGTGACCCGGCAGACGTCATCGATGTGGGGCGAGGTCAGGTGCTGGACGTTGTACAACTCGGTGAAAAGACGTCCGGTGTCGGGCGTGCGGAAGCGGTGGAATTCGTCCCGGGCCTGTTCTCCCAGGTTGGCGCGGTCCACCAGGAACAACACACGTCGGGCCTTGGCGTGCTTGATCAACCGGTAGGTGAACGCGCAGGCGGTGTAGGTTTTCCCGGCGCCGGTGGCCATGTGGATCAGGGCCCGGGGACGATCCTCGGCGAAGGACTTCTCCAAACCGGAGATCGCCTCGACCTGGCAGGCGCGCATTCCCGCGGTCGGCAAGGGATGGGCGAAGGGCATCTGGGCGAGACGCCGCCGGAGGGTGTCAGGCTCAGCGACCCAACCGGCGAGCGTCTCCGGTCGGTGGAAAGCGAAAACGCGTCTCGAGCGAGGTTCAGGATCCCGTTCATCACGGAACAAGGTCTCCACCCCAGTGGACTCGTAGAGGAACGGAAGCTGGCCGGTGACGCCCGCGGCGAGGAAGTCGGGGAGGCTGTTGGCGTAACGGCCGGACTGGTCGGCCACGGTGGAAAGCGTGGTGCCCTGCTTCTTGGCCTCAATGACACCGACGGCCTGGCGATCCACCAGCAGGAGGTAGTCGCAGGGGCCGGTCTTGAGCGGGACCTCCCGCAGGGCGATGCCGCGGCCGGCCGAGAAGTCTGCCGCCTTGAAATCCTGGACCTGCCACCCGCAGGCGAGCAGCTGCTCGTCGATGAGCTGCCGGGCGCGTTGCTCTGGATTCAGATCGGGCATCGGAAGAGTCCGAGGGAGTTGAAGGGAACCGAGGCAGGCTTTGCCGTAAGATTTACCGAGCACCGCGCCGAGCGCCAAGCACCGTCCACTCCGGAAATGGCTGCGATTCAGTTGGAAACGAGAAAGCCCTCCATTGCTGGAGGGTTTTCGTTTTAGGGGTGGAAGTACCCCAGCTCCTTGAGGGAGCTGGAGTTCCGAAAGACCGAAGGCGCTTGGGTAAGGTTGTTGATTACGAGCCAGTTTGAGGAATCCGGGACCGCGCCCTGTTGATGCGATGAAGGCTTGATCACAGACAGGCCGGGCAGCTGATGGGGGACGGTATGGATCTTTGGAGCACACCGGTTCGCGGGAGAGGGGATCGTCTCCATCGTCAAGCCACGCCGCGGCTCGCTTCCATGAATTCGCGCAGATCACATCTTGGGTCGTCCTGTCTTCGGCAGTGCACCTTGGTTCAGGTCCGCGCGTGTGGGACCTGACGGAGGCGTGGGTTGCTGGGTGATCCAGGTGTGGGCCTCGTTGGCGACCTTCGAGAGCTTCAGCAGGTCGTCCCGGCCAAAGGACGTGGTCGTGTGCCACTCGTTCCCTTCGCGGTAGCTCCGGACGAAGGTCACGTTGTGACGGACGCCTTCCGTCGTGTGGTTCGCCCAGATGACGGCTTTTACAAGTCCGATGCGGATCTCGTGCACCGGACGGGATGGTTTTGGTCTTTGGGTTGGGTTGGTTGGTTGTCGGGTCATAGTTTGAATCCTCCTATGCCCCAGTCTCCGTCCCACCGGCGCCTCTGATCCCCAGAACGAGCGTTCAGAATGGACTGCCGCTACCGGCAAAGTGCCCCAGTTCGCGTAGGGAACTGAAGTCGCGCGGTCGCTCAGTGGTCCGGTGTCCCAGGATGACATGGTCGAGGACCTCGATGCGCATCAGGTGACCGATCCGCACCAGATCCCGGGTGATGCGAATGTCCGCTTCGCTCGGGGTCGGATCCCCGCTCGGATGGTTGTGGACGAGAATGATGGCGGAGGCCTTGCGAAGAATCGCTGGTCCGAAGACCTCGCGAGCATGGACCAGGACCTGGTCGAGGATCCCACTGGCCGTGTGGTCGACACCGATCACCCGCCGTCGGGTGTTCACCGAGACCACGCGGAACTGTTCCACCGTCTGGACGCCGAGTTCGTCGCGCATGAGGTTGGCGACGCGCTCCGGAGAATCGATCACCGGTGACTCGGTGTAGGACTCCCGGCTGAGACGCTGGGCCAGAAGGAAGGCGGAACGGATTGCGGCCGCCTTGGAAGGACCGACGCCCTGGAGCTGGCACAACTCCTCCATGGGAGCACGGGCCAGTGCGGCCAACCCGCCGTACCTCCGCAGCAGCGCCTCCGCGGGCTTCGGCCCGGTCAGCGACGACAACAACTCCGCATTCGAAACTTGCTCCAACGACTGCATGACACGCCTCCCCAGTGGAATGCCCGCAGGACATCTGCGGGTCTTTGGTGGGCGTTATGCAGAGACACGATGCATGTGTGCGGTCCGGGTGTTTGGAGCGGTCGAAAGAGCCTTTGGAGGGCGTCAGACCGGACGACCTGAACCAACCGTCTGATTGCCGGCTATAACCGCCCTTGAAGGCTGAACCGGGCTTCCGGATTCCCGGTAAACTTCATCCCAGCGAAATCGGCATGGGACGCCGATGACGCGGCCAAGCCATGGGAAACGAGAAGCAGCTGGGAAGCGTGAAGCTCGAGGAGGTCCTGCGAAAGCGGGAGCTCGACCAGGCGCTCAACGCGAAGGAATTCGCGATCCTCGCGGGTGTTTCCTACTCAGTCGCTCGCGAATGGTTCCACCTCCAAGGATTCCCCGCCCTGCGCGGCATTGTCTTCTGGAGTGACTTCGTGGAATGGCGGAGGAGGCAGTGCGGACCAAGCCCATCAGAAGCGCCTTCCGCCACCCCGGCTCCAGTGAAGGCACCCAGTGGGCTGTTTGTGGCCGGACTCCCGGCCAAGGCCGCCCGAATCCTCCGGGCAGCAGGATGAGTCGAAGGTGTTGGGAGATGCTTTGCTGGGGCCTTCCCAAATTCTTGGCTCAAGCACTTGGCCACAGCTTTCCCGTTGAGGAATGGCGGCCGAATCAAGCGAACCCTCACCGGGGGGGGCCGGGTTTCCAACGGGAACCCAGAGAGAGGGCGCCTTCTCTACAAGGCTTCGGTGGATCGAACTGGGCTGGAATTGCGCAGGACCGAACCTCTTCAGGAGAGAACGCCGACTTTCCGAACCAGCCGTTTACTTGCACTTTACTTGCATTTACTAGTAAGCGCTTGATATTCAATGGAGTGGGTAAAGGATGATAGCCCATCCCCGCGAAATCTTCCGCCTCGCCTTGGCAAGCGCCGCGTATGGGGTGGCTGTCATGGACAACTACCCCATAGGCGATAGCAGTCCGTCGGATGCTGACATCCGCATCACGCGGGATCTAATCCGCGCCGGGCAGTTGTTGAAGGTGGAAGTGCTCGACCATGAGATTGTCTGCAATGGGAACTTAACGTCCTTCAAATCGCTAGAGCATTTCCACCGCTGAAGCATTGCGTTGCACGCGGTTGAGCCTCGCAGGTTCAGCCGCCCTTTCCCGTGGTTGGGAACTCTGGCGACGTTCCCAAAACCTCGGGCTAAAGCGCCGGCCGGCGGTAGCTAAAGCGAAAGGAACTTTCATCAGGCCGTCCGTCATCCACACTTCAACTTGGAAGATAAGGGTGGAGTTAACGACAACACCTAGCGCGCAGTTACGCCCGTAACTGGCTCCGCACCCGTCAGGCTGCTTCCGTGACCGGGCCTAAGCTGGCGACCCGCGCCGCTTCTCCGGTAGTTATTCCCCTCCGCCGTGAAACCACTCTGAAAGTACTCCCCCCATGAAACCACACTCTTTTGCCGGACCCGCCCAAACTTAGGTTTTCATCGTGACAAAACCGCCGAGCCCTCCGTTGCGCTTCCCCGCCGGCGATGGAAGCCGCTGGGGTGACAAACCCTGTCATGTGGTCCGGGTAAACGAATGAGCGGCGGCTGTTAGCATGAACCGCCCGTCGGTCGAGTTCATCACCCGCTTTGACTGTCCCGTGTATTTCCAGCCCCAGCCCGCGCTGTTCCGCATCTCCCCACTATCAGAAGTGCAGGTTCTCAATCGGAAGGCGCAGTGATTGTGTGAAGCATTGCCGACCGCCAATTCCTCACCTTTCGCTGCTACGTTGACGGAAGCAGCCGAATGCGCGTCAGCAAGCTTGCACGACGATGTCGAGCATTGCCTCAAGCCTGCAATTGCTCCGACAAGGCCCTGAACCTCAAGTAATATGGGTTGCGCTCCCACAACACACGCCCTCCCACCTCATAAGCTCGTTGGGCAAAAGGCTTAGCCTCTTCATGTTTGCCTTGAATCTTCAGGTTGGTGGCCAGATTAAAGCAGGACTCCAGAGTCTCAGGATGTTCAAGCCCTGAAACGCGTTCACGGGCTTCCAACACACGGCGATACAGCGATTCGGCTTCAATCCAGGCACCCTTTTCGGTCAGCAGTCTAGCAAATTCGTTCAGACTATCAAGAGTCCCTCGATGCTCGGCTCCAAGCAAGCGTTCCCTAGTCATCAAAACACTTCGAAGAAGCTCCTCTGCTTCAGCAATCTCCCCTTTATCAATCAAAAGCTTAGCTAGGTTATGGCTGCTCACTAGAGTTAGAGGGTGCTCTAAACCTGATACAAGCTCTCGAACCTTCAAGGTGCGTCGCGTGAGTGGCTCTGCCTGTTCTCTATCGCCTTTTTCCGTCAGCAAAAAGGCTAGATTACTTTGAATCGTGAGCGTAACGCCATGCTCAATTCCAAACACCATTTCACAATTTGATAAAGCAATACGAAGGAGTCGCTCGGCTTCAACCCAATCGCCTTTAAGCCACAGTGTAGCGCTTAGCTCCGCAAGAACTTGGAAAGTAGTTGCATCGTCAACCCCAAGCAGGCGCTCGTAGATATTCAATGCACGAAGAAACAGTCGCTCCGCCTCAGCCCACTGACCACTATTGTAGAGTGTCCCGGCGAGACAAGCAACGACATTGTTAGTGTCAAGGTGCTCCACTCCCAGTAAGCGCTCCCGCACCTCCAACAATCCCCGAAACATTATTTCCGCCGGTGCGCACTTTCCTTGATTTAGAAGTACTACAGCTAGATTAAACCGGCATACGATAGTATACGCGTGTTCCGGTCCCAGCAACCTTTCCCAAACCGCCAGCACCGTGCGGAATTCCCGCTCTGCCTTCGCATGCTTGCTTTGGGCGGCCAACACAAGGCCTAGCAAATACCGGCTTGTGAGCGTGTCGGTATGCTCTGGTCCCAGCCTCTTCTCCCGGACCGCAAGCACGGCTATGTATTCCTTTTCCGCTTCGCTGTGCTTACCTTGCGCGGAGAGCGCCAAGGCCAGATTATAGCGGCTTGCGAGCGTGTCGGTATGCTCTGGTCCCAGGCTCTTCTCCTGAACCGCAAGCACGGCCATGTATTCCTTTTCCGCTTCGCTGTGCTTACCTTGCGCGAAGAGCGCCACGGCCAGACTATTGCGGCTTGCGAGCGTGTCGGTATGTTCAGGTCCCTGCCTCTTCTCCCGGACCGCAAGCACGGCCCGGTATTCCTTTTCCGCTTCGCTGTGCTTGCCTTGCGCGGAGAGTGCCACGGCCAAGAAGTTCCGAGCTAGCAGGGTCTCGGCGTGCTCAGTTCCCTGAACCTGATCTCGGACTGCGAGCGTCGTCCGATACTCCCGTTCCGCCTCCCCATGCTTGCCTTGGGCTGAGAGTGTGCTAGCTAGCCCATTCCTAGCCCTCAGCGCGCCGAGATGCTTTTGACCATGAGCCCGTTCTCGAACCAACAGAATAGCGCGGTATTCTTGCTCCGCCTCAACGTGTCTTCCTTGTGCAGAAAGCATCGCGACCAGATCTTCCCGACTTCTCAGGGTGTCGGAATGCTCCGGACCCAACAGAGCTTCTTGTGCAGAAAAACAAATCAGACGTTCCGCATGCGCTTCTTTGATTCTTCCCTGAACGTGAAGGCATCGGGCCAAGTCAGCGCGCGTCATTAGTATGTGGGGATGCTCTGGACCAAGCTCCTGCTCCTGCACCGCCATCAGCGCCCGCAATTCGTTCTCCGCCTCCGAATGTTTAGCTGACGCGGTAAGACACGAAGCCAATGCATACCGACCGAGCCGCGATTCGTGATGGTTGCTCCCAAATACCCTTTCCTGGATAGCCAGCACCGCTCGGATTTCTTGCTCGGCCTCGGAAGTCCTTCCTCGCTCTTTCAGCCAAATCGCCGCACAAAGGCGAGATCTCAAAGTGTCAAGATGCTCGGTCCCCAGTGCTTGGCTGCAACCGTCCGCAATAGTTCGGTATTCCAGTTCCGCTTCCCGTTGCTTTCCTTGCATATCGAACGCGAGCGCCAAACACCGTCGAGTGAGTAGTGTGTCAGGATGATGCGATCCCAACACTCGCTCTCGCGTAGCCAGTAATGCCCGGTATTCTTGCTCGGCTTCGGCGTCTCGCCCTTGGCATCCAAGTGCCCAGGCCAAGTTTTGCCAACTCTCAAGTGTTTGTGGGTGCTCGACCCCGTAGCGTTGCGAAAACCAAGATATATAGGACCGAGATAGAGACTCTAGATTTACGTATTCGTGTCGCTCCTCTAGGAAGTCTGCCCATTTCAGCCGCAAGGAGCCGTAATCGGACGATGACAGATTCTCCGAGTCCGCCGCCCTAAGCACCGTTTCCACATGGGGACGCAACTTAGCCCACCGCGGCCAACTGTCGGGAAGGTTCATCTTGTCGGGCACCGTTGCTATAAGTCTCTGGCAGGCTTTGGTTAAGGCTGCCGCGGTGCGTTCCTCGTGGCGGCACTCCGCTTGGATGGCCAATGCCACAGCGCGGTGAATGTCAATAGTGTCACCGAGCCATTCCACTAAATGGAGGCCATTGAGATGTACAAGGAGGGAACGACTCTCCAGCGACAGGCGAGGAAGGATCAAGTCAATCGGAATCGGAGATGGTGCGAGATGAGCGGCAACCCGCAGTAGGTCACGTCCTGCCTCGTCAAGCTGCGCGAAACTGAGAGCATAGGTTCGCAGAATGCTGTCGCCAGAATCTTTGAGGTCATCAATCCTTTGGCTCAAGACGACTGCCGGATTCTTTAGAAGTTCTTGGAGGTATTCGCGCCAAGTGATCTGGAATTCCGACACGAATCCCGCCGCCTGCAGCAGGCCAAGCGGCAACCTGCCAAGTTCACTGGCAACGGCGGCAGCATTAGAGTCAGGACCGGGTTGATGGCCATTACGGGTGCCTTCGATCTGGAGGAGTTTCACAGCGTCTGCTTCCTTCAGTTCGTTGACGTTATGCGGGGCAAAATCTCGGCCCCAAATCCGAAGCCGAGAAGTAACGAGAAAGCGCACACCGCCCGGCTCACGAATCAGCACGCGCATCGCTGCCACGGCTTCGGGATTGTCCACGTTGTCGAACACTATCAGGGCTGAGTCCACGGCACGTAGCAACCGTAGTGTTAGCAAGATCATCTCGTCCGCCTTTGCAGTTGGGTCGCCGATTAGATCCAGCTTGATTGCGACGTCGGCGAGTGCGGCGCGGAGTGTCTCAGGGCTCTGGCAGTCTAAGAAGAGAAGGAGTTCGTAGTCGCGACAGTGTTTCCGGGCGAACTCGACGGCAGCGCGAGTCTTGCCTACGCCGCCCTCGCCCCTTAGCGCCAACGGCTGGACAAGCGCCACTTCCTTTCCAGAGGCTAGTTCGTTGGCAATATCGGCGAGCAAACCGTCGCGGCCGACGAAACTCGTGGTTGGCGAAGCTCGACGGTTGTGGAAGGGGACCGGATGGGGCCAGCGTTTCTTGTCATAGACCAACCTGGGAGCGATGTCGGCATCTGCCCCCAAGCGAGCAAGCTGTTGCACCAAAACCTTTTTTAGCTCAGCGTTCTCATCTCTTATTCCATTGAGCGACTCGTTTGCTAGATCGACTCCGTTTCGCACTTGATCGGTCGTGGCCTGAAGGCGTTCGTTGCTGATCTTGGATTCATTAATACCCTGTTGGACGACTTCTGCCAGGAGCCTTAAGTCATCTTGCACACCGAAGAAATGAAGAAGGAATTCAGATTGAGCGGCATCCAATTTGGCGGAGAGCTCATGGACCTGTTCTGGCAGAAGGTCCAATCGGGAAAGGATGTCGGTCTGAAAGGCATGCCGCGCGGCGCCATCAAGTTTGAGACGTTCACGAAATGCAACTGTGAAGAGCCGGAACCAGTCCTCCCTCAAGCGTCGCAGAAAGGCGGTGGGCAGAGTATGCTCGGTGAGATTTCGGGAGATGTTTTCATGGACAAGGTGCGTGACTTGGCTCGCGAGAGATTCGGGAGTGACCGTCGACGAAACTTCCGCAGCGGCGCGGAGGAGCTCAGGCACATCGGATTGCTGAGCCACTGCTCGCTGTTCCAGTTCCTTAGCCGTTAACTCATGCACATTGGCTGCTTGACTGAGCCATAGGTTGCGCAGGTCGAGCAGGAGGCGAGCGCCGTCGATGTTGCTGCCTTGGAACCATTTCCATTCGATCAAACCGGCGCGAAGCTTTTCCGATAAGTTGGGCCGTGCGTGAAAGTCATCGCGAAGTGTGGCGTCAGCGACCTGAGCGAGTGACAGACACTCGGCGTAACGCAACGCGCGGAGTAGGTCGTGGTTGCCGTGCTGGCTTCCGGATTGGAGTAGGTCGCGCAGTGATTGGTAAACCTTACCCAGTCCGCTTTGAGAGAGGTCGTAGCCGGCGTTGCCCAACATGCCGCCAATCACAGTGCCCAAGGCCGTGCCACCCAAGCAGGTTCCTGGTGCCAGCAGTGCCGCCACCGCCGTAGCCGATAGGATCAAGAATTTGGACTGGTTCATGAGGTATAAGGTTGATCGGACTTTCCGCAGATGGTTCTGATGCGGTCCGAAATGCTGATTCAAGTTTGCTGCTGAATTGCGAACCGGTGAACTGTGAATTGCGTGACGAGTTTCCAAATGAACTCCGTATCTCCCCGATGCCGGCGGTGGAAGACTTCATCCTAGATTTCGGACGGCGCTCCGAGAGTGACGGATCTGGGTATGCATATTACTCAAGTTATTAAACCCAGTGGTGGCTTGGCGGCTGTAGCGCCGTGCAACACCCGATACGGATGTGGTTCGATAACAGCGGCCTGTTCGATCAGCCGATAGAAGAGCTTGCCGCGTGAGGCGGAGGTACGCCGATTTACCCGCACGATGAACTCGTCCAGTTGGTAGTCAAGATGGCTGTGACGCACGGCGCCTTGGTGGGTGCTCATCAGCCACCGATTCAGCGACGCAAACACAAGAAAAACACGGGGCAACGCCGCCTTTCCCTTCCCGGACGCGGCAGGCGCGTTTACCGGCTAGTGTGTATAGCCTTGGGCGGTCAGGGGCTCGGTACACCGACCAGTCAAGGGTCCGGACCGTGGCTCCAGGAAAGTTGTTGTCGCGGGCACGTCATCCCGGCTCAGACGCTGGGTCAGAAGAAGGGCAGAGCGAATCGCAGCCGCCGTGGAAGGACCCACGCCTTGGAGTTGGCCCAACTTCTCCTTGGGAGCACGAGCCAAGGCGGTCAAACCGCCGAACAGGAGCAGCAACGCCTCAGCCGTCTTCGGCCCCGTCAACGACGACAGCAACTCCACATTAGCCACCTGTTCCATCGACTGTATGGCATGCCTTCAAAGAAGACGGCCCGCAGGGCATCTGCGGGCTTCGGTGGGACATATGCTAGGACACGATACGAGTGTGCGATCGGAAGGGAATTGCCGTTCGAAACAGCTGTCGGACGCCACCGAATCAGCCGCCCCGACCAAACCAGCCGTCTCCCGGTCCAAACCCGGTTCGATTGCCGAATCCAAATGGCGTGAGGCCGGTAGTCTTCGTCCTAGCGGAAGCGCCATGGGCGTCGGCGGTCCGCGAGGACGTCATGGGCAACGAGAAACAAGTGGAGAGCGTGAAGCTGGAGGAGGTCCTGCGGAAGCGGGAGCTCGACCAAGCGCTCAACGCGAAGGATTTCGCGATCCTCGCCGGGGTTTCCTACTCAATCGCACGGCAGTGGTTCCGGTTGCCGGGATTCCCCGCCTTCCGCGGCTTCGTTTTCTGGAGCGACTTCACCGAATGGCGCAAAGGGCAGTTCCGCTGCGATAGCCCACCTGTCCTTTCCAGTGCTCCTGTTCCGAGCAGTCCTGTGGGCAACCCACCGTTGGTCGGACTTCCGGAGAGGGCAGCCCGGATTCTTCGCGAGGCGGGATAGCGGTTGGACTGTTGGGGGCTCCGGAAGAGTCCCCTGAGATCTCCCGGATTCGTCCCGGGATTCCTAGCAGCACTGGAGGACCATCCAAACCTTGCTGAAGTCGCCACTCCGCGCGTCCGATTCACGCACCCAGAAATAGAGGGTTCCGGCGTCTCCCCACATCCATCCGGTGTCGTTGTCGGTGTCGAGTTGGAGAAGCAGTCGCCATTTGGCGGCTCCCGCCTTCAACTCCTCGGGCTTGGGTCGATGTAGGGCGTCCGTTGGACTCGCCAGTTGGCTTCGACGTAGGAAGAGCTCGCAGTCCTCTTCCATGTCGTCGGACTGGACCGGACTCGGGAAGCCTAGCATCTGGTGAGTCGGTCCGCCTCGGAATGGTTTATGCCGAAGGGTGTGGTAGGTTTCGCCATCCTTGTTCCAGTCAAACTCCGCCTCGGGCAGACGTGAACTGTCCGGGAGCAGATTGATGCGAACCGGTGTCACGGACTTGGCGTCGAAGACGCCCTCGTCCGGAAGGTCCTCAGGAGCTTCTCGGTGGCGCACAGCGAGGTTTTCCGGTGCGAACAGGACCCGCCATGCACCGATGTCGTCCGGCTCGCCACCCCAAACACCCTGTTCGGAGTCGAAGAAGAAGTAGAGGCGACCCTTCTCTGGGTGGAACGACGGCAGCGCAGCGTGCACCGCGGCGAGGTCGATCTGCGCGAGGAATCCGAGTGGTTTGCCCTTCCAGACGGGCCACTCCAGCGCAGCAGGCATGTCGGGCAGCCCGCCGAATCGGCTGAAGTCATCGTTGTTTCCCGATTGGAGATGGATGGCGGGCCGGGCGTGGGATCCAAGCCGTCGCAGGAGCTCTTCGGCCTGGGGTGTGCGTGACGTCTTTGGCGAGCTGGCCGCTCCTGACTGATCAGCGGCGGAGTCGATGGAGAAGAGACGACGAAACCAGTTCATTTTCGGGTTCGGGAACTTCGATCTGGAAACGGCTCCGCGGGTAGGGAAACCGGAGTGAAGGGAATTGAACTCCGGTGAAAACGCCGTCCGAGGAAACTTTTCTTGGAGGAAACCGAACCGGCTGGAGGAGCCTTAGGTTACTTGCACTTTACTTGCACTTCTTCGTAAGTGCTTGATAATGAATGGAGCGGGTGAAGGGAATCGAACCCTCGTGATGCTTACCAAAGTGGATTCAGGGGAAAATCCCACGATTCAAGGGAGAGAGTACGGCGAATCACCGCACCTTAAGCCAACCTAGGAACCTGGGTCCAACTCCTCACCACTGGAAGCCACTCCCAGCGACACCTCGCGGGAAGAAGACCTCGCGCACCTTGATGGGGAAGGCCGGGTCAAGCGGGCCCTTCGGACTCGAGGTCTCGAAGTAGCCTTCGGCCGAGCAGAGCTGGATGATCACCACGGCGACGTTGCCGGCCTTGCCCGTGATCTCCTGTACCTGCGTGCGGCCCTCGCGTGTAAGTAGAAGGACGCGCTGGCTCCGAGGCTCTTTCGAACCCTTTCCCACCTCGAGCGTACAACGCGGTATGCGAACCCGCGTTCTCCGATCCAGGCCCTCGCGTCCAAGGACCTTCTGCCTCCTCTGGATGCTGTTTGGACTCGCGGCATCGTTTCGACCAATCAGCGCGGATCCCGTCGATGACTATCTTTTGCGGGTCGCCCGGCAGCAGGACTTTCCTGGGCTGGCAGTGGGTGTCATCCGAGATGGCAAGCTGCTCAAGGCGCGGGGCTACGGCTTGGCCAGCGTTGAACACAACGTGTCGGCGACACCCACCACCATCTTCGATCTGGCCTCCCTGACCAAACCCTTCGTTGCCGAGGCGGTGTTGTTGCTGTTCCAGGACGGCAAGCTGTCGCTCGACGATCCATTGAAGAAGCACGTGCCGGAAGTCCCGGATGCCTGGTCGGGTGTCACGATTCGACACCTGCTCACCCATACCTCTGGCATACCGGATTACCTCAACGAAATGGGTAGGAACTTTCCCCATGACACCGCCACCGGGGAGTTTCTGAAGGCCATCTCGGGAGAGTCGCTTGCCTTCAAATCAGGCGAGAAGTGGTCCTACAGCAACACAGGCTACGTTCTGCTTGCCATGGCCGTCTCCAAGGTGTCCGGTCAACCCTATCAGGAGTTCCTCGCGCATCGCCTCTTCCGTCCGCTCGGCATGGAAGACACGCGGGCCGACTCCGCGGACGCCGTGGTCCTCAACCGAGCCACCGGCTATGTGTCTAGTCCCGACGGTCTTCGGAACGGCACCTACCTCAAGCATCTCATGATGAACCACGGAGATCGCGGCCTGATATCCTCGGTGCTCGATCTGGTGAAATGGGATGGTTCTCTCGACGGCAACAAGATCCTGACCGACGAGACCCGCCAACTCATGTGGACAAAGGTGCGGCTGAACGGCGGCGGAACAGCTGGCTACGGGCTTGGTTGGTTCATCGGCGAAGCCGACGGACGACCGTTCGTCCGGCATCCCGGAGGCTCGCCGGGAACCGCGACCGTCTTCACGCGGTTCCCAAAGGACGGGCTAACTGTGATCCTGCTCGCCAACCGTGGTCAGGCGGCTCTGCAAGGTGCCGATATCGGGGTTGCTCGCCACTATGTCCCGCGCTTGCGCCGTGCGGTGGTCCCGGTTTCACCTGCTGATCTCACTGCCGCCACCGGCTACTACAATATCTTTGGTGGCCAGATCCTCCGTGTCACCTCCGGCGACGGCTTTCTTGAGGTCGAAGGGGCTGGTTTCGGCGGGCGATTCGTGCCACTGGCCTCAAATCGGTTCGCAGCTGAGGGGCCCGATCATGAGCTGCTGCTACCCTCCGTCGTCGGTAACAGCACCGGCCCGACGATGAAATTCGACGGTGAAGAGACAACCCTCTGCCGCCTCGGGCCTCTTGTGCGCGACTTGCGGCCTCAGGTTGATCCCGCTCCCGCGTTGACGCTTCGGCTTGGGGCGACTTTGGCTGCTTTGGGCCGCGGGCTACGGGACGGCGATGACCTCGCTGGCATCGCCCCACGAACGCGGTCCGACTTCAGCAATAACCCCGTTGGGGAGGTGTCCGGAGTGGAGTCGATCGCTTTTCTCGCTTCCCTGGCTGTTCCAGATGGTGCGATACGTCGCCACGACACAGCCGTTACCCAGGTGATCTATGTAGAAGGAGCGACCGGGAACGGCCAACGAACGCTGATGCTATCGCTCGATTCGGATGACCGGCTCGCTGACGTGGATGTTCTTTCCGACTGACCACGCCAAAGCTATTGACCCTCTCCGGCGGACCTTGTGTCAAACGTCACCAATTGTCTCCAATGAATAGACAATTTGTCTATCCAAGCCGGTCCCGAGGCACTGCCGTCTGGGGAATCGTTTACACCGTCCTCTGCATCGCTTCGCTCGTGGTTTGGCAGTTCCCGGACAAGCTGGGTGTGGGCGATTCGTTGCGAGGATTTGGACCCGGCTGGTGGGCGCTGTGTTTCGGTGTATCGTCGCT
>JAIXUV010000232.1 GCA_027483345.1 Verrucomicrobiales bacterium | reverse complement strand
TTCCCCTCTCCGAGGAACTTGAGCGTCAGGTTGCCGCCGAGGCTGAAGCCCGCCACCGCGATCGAGCGGAACTGGCGGGACTTCACCGCATGCATCACCACCGCGGCCAGGTCCTCCGTGGCGCCGCTGTGGTAGAAGCGCGGCAGGCGGTTCATCTCGCCCGAACATCCGCGGAAGTTCCAGGCGAGCACATCCCACCCGGCCCGCGCGGCAGCCCGGGCGAGGCCCACGACGTAGGTTCCCCGGGACGAACCCTCCAGCCCATGTGAGATGATGAGCAGCCTCGGGGAGGCCTGGCTCAGCCAGTCGAGGTCGAGGAAGTCGCCGTCCACCAGGCCCAGCCGCTCCCGTCGCCATGGCACCCGCCGGATCCGCCGGAACAACGCCGGGAGGACGGTCTGGATGTGTGGATTGCCCAGGAGGGGCGGCGGCCGGAACGAGTTGGGCTCGACCAGGAGCATTCACCGGCATGCTGGGGCGCAAACCGCGGTCCTGCCAACACCCGGCAGCGGAAATCGCCTCCCGAGCGCCGGACGGGAATCCGGCACCCGCACCGCCCGGGACAAGACATCCGGCGTTTCCGCCCGTAGAGTCGGCTTGTGATCTCGCTGGCCGACACCTCCTCGGGGAACACCGCGCCCGACCTCGTGGCGCAGGTGGAGGAGATCTTTTCCCCGACCGGCCTGTTCTCGAAGGCGAAGAACTTCGAGTACCGGCCCGAGCAGCAGCGGATGGCCATGGCGGTGGCGTCGGTGCTGCAGGACGGCCGGAACCTGCTCGTCGAGGCCGGCACCGGCGTGGGCAAGAGCTTCGCCTACCTGGTCCCCTCGATCCTGTACGCGGTGGCCCGCAAGAAGAAGGCGGTGGTCTGCACCCACACCATCAACCTCCAGGAGCAGTTGGTGGAGAAGGACCTCCCGGTGCTGCGCAAGGTCCTGCCGGCGGAGTTCTCCTTCGCCATGCTCAAGGGCCGGTCGAACTACCTCTGCACACGCCGGCTCCAGAAGGCTATGCAGCAGTCCGACTCGCTCTTCACCTCGCCCGAGATCAATGAGCTGAAGCGCATCTACGAGTGGAGCCAGGAGACGACCGACGGTTCCCTGAGCGACTTCGACGAGGAGCCGGATCCCAAGGTCTGGGAGCACGTCTGCTCCGAACGCGGCCTCTGCACGCCGAAGAAGTGCGGCTTCCAGAGCGACTTCGCCAAGGCCGGCTGCGCCTGCTTCTTCCAGCGGGCCCGCCAGCGGATCCTCGGCGCCGACGTCCTCGTGCTGAACCACACGCTGTTCTTCACCCTGCTCAACGGCGTGGACGAGGAGCAGGAGGGCGGCGTGCTCTTCCGCAACGACTTCGTGGTCTTCGACGAGGCCCACACCGTGGAACACGTCGCCGCCCGGCACATCGGCGTGAGCGTCTCCTCGGGCCAGGTCCGCTACGCGCTCCAGCGCCTGTGGAATCCCCGCACCGAGAAGGGCATCCTTGCCGCCCTCCGCTCCGGCGCCAACGTCCGGCTCGTCGCGGACCTGCTCAAGGAGTCGGACGACTTCTTCGGCCGGGTCGAGGATTCCTGCAACGACCTCGCGGTCCAGGGAGCCGCCGCGGCGCCGGCACGCCCCGCCAGCCCGACGCCCGGCACCGAGTCCGCATCCGGCGGCCGGCCATGGAACGAACTCCGCATCCGGCGGCCCGACCTCGTCCAGGACAACCTCACCCTGCCCATCCAGCGTCTGCGCGAGGAGATCCACCAGCTGATCCAGCAGACCGAGGACAAGGAGACGGGCGAGGAGCTGATGGAATGCAACCGCCGGCTCGGGGACCTCAAGATGGCGGTGGCCACCTTCCTCCAGCAGGCGGAGGAGGACCACGTGTACTGGGTGGAACGCAGCGGCCGGACGCAGCGGAACCTCTCCCTGAACGCCGCCCCGGTGGACGTCGCCGACTACCTCCGGCAGAGGCTGTTCGCCGCCGGCACCTCGGTGATCCTCACCAGCGCCACCCTCGGCACCAGCGGCGGCGAGCTGCCCGCGACCCAGGGCCAGAAACCGCCGCAGGACGTCCGCACCGCCGGCCAACCGGCCCCCGAGGCCGCCTCGACGACGCTCGGCCTGCGTCGCGCGGGGAACGTGCCCGCCCTTCGGTACGTGGCGGGACGCGTCGGCGGCGACGACGCCCTCGGGCTGCAGGTCGGATCGCCCTTCGACTACCCGACGCAGATGCGCGTGTATGTGGCGGGCAAGATGCCGGACCCGCGGGACGCGGGCTACGAGGACGCCCTGGTGCGCTGGATCGAGCACTTCATCCGGCAGACCCACGGCAAGGCGTTCGTGCTCTTCACCAATTCCCGACTGATGCAGCAGGTCGCGGGGCGGATGGAGCCGTTCTTCGAGCGGCTCGGGATCGAGTGCTACGTGCAGAACACCGGCATCCCCCGCTCGACCATGCTGGAGAAGTTCAAGGAGAACGTGGATTCCGTGCTCTTCGGCACGGACAGCTTCTGGCAGGGCGTGGACGTCCCCGGCGAGGCCCTGAGCAACGTGATCATCACCCGCCTGCCCTTCGCCGTGCCTGACCATCCGCTCGTCGAGGCCCGCATCGAACGCATCGAGGCCGCCGGCGGGAATTCCTTCGGCGACTTCAGCCTGCCCGAGGCGATCCTGAAGTTCCGCCAGGGCGTCGGCCGGCTGATCCGGACCAAGTCCGATTCCGGCATCGTCGTGGTGCTGGACAACCGCGTGCTCACCAAGCGCTACGGACAGGCCTTCCTCGACGCGATCCCCAAGTGCCCGGTCGAGGTGGTGTGAAGGGCGGCTAAGACGTGGCCGAGCGCGACGGGGAATCGAACCCTTCCCGGGAAGACGGGACCGTGGCGTGGCCGCCACGGCGACGAGCGGTTTCCTCCCCACCCCTCGGCGGATTCGCGGATTCGCGTGCCGATCCCTTCCGCTTCGATCAGCCGAAGTCGTGCGACTCGGCGGTGTGCAGTCCCTCGTGGGCCAAGCGTCGGATCGCCCGGGCCTGGATGTGGATCGTCCGGTGACGCTGCTGGATCACGCCGTCCACCTCGAGGAACGGCTCGGTGGTGATGGTCAGGCGCAGCGCCTCGAACATGTCCGGCGCGACGATCACGTTGGTGATCCCGGTCTCGTCCTCGAGGCTCACGAAGCAGACGCCCTTGGCCGTGCCGGGACGTTGGCGGCAGATGACCTGGCCGGCGACCCGGATGAATTGACCGTCTCGGCCCAGGACGAGGTCGGCGGCGCGCCAGACATCCGGGATCGCGGACCGGAGCAAGGCCATCGGATGCGGACCGGTGCTGAGGCGCAGGCCGGCGTAGTCGGCCTGAAGGCGTTCGCCAGGATCCATGGGCCGCAGCGGTCCGCCGCCGACCGGCTTCGGCTGGAAGAGCTCCTCGGGCCGCGGCGGCTGCTCGGAGTCCCACAACGCGGCGCGCCGATGCGCCGAGAGCGCGTTCAGGGCGCCGATCGAGGCCAGCGTCCGACGTTCGTCCTGGGAGAGCCCGCAGCGGGCGAGGAAGTCCGCCATGGAGGCGAACGCCTGCCGGCGCCGCTCGGCGAGCAGGCGTTCGGCGGACTCGCGACGCAGGCCCTGCACCTGCCCGAGGCCCAGCCGGAGCGAACCGTCCTCCAGGATCGCGCAGTCCCAGTCCGACCGAGCGATGCAGACCGGACGCACCTGGACCCGGTGCCGCTTGGCGTCGGCGACGAGGGTCGCCGGCGAGTAGAAGCCCATCGGCTGGTTGTTCAGCAGCGCGGCGTAGAACTCCGGGGCCCGGTGCACCTTGAGCCACGCGCTGGCGTAGGCGAGCAGCGCGAAGCTGATGGCGTGCGACTCCGGGAAGCCGTACAGCGCGAACGACCCGACCGCCTGCGCGACCCGCTCCGCCGTGGAGTCCGGCACCCCCTTCGCCCGCATCGCCGCGAGCAGCTTCGCCTTCGCCCGCACCATCCGCTCCTCCGACCGGTGGAAGCTCAGGGCCTTGCGCAGCTCCTCGGCCTCGTTCCCGGAGAAGTCCGCCATCACCATCGCCATCTCCAGCATCTGCTCCTGGAACAGCGGCACGCCAAGGGTCCTCCGCAGCACCGGCTCCAGCCGCTCGTCGTAGTAGGTCACCGCCTCCTCGCCCGTGCGCCGACGCAGGTACGGATGGGCGAGGTCGCCCTGGATCGGTCCCGGCCGGATGATCGCCACCTGAACCACGAGGTCGTAGAAGCAGTCCGGACGCAGCCGCGGCAACGTCGCCATCTGCGCCCGGCTCTCGACCTGGAATACCCCGATGGTGTCGGCGGCCTTCAACGACCGGAACGTCTCCGGGTCGTTCTCCGGGAGCGCCGCGAGGTCCACCGGACGTCCGCGCGACGCGGACAGCACCACGGCGTCCTGGATTGCGGCCATCATCCCCAGGCCCAGCAGGTCCACCTTGATGATCCCCAGCTCCTCGCAGTCGTCCTTGTCCCACTGCGCGACGATGCGTCCGGGCATGGCGGCGTTCTCGAGCGGGACGAAGCGGTCGAGGCCGCCGTCGCCGATGATCATGCCGCCGGAGTGCTGTCCGAGGTGGCGCGGCAGGCGGGCGACCCGGGGATAGAGCGAGGCGAAGGCCGCGGCACGCGGATGGCCGGCGGGCAAACCGGCCTTCTCGATCTGGGCGGCGAGGTCGAGGGTGTGGGGGAAGTCGCCATGGGAGAAGAGGGCCGAGAAGCGTTCGACGACGTCCACCGGCAACCCCAGCACCTTGCCCACCTCGCGGGCCGTGCCGCGGCCGCGGTAGGTGTGCACCGCACCCGTCATCGCCGCGCCGCGCGGGGCGTAGCGCCGGTACACCTCCTGGATCACCCGTTCCCGCCGGTCGCCGCTGGGCAGGTCGATGTCGATGTCCGGCCAACCCTTCCGTCCCTCGCTGAGGAACCGCTCGAACAGGACGTTGAACCGCACCGGATCCACGGCCGTCACGCCGAGGCAGAAGCACACGGCGCTGTTCGCCGCGCTGCCGCGGCCCTGGGCGAGGATGCCGTTCTCGCGGCACCAGCGGACGAGGTCCGCGACGATCAGGAAGTAGCCGCAGAAGCCGAGCTTCGTGATCAGGGCCAGCTCCTTGCGCAGCAGCTTCGCCACCTTCTCCGGGACCTTCCCCCGGTACCGCTCCCGTGCGCCACGCCAGGACCAGTCCTCCAGCACCCCCTCCATCGTCTCGCCCGGACCGACCGGATGCCGCGGGAAGCCGTAGCCGAGATCCGTCAGCGCGAACGTCAGCCGTTCCGCCAGGCGGACCGTGTTGTCCACGGCGTCGGGCAGGTCCGCGAAGAGCGCCCGCATCGCGGCGGCGGGCTTGAGGTGGCGCTCGGGGTTCACCGAGAGCAGCGACCCCGCCGCGTCCAGGTTCACGTGGTGACGCAGGCAGGTGAAGACGTCGGCGACCTCTCGTCCGTCCGGTGTCGCCTGGTCGACGCCGTTGGTGGCCAGCAGCCCCGTGCGCGTCGCCCGCGCGAGATCCACCAGCGGACGGTTCCACCGTTCCTGCTCCGGTCGGTGGTGCCGCTGCAGCTCGACGAAGACGCCGTCCGGCCCGAAGGCGCGTCGCAGGGACTCCAGGCGGGCGGCGGCGACGGCACTCCCCTGACGCGGATCCAGCAACGCCCGAACGAGGGGACCCTCCTCGCCGCCGGTGAGCGCCACGAGGCCCTCAGCGTGGGCGGGAAGCTCGTCCCACCGGACCTTGCCGGCGCCCTTCTCCGCACGCAGGTGCGCCCCGGTGAGCAGGGAGCAGAGGTTGCGGTAGCCAGCCCGGTCCCGCACCAGCACCGGCAGGACCGATTCGTCCTCCATCACGAGTTCCGAGCCGACGATGTCCCGGAGCCCGCGTTCCAGCGCCCCGAGGCGGAAGCGCGGGGAGCCGTAGAGGCCCATGCGGTCGCACACCGCCACGGCGGGGATCTCCAGCCGGGCGGCCTCGGTCGCGAGGGCCTCCGGGGACGAGGCCCCGCGGAGGAAGCTGAAGGCCGTGCGGGCGTGGAGCTCCACGTAGCCGCCGGTCCCGCTCACGGCGCGCCTCCGTCGGCGGCCGCCGGTTCCCGGGCGGCGGCGAACGCGGCATGGGCCTCCGTGAGGCGCTCCACGTCTCGGCGCTGCCAGGAGACGCCGAACGGATGCGACTCCCCGCGCAGTGCGACGAGCCGTCCCGGGAGTTCGCCACACGAGCCGTCGAGGAACCCGGCCAGGAGCCCGTCCAGGTCCGGGAAGGCCAGCGGCAGTCGGACGTTCGCCGGGGCGCGACGTCCGCGCAGCGGGGACGGCAGCGCGGTGAGCGGAAGCGTGGGATGGGCGGCGCCCCAAGCGAGGCGGAGGAGCGGCGCGTGGAGGGCCGGGGCCCCGCGGAGCGGCCCGGACCGGCGGGGCATGCCCTCGGCGGCGGCACCGATGGCGAGGTCCAAGGCGCCCGGACCGGCGTTCCAGCCGAGGGCCAGGCGCGGCGCTGGACGGACGCCGGCGGTGTTGAAGCGCGGACGCAATGTGACGATCAGCTCGCGTTCCCGGGCCAGCGCGGTGGGCTCGTCAGGGCATTCGTCCCAATGGATCCGCACCACCGCGGCCAGCAGGCGCCGGATCTTCCGCGGGACGCGGTCCGTCTGGGCGGACCGGTAGCTGCCGAGTCGGCGACGGAGGTTCTTCGCCTTGCCGACATACAGCACGCCGTCCCCCGGGCCGCAGAGGAAGTACACGCCGGGACGTTCCGGGATGTCGCGGAAGAACCCGCGTCCCAGCCGTTCCGACAACGGTCGCACCGGGGGAAGCAGCAGCAGTTGGCCGGTCTCCATGGGACGTCCCGGTCAGTCGAGCAGGCCGGTTACCTGCCAGCGTCCACCCTCGTGGGTGAGGCGGGCGACCGTTCCGGACGGCGTCTGGACATCCCAGTCCTCGCGCGACCACGACGCCGGTTCCCACCAGTTCCCCGAGGCCCGCCACGGGCCCACCGCCACGCGCAGACGTCCGTTGACCACGGAGCAGCGGACCGTGAGCGGCGCGGGAAGGCCCGGGGCGACGGCGACCTCGGCCTCCGGGGCGGGACGCAGCCGACGCCACGGCACGGGACGCAGCAACGGCGGCCGGGAGGGGAAATCCGAAGGCGGACCCTCGAAGTCGGGCGGGACGAGACGGAACGCGTCCGGCCGATGCCCCGGCAGCCGGACCGGCGACCCGACGCGGTCGGCGCCCACGAGGGCCGACAGGCGGGCCAGCGTCTCCTGGAACTGGCAGGGATCCCGCAACACCGACTCGAAGAGCCCGAACTGCCGCTGCGGCGCCCGGCCCGGATCGAGCGTCAACCCCAACCCCGAGACCGCGGCGTCGGTGCGCAACGTCTCCAGGTGCGTGCGGAGGGTGCGGAACAGGATGTCCGGCCGACGCGTCGGCTCAGGCACGCGCAGGACCGTCTCGAGCGCCACGCCCGACTCCAGGCGCAGACGCAGCGTCATCGAACGCGCCACCCACTGCGACGGCTCCATCCGGAGCGTCAGGGTGTCGACGAAACGCCGGAGCAGGAACAGCAGCGGCTCGAGCGTCTCCACCGGTTCCTCCATGTCCACCGACTCCTCGAAGCGTTCCGGCGGCCGGGCCAGCCGGAGTGGGCGCAGCGTGGTGGCGGAGGCCGCCGCAAACAGGGCCAGGGCCTCCAGCCCGAGACGCTCGATCACCTCGGCCTGCCCCAGCGCCTGGAGTTCGCCGACCGTCCGGACCCCCCATCGCTCGAGGATCTCCGCCACATGGGTCGAGGGCTGCAACGCCTCCACCGGAAGGCCGGCGATGAACTCCACCGCGGTCTCCACCACGCGCACCGGCGCGGAGACGTCGGCGGCGCGGGCCGCGTGGCGGGCCACGTCCGGCGTCGGCCCCACCCCGATCCGGGCGTCAAGGCCGAGTCCCGCCAGCACGGTCCGGAGCCGTCCGGCCCACGCCGCGAGGACCTCCGGCGCGGCGGCGTCCACGCCCGAGATCCCCCGCAGGTCCAACGTCAGCACGCCGGGCGCGGTGGCCTCCACATGGGGCGAGAAGGCGAAGGCCCCCTGCATCAGCGCGTCCGACGCATCCGCTTCGCGCGCGGCGGAACGGTGCCGTATCCGGATGCCTTCACACCGGGCCAGGGCCTGCGTCGGCGTCGCCCCTTCCACCACCCCGAGTCCACGGGCGGATGCGGTCAGGGCGCAGACCTTCGGCGGGGAACGGTCCGGATCGACCAGCGCCACCGGCTGCCCGTGCAGCTCCGGCAATCCGCGCAGGGCGGCCTGCAGGGCGAAGTCGGGGAGATGCACGACGGCGTACATGGTTCGGTGTGGGTGGTATGGATGGGTTCAACCGGCCGCCAAGGACCTTCCCGTCGGCAGGACCTGCAGCGCAGGCGTCTGGCGGAGGACCTCGAAGCGCAGGGAAGCCGCGGCGGAACCGGGTGTGCCCGCCAGGGATTCCACCCCGGCCCGCCAGGAGCATCGCACCCGCACGGCGGCCCCCGACACCAGGGCCTGCGGCGTCACCACGAGCAGCGCGGTCCGCTGCTGTTCGAGAAGGCGGCCGAACCGGTGCCACACCGTGCCCGGGATGCGCCGCAGCTGGGTCGCCGGGTTCAGCTTCAGGTCCAGGACCACGAGCGGGAAGTTGCGGTCGCGCAACAGGATGTCCGCGGCCTGGAGCGCCTCCGACGCCTGACGGCACCGCACCCAGAGCAACCGCGAGAGGTCCGCCGCCTCCGCGGCGTCGGCGTCGAAGCTGTCCGCACCGTCCACCAATGCGAGGAAACGGCCGTCCGCCGACGATCTCGCCAGCAGCCCGTGCAGCACCTGGGCGGTGCCGGAACCCGGACCTTCGCCCACCAACTCAACCGTCTCCCCCGCCGGCAACCCGCCTCCCAGCAACCGGTCCAACACCTCCAGCCCCGTCGGGATCACCGACGCCGGCGGCGGCTCCGCCACACCCAGCCGCGCCGACGGGACCCGGTCGGCCAGGATCCGGCGGAGGTCGATGAGGGTGTCGTTGGCGGCCATGACGATGGGTCCAGTCGTGCCGGCCATGGTAGGATCACCCCGGTCGTCGTGAACTCCGAAGTCGGAGAATCGTGCACCTCCTCGGACATCCGCAGACCGGGGGGGAAGGAGGCTCCACGACAGGACCGAACTGCCCATTTCCGGCACCGCTTGTTCACCGATCCGTTGTTTGCCGGGCATCGAACGCGGGTAACAGGATGTTTCCGTTGAATCTCTCTGAAAAATACGCGGCAGCGCACGGGATTCCACCGGAGGAGGTCGAGGGAGCGGTTCTCTCCCGATGTCTTCCGATGCCCTGGGGCCTGGTGGTGCGGATGCTCGGCGTGCACCGCCGGCCCAACACCCTCCGAGCCGATCGGATCCTGGTCCGCCAATGCCTCCTCGCCCGCGGCGTCCGCGATGTCCGGCTGGAGGTCGAGGGCTTCCACTACCGCGACATGGCCAACGTCCCTTCGTGGCGTCGGATGCTGGGGATCCGGGTCTCGGGGGCCCGGCTCATCGAGCTGGCCATCGAGCTGTTCACCCGCTGAACCCGCCCGGTTGGGGGCCGGCCGGAAGCCGCTCGCAATCGCGCTGGAACTTTCCGTCCACCCGCTATTGTCGTCCGGGATGAAGCCCCACGTCATCGCAGCGCTGTTGCTCGCCGCCGGACCGTCTGCGGCCCGGGCGCAGCAACCGGCCGACCTCGGATCCCTGCTCGAGGGCGGACGCCAGTGGCTGGAGGAGAACGTCGACACCAACGTCCTGCAGCAACTCCCCGAGCTCGACGAGGCCGAGGCCGAGCGGCTGCTGAGGCGGATCGACGAGGCGTTGCGTGGGGAGGAGGTGCTGGACCTGGGACGTCTGCGCGGGATGGGCCAGGCGTTGCTGCCCTGGGTGGAACAGGACGAGACGCTCCGTCCGTTCGCCCCGTGGCTGAGGTCGCGCATGGACTACCTGGAGGCGTCCGAGCAGTTGAACCGCCTGGTCCCGGCGGCGCCGAAGCCGACGCGGGAAATCCCGTCCCCGAAGCGGGCCGCCCCGACCGAGGAACAGCAGAAACGGGTCTGGGCCCGGGTCGTGGCGACGGAACCGGCCCCTCCGGCCGCCCAGAAGCTGCTGCCGCGGCTGAAGTCCGCCTTCGCGGCCGAGGGAGTCCCGGCGGAACTCGTCTGGGTGGCCGAGGTGGAGTCGTCCTTCGATCCCAAGGCCCGCAGCCCGGCCGGCGCCGCCGGGCTGTTCCAGCTGATGCCGGAGACCGCACGGGGACTCGGCCTTTCCACCTTCCCGATCGACCAGCGTTACGACCCGGACCACTGCGCCGCCGGCGCCGCAAAGCTGCTGAAGCGGCTGCGGGCCCGGTTCCGCGACTGGCCCCTCGCCCTCGCCGCCTACAACGCCGGCGAAGGCCGGGTCGGAGGCCTGCTCACCCGCCACAAGGCCACACGGTTCCCCGAAATCGCCCGGTTCCTGCCCGCGGAAACCCAGATGTACGTCCCAAAGATCGACGCCGTGCTCCGCCGCCGCGAAGGCAAGGGACTCGGTGAGATCCGGTGACGGGCGTCAGGCGGCCGTGGCCACGACCGCCAGGTCGTGGATTCCTGATTCCTGATTTCAGCCCGACGCCCGCTGCGAAGGGCCATCCGGCCATCCAGCCGATCAAACCACAGCGACCGGGTTCTCGAGGGTGCCGATGCCGTCGATCGTGATGCGCACGACGTCCCCGGCCGCGAGGGTGAATTCGTTCGGCGGCACGATGCCGGTCCCGGTCAGGAGCACGACGCCCTGACGGAATTCCTGGCTGCGGTGGAGCCAT
>JAIXUV010000275.1 GCA_027483345.1 Verrucomicrobiales bacterium | reverse complement strand
CCCCTTGGCTTGGATCAGAACCCGTCGGGTGCCCGGTTGTTGGAGTCCTGGCTCATGTTGAGCACGCGGAGGTACTCCTTGCGCCTCACGAACTGCGCATGGCCGTCGGTGAAGTTCATGCAGGTGCCGAAGTCGCCGTGGTTGTCCTCCTTGTTGGGCCAGTTGTTGTTGGAGCTTCCGAGGCCCTCGGCGCCGCTGTCGTCGGCGTCGAGCATCAGGAGGATGTTGGACGGCCCCGGTGCGGTCCGCAGCGCCTCGGTGTAGCGGGTGATGATCTTCGAGTTCACCGAGGCCTCGGTCTTCTTGACCGCCACGACCGTGCCGTCGGCGAGTCGCTCGGACATCGTCCCGAAGATCTCGTAGCTCGTCCCGAACGCCTTCCGGTTCACGGCGTTGTCCGTGAGGTCGTACACGAAGGTCAGCGGACTGAACGGCTTCCGGTACATGTTCGTGCGGATCGAGTTCCGGGTGGACGGACAGACGTAGCTCTTGAACGGCGTCACCAGCGAAGGCCAAAGCCAGGAGGCGTCGTCGTCGGAACCGCTGCGGTCCGAGTACTCGGTGGGCTGGTAGTCGGTCTGGACCCAGGTGGGTGCGGTGAGGTGGCCACGGAAGTCCTGCGCGTAGAGGACGGAGGCGATGCCCAACTGCTTGAGGTTGCTGATGCAGGCGACCTGGCGGGCGCGCGACTGGGCCTTGGAGAGCGCGGGCAGGAGCATCCCGGCGAGGATCGCGATGATGGCGATCACCACCAGCAACTCGATCAGGGTGAACCCGAGGCGGGCACCGCGTTGGGACACTTCACGGAGGTTCATGGGGATCTGCGGATCTTTGGAAAACGATGTGGGTTCAAACGAAGGAACCGGAGGGGTGCATTCGCACCCCTCCGGTTGTGGGTCTGTGGCCTTTTGGCTCAGTTGGCGACGACGCGGTAGTAGGCGCCGGCGCCCGGCGGATTGCCGTCGAGGAGCGAACCGCGGCCGTTGGAATCGGTCGTGACGGTGCCGACGGTTTCGTAGGTCCCGGTCAGGCTCGCGGAACGGACCACGCGGTACGCGGCACCGGGGGTGCCGGTGAATCCGATCTGGACCGATGCGCCTTGGAACGTCGGGGTCCCGAGGACCGCCGCCACCGCGGTACCGGCGACGGAGTAGAACACACGCAGTCTCGGACGCTCACCCTCGGGGCGAAGCGGATCGACGAAACTGATGAACTTGGACGACCGGAATCCCCAGCCGTTGGAACCGCCGGTCAACGGGAGCAACGCCCAGCCGTGGTTCGGAGCGCCCGCCTGCCAGGCGATGAGGTCCGAGGTGACTTCCACGGTGTTCATCGTCGCCTGGACGTCGGGCTCCAGGGTCCTGGATCCGATGACGACGGAGGGGTCGATGGCGGCCTCGATGCCATCCGCCTGGATGCCGTTCACCAGGGAGGTCCAAGTGGCGAGGCTGTCGTCCCAAGGCTGGAGCATCCGGTGCAGGACGCCACCGTCTCCCATGTTGTCGGGGCCCACGGAGGGCATGTCGAGGAAGGCCATCTCGATGCGGGCATCCGTCGGGATGCGACTCGCGCCGTTGCCGAAGATCTCCTCGAAGCGGATGAGCGACTGCATCGCGTTGGTGCCGGCTCCATCCGGCCAGTCGGCCCAGAGGATCTCGGAGGCCACCTGCGGGGCGTCCGCCAGCGCCTGGCGGATCAGGGTGTCGCGCGTCCCTTCATAGCCGTCGATTCCCTGCTGGAAGCTGACGACCCGGGAATTGGCGTCCGTCCAGAGGACCCGCAGGCGGGGACGCTGGTCGACGTCGTTGATCTCGGACGGAGAGATGCCGGTGCCGTCGGTGCGGAGGGGCCATCCGAGGAAGACCCAGCCGTGGTTGGTCTCGCCACGGACCCAGGCCTGGATGTCCGGGGTCACGCCGATGGTGGCGAAGCCGAGGCCGGTGCCGCCGCTGCCGTCCTCGAGTCCCAGCTGGGAATCATAGGCGGAGCGGGCCTCGACGTCGTCCGGGGACACGCCCACCGAAAGGCTTTCCCAGGTCGCGGCGTCACGGTCCCAGGGGATCAGCATGCGGTGCAGCTTGGCGCCGTCACCGGGGTTGTTCACGTGCACCACGAGTTCGGCGAGGAGCACGGTGGCACCGGGCGGAACCTGCCAGCTGTTGGTGCCGACGAGGTCGTCGAACCGGAGCAGGATCTGCGACTCGTTGGGCACGCCGCCATCGGGCCAGTCCATGAGCAGGCCCTCCGCAGGGGAAGGCGTACGGCCAATGGGCCAAGGGGTGGCGCTTCCGACTTCGGAGAGCGCGATGTCGCCGGCACCGGTGTAGATGCCGTAGCCGTGGTCGGCGCCTTCCTGAAACTGGGTCTGACGGACGCGTCCCACGCGGACGACCTTGTCGACCGTGCCGGACGCACCCAGGCCGTCGTCGAACCGGACCGACAGGAGCCTGGAACCCGTTCCGGCGGTGTCGGCGGCGAAGGTGACGGAGCGGAGGATGTCCTCAATGGCCGAGCCGGTGGCCTCGAGACCGAATGCGATCTCCAGCGGGGCCGGGTGGACGCCTCCGGCGATCGAGCCGACCTCGCGGCCGGCGTGGATGACCCGGGTTCCGACGACCTCGACCGGGAATCCGTTGGAGACAAAGGGCCGGATCTCGATCCGGTCACCGGCGCTGCCACCCGAGGACAGGGTCAACGTCAGGCGGGCCCCGTTGAAGTTGGTGGCATCGGGGTCGGCGAGGGTGGCTCGGCCGTCGATTCCGATCGGCGGCATTCCCAGTCCGTAGAAGACGGGGCCGGAGGGCAGGCCGATGGCCGTCTCGTTGTCCACGACAACCGCGGGTAGCGGCGTGACGCCGGCGAAGTTGGCATAGACGGGGTCCGTCGACACCAGGGTGTGGTTGATGTTCAGCAGGAGCGTCGGCTGGTTCGTGGCGTTGTCCGGTGCGGTCAACGTGATCACACGGGGTGTCCGCCAGTCGTCCGGGGTGAACGTCAGGACCGAGGGGGTGGCGACGACCGCGGCCGGGACGGAGGAGGTGATGGCCACCTGGACCGGGAGATCCGGCTGGGTGCCGAGCGCGAGGGTGTAGGTGAGCGACTGCGACTCGACCACAGTGAGCGGAAGGGAATAGTTCCAGACGAGCCGGGAGACGTCGTCGTCCTGGGTCACGCCGAGGATCTGGCGGCCGGAGAGGCCGTTGTATGCGGAATCGTTCGAGTCGGCTGGTCCAACACGGAAGGCGAAGGGCTGGGGGCCATCCTGGCGGCCGTCGTCCGCGCCACGGACGGTGACCGTCTGCGGGACGTTCCAGTTGAGCGGGGTGAAGAGCAGTTCAGCCGGCTCGGCAGTGGCCTCATCCGGGTTCAGGGCGGTGATCGGGAGCCGGACGACGGCGGTCGGAGGACGGGTCAGCTGGAAGACGCTCGTGGCCGTGGAACCCGCTTCGGTGACCCGCAGGCCATCCACCGGGAAGCCCGTGATGCCGGCGGTTTCGTCGTCGGAATTCACGCCGGGGATCCGCAGGTCCGCGGACCCGATGAAGGCGGGATCGGAACCCGCCGCGACCGACAGGATGATCTGGTATTCCGCGGCACCGTCCGCGTCGGGATCGTCCTGGCCGAAGACCCTCACCGTCTGCGGGACGTTCCAGTTCTCGGGGAGGAAGGTGAGGAGTTCCGGTGATACGGTGGCCTCGTCGGGATCGGTGGAGGTCACCCGGACGGTGACGGCGGCGGCCGGCGGCACGTCGAGCACGACATCGACCGAGGCGGTACCGCCGTCTTCGGTGGTGATCACCGTGCGGGCGGGCGAGGCGGACACTCCGGGTGTGGCGCCGGGGATGTAGACGAAGGCGGCCACGGGTTCATTGGTGCAGGCCTCGAGCACGGGCGGGTACAACCCGGTGTCGCGGTGCTCCAGGATCCAGCCGTTGCCGTCGGCCTGGTAGCTGAGGACGTTGTCGAAGTTGTTGGTGAAGCCGCCCTCCATGGAGGTGATCAGCACGCCCGCCTTCGGGGAACCGCCGACGACCTCGAGGCGGAAGCGGCCGGGCTCGAGCTGGGTGACGGTGAACCGGGGAGCGACGTCATTGTGGAGCAGGACGACGGCGTTGGTGCCCGTCGCGTCGACACCGAATCGACCGGCGACGACGTTGGTGTTCGAGCGCGGGATGAACACGAATCCGGCGGGATCCTGTTCCAAGGCGCGCGGGTTCGTGGCGCTGCCGAAGTTGTCCTTGATGTAGACCTCCCAGGTGCCGTCGGCATTGACCACGGAGTTGGCGTAGTTGCCCTCGTTCTTCGCGTGGTTCACCAGGAGGATGCCGGAGTTGGTGGAGGAGATGCCGAGGGTCCGGAGATCGACGCGGGAGCGGCCGGCGGAGATGCCGCGGAAGTGGGTTCCCAAGACGAGTCCGGGCGATCCGACGAAGAAGTTGTTGGTGGCGCCGTTGGAACGGTTCGAGTTCCGGGCGAAGCCCGCGATCCAGTCGCTGAACCGGAAGTAGGCCGCCGCGACGTTCATGTTGTACTCGGCGCGGTCGGCGGTGACGTCCTGGACCACGGCCCAATAGCCCGCGGCACCGTAGTCGAAGGAAGGCGCGGCGTAGCCGAGAAGGTTCTCAAGCTCCCCGTTGTCACGGCCGTTTTCCGTGACGGCGACCAGCATGATGCCGGCGTCCACGTCGTCGGCGCCCGTGTCGCCGACCTGGAGGTTGTAGTCGCCCCGGTTCGATCCGGGACGGATCCGCAGGTCGTTGATCGAAAGCAGCGACTCCACCGTCACCGACTCCACGGCGTTGCCCGTGTCGTTCTGCGTGACGGAGATGTTGATGGCGGAAACGCCGTGCGGCGGCGTCACGCCGGCGTTCGCAGGAAGCGCGGTCGCGCCGACGAGTCCGAGCAATCCAGTCAAGGCGACCCAGTTCCCGACCTTCCGTCGCAGGGAATCCCAGTGGGTCGAATCGTCAAATCGTAGTCTTTTCATTGGTCCGCAGTGGTTTTCCTGTCCGGGCGGAACGCCGCCCAATGGACAGAACTCCAAGCTACATCGACGCGTCGGGGTGGCGGCACCCACGATGTTGCGACGATTCCATGGCATCGCGGAGTCCGGGGGGTGTCGAAGGGCCACATTCCCGTCACCCAGCCGAAACCTGCGGGCGATCCGAGAGGGTCAACGCAAGCGGCGGCAGACCCATGCGCTGCGCGGGTATGGGCGACGTCACAGGCAGGGCGAAGTCGGAAATCCGCCGCGCTGGACCTTCGACAGGAGAAGCGGGAACCACGGACCCGTGAACGGCTTCACATCGGGAAACAGCCCGTTCCCTCCACGTTGCCTTGCTTCACGGGTTGGCGACCTGGCTGGAGGTCCGTCTTCTCGCCGAGCGAAAGGCTGGCCCAGCGGGAATACACCAACCGCCTCAGGCAGCCACCGGCACGGCACGCTTCCAGATCGGAACCACCCGCTTCATCTCGTCGATGATCCACCGGCACGCGTCGAAGGCCTCCGCGCGGTGGGGCGAGACGACTTCCATCCACAAGGACGGTTCGCCGACACGGACGACGCCCAGGCGATGGACGACCCGGACCGACTCCAACGGCCAGCGGCGGGCCGCCTCATCCAGCAGCTTTCGGAACTGCACCTCGGCCATCGGCACGAACGCGGTGTAGTCGATGGCCTCGATGGAAGCTCCCTCCTCGCTGCCCCGGACCACGCCGAGGAAATGGACCACCGCACCCATGCCCGGCCCCGAAGCACGGGCGGCGGCCAACGCGGAGCCATCGATGGCTTCCGTCGTGATCAGGATCTCTTGCTTCACCGGAACAGGATTTTCAGCGGCCCCACGGATCGCATTCAGCCCCCCTGGACCGGCGGGAACAGCGACACGGCGTCCCCGGGCTGCAGCAGGTAGGATCCGCCTTGGTACTCCACGCCGACGGCCACCAACGTGGAATTGCGCAGGGCGGAAAGACGCGGATGGGACTGGTAGACGCTTCGCAACAGCTCCTCGACAGTGGTTCCGGCGGGGACTTCGAACTTCCCGGATCCCGCGCCGGCAAGGTCCGCGAAGTAGGACCAGAAGGTGACCTCGACCGTCATGGACGCCCGGTGGATTCGGCCTTCTTCCCCTTCTTGGCCGGGGTGGACTTCCCGACGGCCGTGGCCGCCTTGGGTGCCTTCTTCGAAACCTTCCTCACCGGAACCGGCTCCTCGGCGACCTCGGAGTAGACGCTGGGCTTGAGCACCCCGACGAAGGGCAAGTTCCGGTACCGTTCGGCGTAGTCGAGTCCGTAGCCGACGACGAAGAGGTTCGGGATCACGAAGCCGACGTAGTCCGCCTCGAACGTTCCGACCCGGCGTTCCTTCTTGTCCAGCAGCACGCAGGTGCGGATCGAGGCCGGTTGGAGCGCCTCCAGCTTCGCGGTGACCGCACGCAGCGTCTTGCCGGTGTCGAGGATGTCGTCCACGAGCAGGACATGGCTTCCCTTCACCTCCAGCTTGAGTTCCTTGTTGAAGACCAGATGGCCGGATTCGGTGCCGGAGTGGTAGGAGGAGACCCCCATGAAGTCGACGCGCAGGGGGAACGGGAGCTGGCGCAGGAGATCGGCGAGGAAAAGCACCGTTCCGCTGAGCAGGGAGACCACGAGCACCTCCTTGCCGACATAGTCCTTCGCGATGGCGCGCCCGATGGCCGCGATGCGCGTCTGGAGCTCGGACTCGGGAATGAGGATGCCGGAAAGGTCCGCCCGATGGCTCGGCGGGATCCTGCGGACGAGGGTGTCGGCGAGACGGGGTTTGGAAAGGGGCATCAGGAGGGCTTTCGGGTTTGTTCCAGTCGGATGAGTTCGGCCACCTTGGAGCCTGGGTTGATGGCCAGCCCTGACTGCCACAGCCGGGTCGCCTTGTCCAACTCCCCGTACCGCCGGGCCGCGATTCCATGGTACAGCGCCACGTACTGCCGGAACTCGTCCCCGAACCGGGCCGGTTCAGCGGCCACCTTCTCCGAAAGCCAGACGAAATCGGCGATCACCCTCTCGCGCCGTCCGAAGAGGTCGGGAAGGAAGACGTTGTTGGCCGCCCGGGTGAAGCGCACGTCCGGATCCTCCGGGGCGTCCTCCACCGCGGCGTCCATCTCCTTCAGCCCCTCGCGCACCATCCGGAGCTTGGTGGTCGGAAGGAAGGCGTGCCGGGCTCCAAGGGTCCGCGTGCTGCCGAGCAGCGCACGGGCGAAGGCGTTGGTGGGCTGGAGTTCGCGCAGCTTGACCAGGTAGCGCGACGCGAGCTTCTCGGTCTCCTTGGCGTCCGACTGCCCGAGCGCCGACTCGTTGTGGCAGAGCTTCCCGAGCTTCAGGAGGAGGGAAGCGTCGCTGGGACGCCCCTCCAGCTCGGATTGGAGCCGCCCCAACTCGGCTCGGAAGTCGGATCCCAAGGCCGCCACGCCGGAAAGCAGCAGGGCCAGGATCAGCCGCAGCCACGGCATCTGGATTCGGTCACCGTTCATGGGCCCTATCTAACCCAGGTACGGCCGGGATCAAATGTGCCTCGAGTCGTCCGCGTCCTTCGCGGTGTAGCCGCTGTCCTGACGCTTGAAGTTGACCTCGTTCTTCTTCACGTACGCCGCGAAGACGTCGTCGGCCCCCATCCCGAGGACCTGGGCGAGGCTGATCAGGAAGTGGAGCAGGTCGACCACCTCGACCCGGGCGTTCTGTTCGTCGAACTTCTGATACTTCGCCCACCACTTCCACGGGACGCTGTCGGTCAGCTCCGCCAACTCCTGGGTCATGGCGCGCGTGTAGTTCAGAACCCACTTGGTCTTGTCGGCCTCGGACATCCCGTCGGTGACGACGCCGATGCGCTCGTTGAGCGCCTTCTGCATGCGGAAGAGTTCCCGGAGCTGGTCCTGTTGATCCATGGGCGAAGCATGGCGGGACCGCATGGGCCTGGAAGCAAATCCGTCAGCCGCCGGTTCCCACCAGGTCCTGCAGGCAGCTTTGGACCTTGGCCAACAGGGCGCCCGGCGAGAAGGGCTTGGCGAGGAACACCGACTCGTGGACCAGCTCATGGTCCGACAGCTCCGCGGAGTAGCCGCTGATGAACAGGATTGGGACTTTCGGATTGCCACGCCGCAGCTCGAGCGCCAACGCGCCGCCGGAAAGGCTGCCCGGCATGATCATGTCGGTGACCACCAGCCCGAACCCGCCGTCGGCCCCCTTCCACAGCTCCAGGGCGGTGTCCCCGTTCTCCGCCTCGGTCACCTGGAACCCCGCCCGGGTCAGCACGATCCGGGCGTAGGAACGGACCGACTCCTCGTCCTCCACCAGCAGCACCTTCCTGCCCGACACCGCCGGCAACGACGGGACCGGCACGCGCTGCACGGAGGGGGCCGCGGTCTCGATGACCGGGAAGTAGGCGGTGACCACGGTGCCTTCTCCGAGGCGGCTCCGGACGTCGATCCAGCCGCCGTGCTGACGCAGGATCGCCAACACCGTCGAGAGCCCCAGGCCCGTCCCCTTCCCCGGTTCCTTGGTGGTGAAGAACGGCTCGAAGATGCGCGCACGCACCTCCTCGGTCATCCCGGTCCCGGTGTCGCTGACCGACAGCTCCAGGTAGCGGCCCGGCGGGGCGGGATCGGCGTTCCGGGGCATCGGTGCGGCCAGTTCTCGGACCAGGGTCCCGATGGTCACGACGCCGCCCGCGGGCATCGCGTCGCGGGCGTTCAGGGCGAGGTTGAGGATGACCTGTTCGATTCCCGAGGGATCGCCCAGCACCGTCGGCGCGCCGGGCCCCAGCTCGAACCGCAGCTCCACCTGTTCGCCGATGAGCCGCGTGAGCATGTCCTGAAGCGAAAGGACATGCTCGTTGATCTGGACCGGTCGGGGCTGGAGCACCTGCTTGCGCGAGAACGCGAGCAGCTTGCGCGTCAACGCCGAGGCGCTCTCCGAGGCCTGCGCGATCTTCCGCACGTCGTCGACCACCTCGCCGTCGAGGTCCTCGCGGGCCAGGAGCAACCCCGTGTAGCCGTCGATGACCGTGAGCAGGTTGTTGAAGTCGTGGGCCACCCCCGCGGCCAACTGGCCGACGGCTTCCAGCTTCTGGGAATGCCGGAGCTGCCGTTCCAGGGCCAACCGCTCGGTCTGGTCGTCGATGATGAGCAGCAGCAGCCGGCTGTCCGGCAGCCCCAGCGGTTCCATGGAGACCCGCGTGTCCAGGATCCTCGACCCACAGCGGAGCGGCAGCGGCTGGTCGCGGACACGTTCCTCCACAGCGAACCGCTCCAGCAGACCCCTCCAAGCATAGGGATCCAGCAGGCATCCGGACTCCTCGAAGGTGTAGCCGACGAGTCCCAGGACGTCGCGTCCCAGGAGCTGCAGCAGGCGGTCGTTCGCCTCGTGGACGCGTCCGCGGTCCGGGGTGAGCAACGCCAACGGAACCGGAAGGCAGCGGAATGCGGCCGCGAAACGCGATTCCGTCTCCCGGATCTCGGCGCTCCGCACCTCGCGTTCGCAGCGCTCCCGTTCCAGCTCCAACCTCAGCGAACGTCCCTGCGCCACCCGTTGGGCAATCCCGCCCGCCACCACGGTCACCAGGTCCGGTTGCAGTCCCGAAGGAACGACCTGGATGCAGGGCTCCTCGCGACGCGCGGCGACACCCGGCGCGCCCACCAGCAGCACCTCGAGGTCCCCGATGACCGACCTCCATTCCCACAACAGCTTGCGGAGGTGGGAAAGCGGCAGGGTTGGTCCGGCGAGGACCAATTGAGGCGGACGTCCCGACCGGGCCAGCTCAAGGAGCCTGCGGGCCACCGCGCCCGGTTCGGCGACGTGGACCAGTTCCAGCGGCACCCCCGCCGCGGCGGAAAGCCAGGAGGACGAAGCCGGATCCGGTTGGCCTCCGCCGAGGATCAGGATCGACAGCGGCGCGGATTCCGGAAGTCCGGTCCCGGTCCGGAAGGAAACGCCCTGCTGATCCCGTATCTGGCCCATTCGTCGTGGCTCGGCGTCGGAAGTGGCGCGGTGGGGAGCCGATCGGGTGGGTCCAGGAGGCCGGCCCTCAACGGACGGTACCGAGGGCCGGTGTCACCACCGCGGCCGGTGCGGCGGGTGAAGGGGAAGACGACGGACCCGTGCCGGTGGGATTGAGGAAGGTGACGACGCTCTCACCTGGCCTCGCCAGCTGGAGCATCTCGCGCGCGGTGCGCTCGATCACGACGGGATTCTCCTTCAGGTCGTGGATGCGCTTCCGGTTGGCGCCGTGGACCGAGGCCAGCCTCGACTCGGATTCCTTCCATTCCGACAGGGACTTCCGCAGCCGGTGGTTCTTTTGGATGAGCGGAACGTACTGCGCGACGATGAAGCCGATGATCCCAAGGAAAAGGCACCAGCGCATGGCGCGGTTCATCGCGCCCATCCAGCCGTGGTCCACACCGGAGTCCGTGCGTTGCCGTTTCATTTCATGACCTTTTTCCAGGAGGCGAGCCGACCGTCCTTGCCGAAGGTGAGCTGCAGGTACAGATCGGGAGTCGAGGAGATGTCGGAATTGAACATCCCCCAGCTCGCGAAACCCGGGTTCCGCGAATAGACGCGGGATCGGGAGACCAGCCATTGTGCGACCGTGACGCCGTCGGTCGTGGTCGCCTGCCGATCCGCCGGTCCCAGTTCCTTGATGGCTTCATCCATCGAGTAGGTCCCGACCCGGCCGGTCCACAGTTCCTTGGCCCCGCTCTGGCAACCGGCTGCAAGCCAGATTCCCAACAGCAGGCACAGCCACTGCGCCCCTTTGAATTTCCGGATCACAGGTGCATTGAAACCCAAGACCGACGGCAAATCAACGGAGGGAATCACCGAGCGACGGCGTCGAATGGGTCCGCCCGAAGAGAGGCACCCTCCCGCCGAGGCGCCAAGACGCAGCAGCTGGGCGTCGAGCATCGGGCGTCCGATTCGGCGGTGAATCCCTGGCACCCCTGGCACCCTTGGTTGTAGAACTCCTCTGCGTCTCCGCTTCTCCGCCTGCGAGGAAAACGCCGGCGGATTATTCGTTCTCCCGCGGAGGCGCGGAGCCAACGGAGATATGGGAAAAGGATCCCTCGGGTCGGGCGGCCGAGGTCATCGCAACCGGAAGCGAATTGGCCACAACTGGACCGTGTTCAGGCTCCCCGCCGAAAGTCCTGCGCTCCCCTTCCCGCCCTTCACGGCTTTGCGGCTGAGCGTGCGGCTCCCTATTGCAAGTGCTGATCCGGAAGTTTGAAGCGACTCCGTGGAATCCATGGAATCCGTGTCCTTCCCAAAGAAAGCGCGAGAGGACTCGCGCACTCCACGACGCTCTCGCGCCGCCTCTGGTCGCGTTCACTCGGCAAGAGGCTCCCCATTGCCCCGGCTGATTCTCTACCTTCCGCATCGGTTTCGTTCCCATGGCTTGAGTTCCTCGGGGAGATCCGTTTCCATCCGCGGGTCTAATGTCGCCCATGAACTACAAGATCACCGTTACCCTGCTCTCCGGTGTCGCGTTGCTCGCCGCCACCGGCTGCTCGTCCATGTCCTCCAAGCCCACCAAGACCGTCGAACAGGTCATGGAAGAGGGTTTCGAAGGCAAGGAATCCCTCAACGCCCGCGTCACCAAGGGACAGGGCACCCCGGCCGAGATCGCGCATCTCGCCGAGCTGGTCGCCCAGTTGGCACTGAACAAGCCGCCCGCGGGTGACCTCGCGAGCTGGACCGAGAAGACGGTGGCGCTGAACAAGGCCGCCGCCGACCTCGTCGCCGGCAAGCCCGGCGCTATGGACGCCTACAAGGCCGCGGTCAACTGCAAGGCCTGCCATAGCGTGCACAAGCCCGAGAAGCACTGATCCGACGACCGGATCCGACCCGTCGGATCCAACCGATCCAAGGCCGCTCCCGAAAGGGGCGGCCTTTTTCGTCATCAGGCGCCGGCGGCGACCACGCCAATCCCAGGGCGACTCCCACCGGAGCCGAATCCGAGCCGGCCGTCGACGTTGGCGACGCCACGGTAAGGGTCGTTGGTGATCAGTACGTTTCCATCAAGGTCCAACCAGTCGGTCAGCGAAGCCAGGTGCGCCGCGGCGCTGATCAGGACACTCGATTCGATCATGCAGCCCAGCATGGTCTTGAGTCCCTTGGAACGGGCCGCCTCGAGGGCCACCTTGCCGGCGCTCACCCCGCCGGTCTTCACGAGCTTCACGTTGACCCCGTGGTAGGCCTGCGAGCAGAAGTTCACGTCGGCGGCTCCCTGGTACGATTCGTCCCCCACCAAGGGCAACGGCGACCGTTCCCGGAGCCAGATGAGGTCGTTCAGCGGTGTGGACGCAGGCATCGGCTGTTCGACGAACTCGATCGCGCCGTCCGTGGCCAGCCATTCGATCCGTTCCAAGGCTTCCTCCTTGGTCTTCCAGGCGGCGTTGGCATCGACCCGCACGGTCTTGCCCGGGGCCGCGCGTCGCAAGGCGGCGAGGTTCTCGCGGTCCGCGGGCGAACCCAGCTTCATCTTGAGCACCGGATACCGCGAGGCCTCGTGCACCTTCCGCTCGATCATCTCCGGCGTGTCCAGGCCGATAGTGAACGACGAGATCCTTCCCCCCGCCGGGAAGTCCAGTCCGAGGAACCCATGCAACGGCCGCCCCGCCGCCTTGGCCGCGCCGTCCAGCAACGCCAGGTTCACCGCGCAGAGCGCCGGCATGCTCGTGCCGGGCAGCGACGCGAGGTACTCCATGCCGCCCGCGACGTCGTCGAAGGACAGCCGGTCCGGATCCACCTGACGCAGGAAGCGGAAGACGGTCTCCCAGTTTTCGTGATACTGGCTGGAGGGGGAACCTTCACCGATGCCGCAACGGCCATCCGCGTCCTGGAGTTCCACGAAGACGACGGGATAGATGTCCTTGCCGCCGACCTTGCCGGCGGAGACGTCGGTGGCGATGGCCCAGGAATGGGTCAGGGCGAGATCAGACCGGCGGAACGAAAGCTTCATCCTCCGGCCCACGGTGCAGGAGAAACGGAATCCGGGCGAGAGCGGCTTCACCGGGGAAAATGGCGGAGAGGGGGGGATTCGAACCCCCGTTACGGCTTTTGACCGTAAACCGGTTTAGCAAACCAGCGCCTTCAGCCACTCGGCCACCTCTCCACCGGGGCCGAAATTCCAGCACGCGCCGCGCCCGGCGGTCAAGACACGGTTCTCCCACGTTGACGCGCCTTCGATCGGATGGACCACCGGAGACTCCCACCGGGAAGGAGCGGACGACTCCGCCCTTCGTCAGGGAACGAAGACGATCCTGAGGAATCGGGACGCCGCAGAATCCGGGGGCAGCGGAACCGAACGTCGGAGCGCGGGACCGGAATTGGTGGCCAGCGGCGTCCACCGGGCGAGGTCCGCGGAACTCTCCAGGCGCCAAGACAAACCGGCGGGGCTGTCCCAGACCATCCGGTCCGCCTCCACCTCCAGCTGGGGGATCTCGATCTCGAATCGGTGGGTTGTCGTGTAGTCCAGTCGGTAGTCCTTCAGCACGGCCATGTGCTGGGCCTCGCCGGAGTCGGTGCGGAGGACCGGGGAGACGTCCGCGAGGGGATTGTAGACGCGGGAATCAAAGACGAGTCCGTTGGGAAACGACTGCGACCCGATCCGCACCGGGACCACCTTGGGCGTCAGCGTGGGGCTCTGGAGGATGACGTCGTAGGGACGGCTGCGGCCGTTGTTGGTGTCGGGGTCGCCCTGCTGGTCGGTGGGGATCGGTACGTCGCGCAGGAAGCCGCCGAACACCCCGAGTGCCGGTTCGGAGGCCACGTTGCGCGACTGGAGATTGAAGTCCCCGGCGACCACCACCAGCGCGTTGGAAGGGAAGTCCGAGGTCACGCGCGTCCGCAGTTGCACCGCCTGTTGCTGACGCTGGCTTTCGCTGCCGCCGCTCGCCTTGAGATGGACGCTGACGACGTAGAGGTCGTCCGGACCCGGGACGTCGATCCGGGCCCAGGCGAAGTCGCGGTCGGAAAGGGTGGGGTCATCCCATTCGCCGGCCGCGACGATCGGCCATCGGCTGAGGATCCCGTTGGGGATCCCGGAACCGGCTTCCCGGTGGTGATGGAAGCCGGCGCCCAGCGTGTTGGTGACCATGAACCGAAGGTCCGCGGCGGAGTTGTTGCCGTAGTTGAACTCGTTGATGGCCACCACGTCGGGTGCCAGGCCCTTGAGGATGCGCAGGGCGAAGGGCTGGTAGCTCTGCGCGTTCCCGTTGAGGTTGGCCGCCATCACCCGGATGACGACGTTGGT
>JAIXUV010000146.1 GCA_027483345.1 Verrucomicrobiales bacterium | reverse complement strand
GTGCATTTTACTGCACTTTTACTGCACTTCCGCGTAAGTCGTTGATACTGAGTGGTAGCGCGCACGGGAATTGAACCCGTCTTTCAGCCTTGAGAGGGCCGTGTCCTAGCCGATAGACGAGCGCGCCGACCGGTTGTGGATGAAAACTCGTCCGCCGCCCGGCTGTCAAATGGAGAGTGCAGACGCAACCGGTCCGCACAAAGGCGGCCAGCCGGTCGCTTCTTTCGTTCTCCGGGATTGATGGCGCCGGTGGGGTATCCCAGTTTGACCCCATGTCGTTGGTCCATACCGTCACGTCCTCACTTCTCCCGAAAGCGAATGCCGCGTCTTCCCCGAGGTCGATGAGAACCCTTCCGGCGATCTCCGGCCTCCGACGCGTTGCGCTGGCGGTGCTGACGTCGGGTCTGCTTCAGGCCGGATCCTCGGTCGCCACCGGGACCGAGGCACCCCGGGTCCAGGTCCAGGCCGTGGTCGACGCCTTCTGCGGTGCGCCCCGGCTGCGGCTGCCGCTGTCCCCGGACCAGGATCAGGCGTCGGTCCTCGAGGCGGCGGACGACCTGTTCGGCTCCGAGTGGCAGCCGCTGATCCAGTTGGCCCCGGGATCCGGACACCATGACTGGATGGATTCCGAGGCCAGGAGCCGCGCACGGCGGTTCTACCGGATGCGTCAGGTTTCACGTCCGCCACTGCTCCAGATGCCGAACTTCCGCCTGACGGACCACCTGGGCGAATCCCACGAGCTCTTCCGCGAAGGGGATGCGCGCGGCGTGGTGCTGGTGGCCACCTCGGCGGCGACGCTGGCCGCGGACTGGTCGGCACTGAGACCCCTGGCCGCAGCCGGCGCGACCAACGGAATGGTCTATTGGATGTTGGCCCCGACGGATGCGCGGTCCGCGGTGGCCGCCGCGGCCGCCGCGGCCGGCGTGACGGTGCCGGTGCTCGACGACGAGGCCCGGTTGGTGACCCGGAGCTACGGGATCACCCGGGCCGGTGAGGCCGTGGCCATTGACTGGGCCACGGCGACGGTCTTCTACCGGGGCGCCGTGGAAGAGGACTGCAATCCGGGATCCGCCTCTGCGGCACGCACGACGCCCTTGTCGGACGCGGTCACGCGGTTCCTTTCCGACCGGTCACCGGCCGTGGAGTTCGTGCGGTCCACGGGACCGGCGCTGGCCTTGGGAACACCGAAGGTCGCCGACTACCGGACCGAGATCGCGCCGTTGCTCCGGGAGAAGTGCCAGACCTGCCATCGTCCGGGTGACATCGGCTCCTGGGCGATCACGAACCACGCCTCCGTGGCGGACCGGACGTTTTCCATCCGGGCCAACCTGATGGAGGGCCTGATGCCTCCGTGGCATGCGGACCCCTCGCACGGCGCCTTCGAGAACGACATGAACCTGAGCCCGGCGGAACGGGAGACCCTGGTGGGTTGGTTGGATGCCGGGGCGCCGCGGGGCGTGGGGGCGGATCCGCTTGCGGAGCCCGCGGGCCAGCCGGGCACCTGGCCGCTGGGAACGCCGGACCTCGTGCTGCGGCTTCCGCGCCAGAACATCCCGGCCCGTGGCGAGGTGCCGTACTCCTATCTGTTCGTCACGAATTCCCTACCGACCAATCGATGGATCCGGGCGGCGGCGGTGCGGCCGGGCAACCCGTCGGTGGTGCACCATGCGCTGGTCTTCCAGGTGGTGCCCGGGACGCTGTCCCAGATGCTGGCGCAGGTGAACGCGATCCAGGGCGGGCTGGCGGGCTATTTCGCGGCGTTCGTCCCGGGCATGAAGCAGTCGTTCTATCCGCCCGGAACCGGGAAGCTGCTCGCCGGCCGGGGAATCCTCGTCTTCCAGATGCACTACACGCCGAACGGCACCGCCACCACGGACGCCTCGGAGATCGGGCTCTATCTGTCCGACCGCGCCCCGGCCTCGGAACTGAAGACCAGCGCGGCCTACAACACCGCGATCGACATCCAGCCCGGCCAGAAGGGCTACCGGATCCAAGGCGAGCGGACGTTCGCCACGGCGGTAGACGTGCGGGAGCTGAGTCCGCACATGCACTACCGCGGGAACTCCATGCGCTTCGAGGCGGTGCTCCCGGACGGATCGGTGCGGACGCTCCTGAACGTGCCGAAGTACGACTTCGCCTGGCAGGCGCTCTACCGCCTCGCCGAGCCGGTGCGGCTGCCCGCCGGTTCGCGCCTGAGGATCCAGGGCACCTTCGACAACTCGCGTTGGAATCCCTTCAACCCGAACGCCGCGAGCCGGGTCGGTTTCGGCGAGCAGACCGACGACGAGATGTTCATCGGCTACGTGAACTACACGGAGGCGATGTAGGCCCGCTCCGACCGGCCACGACGAACGACGATGCCCCTCGTCTCACCCAGCACCCTGGAGCAGATCCGCGCCGCGAACGACATCGTGGACGTGGTCGGTTCGTACATCCCGCTCAAGCGGAACGGCGCGAACTTCGTTTGCCTCTGTCCGTTCCACCGGGAGAAGTCGCCCAGCTTCAACGTGAACCCGTCGCGCCAGATCTTCCGGTGCTTCGGCTGCGGGAAGGGCGGCGACGTCTTCTCGTTCGTGAAGGAGTACGAAAGCCTCGACTTCATGGAGGCGGTCCGGCGGCTGGCGGAGCGCGCGCGGATCCCGCTGGAGTTCGACGACAACCCGGCGGCGCAGGCCCAGCGGTCCATCAAGGACCAGCTGCTGAAGCTGCACGAGGCGATCACGGTCCGCTGGCAGAACTGCCTCGCGACCGAGGCCGCCGGCGAGGTGGCCCGCGCCTACCTCGCGAGGCGCGGGGTCTCCGAGGACGCCGTGAGGGAGTTCCGCATCGGCGCCGCGCCCGAGTCGTGGGACGACACGGTGAACTGGGCCAAGTCGAAGGGCTTCGCCCCGGAGCTGTGCGAGCAGGCCGGCCTGATCCTGAGGCGCGATTCCGGCGGTTGGTACGACCGGTTCCGCGGGCGCCTGATGTTCCCCATCTGCGACGAACAGGGACGGGTGATCGCCTTCAGCGGCCGCATCCTGCAGGGCGACGAGAAGTCGGCGAAGTACGTGAACTCGCCGGAGACGCCGATCTTCACCAAGGGCCGCGTCCTCTTCGCCCTGGACAAGGCCAAGCGGGCGATCCTCGACGCGGGCCACGCCGTGGTCGCCGAGGGGCAGCTCGACACCATCGCGTGCCACGCGGCCGGGATCCGCAACGTGGTCGCGCCCCAGGGGACCGCATTGACCGGGGACCACGCCCGCATCCTGAAACGCTACGTGGACGAGGTGGTGTTGTGCTTCGACGGCGACAAGGCGGGACGCAACGCCGCGGTGCGCGCGCTCGACGACCTCCTGTCGTCGGGCCTGGCGATCAAGGTCGCGTCGATCCCGCCGCCGGACGATCCGGATTCGTTCATCAAGTCGAAGGGCGCGGACGCCTTCCGGACGGTGCTCGGACGCGCGCAGGGCTTCTTCGACTTCTACCTGCAGCACCTCTGCGCGGAGAACGACACGTCCTCGGACCGCGGCCGGCTGGTGGTCCTGCGTTCGATGGCGGAGGCGACGCGGAAGACCGGCAACGCGGTGCTGGTGGACACCTACGCTCAGCGCACGGCCCAGCGGCTGGGCGTGGACGTCGGGTCGGTGCGGACGGAGTTCAAGCGCCACGAGTCGGCCCAGAGGCCGCGTCGGGCGGAACCGGTCCAGAATCCGGACGAACCGCCGGACGACGTCCTGGACGCGGTCCACGCCCCGCCGCCGACAAGGCCATCGACCAACGAGCTGTGGCTGTTGAAGTACATCCTGTTGACGCCCGAACTGCGGGACGCGGCGACGGCCTACCTGGATCCGGACTGGGTGGTGAATCCCGCCGTCCAGCGGATCCTCGCGGTGCACTTCCAGACCGGCGGGGACATCCCGGGCCTCCTGGGGCGCTTCGAGGGCGACGGTTTCGCCCAAGGCCTGATCACCGAGGCCGCGACCGAGCAGCGCGAGATCCCGGAGCCGGAGCGGGGTCTGCTCGACCTGGTGAGGCGGTTGCGGGACGGCTGGGCGGATCGTCAGATCGCGCTCAACAACGGCCGCCTGGCCGACCCGGCGCTGCTCGACGAGGAGCGGTTGGCGGTGCTGGACGAGCTGCGTCGACTGCGGGAGAGGAAACGGACCCCGCTGGAGCCGCTGGCGGAGGGGTGAGGAGTTGGAGCAGTGAAGGGTTGAAAGGTTGAAAGGTTGAAAGGTTGAAAGGTTGAAGGGGCGAAGGGGCGAAGGGGCGGCAACGGACGACGGGCACTCCGTACAATTCCGGAGGCGACAGCGGTAAGAACGGGCATGGGGCTGCTGGAAGTCCGTCCCGTATGACATCGAAACCGTTCTCTTCCCGGTTCCAGAGGATCCTTGCCGCCCTCGCCCTCGCCCTCTCCGCCACCACCACCCTGCTCCCATCCGCCTCGGCCGCTGGGATCGGTTTCCGTGGGGTTCCCCAAGCGGATGGCGTCGTCGGCTGGAACCGGTCCACGGCCGGCGGCCCGGAAGCCCAACGCACCGGCCATGAGCTCACCTGGCTGCGCGGCGTGTTCCCCGTGGCCGTCTTCGCCGACCACCACCTCGCCTGGCCCGGATTCGACCGGATCACCGCCGGGTCCACCGCCTCACTGCGCACCACGGGCGCGATCGCTGGATTCCCGGTCGTCTCCGGCTGGCTCGCACAACGTCCGGCCGGAAGCCTGCGACGTCTCTCGATCCGGCTCGAGCGGATGGACCTCGGCGCGGATCGCCAGGGCGCGGACTGGACCTACGACCCCACCAACCACGTCGAACTCCGCCGCTACCGCCGGGGTTCGCTCAGCCTCCTCTGGGGCGAGGAGACCATCGCCACCGCCGCCAACGTGCCGCTCGACCTCACGATCAACTACGGGAACCTCGCCGACGTCGTCGACGACACCGCATCCGCCTCGATCAGCCCGTTCCGGTTCGTCCGGACCGGCGGCGCCCTTTCCCCGGAGGCCGCGGGCATTGTGGACGCCTTCCTCCAGGACTGTGCCAACAGCCCGCTGCGCCTCTCCGTCGGACAGGTCATCCGGCGGGATCCCTTCGCCCGCAACGGGCGTTCCGGCTTCCGATACGAACTCGCCGACGTCGTCCTCGAAAAGCTCGCGCCAGACCTCTTCGTCGACGTCGTCGGCTCCCCCGCCACGGAGGGATCACCCGTCTCCTGGACGCTGCGCCTCTCGCGGGCCAGCGCCTTCCCGGTCTCGGTCCGGGTGGAGACCCGCAACGGCTCCGCCACGGTCCGCACGGACTACCAGCCGCTGGCGCAACTGGTGCAGTTCGCTCCCGGCCAACGGCAGGTCACCCTCTCCACCACGACGGCCGAGGACGCATTGGACGAGGCCGACGAAACCGTCCTCCTGAACCTCTCATCCCCGGTCGATGTCGCCCTCCGCACGAACGACGCACCCGCGACGATCCTCGACAACGACGGGCCCCAGGTCCGCATCGACAACACGACCGTGGTCGAGGGCGGATCCTGGCCGGCCCGCACCCAGGGCAACACACCGGTCCTCAGCCGCGTCTGGCTCTCCGTCCCCAGCCCGCAGGACATCCGGGTGACGGTCGCCACACGCAACGGCACCGCGGTAGCCCCGCTCAACTGGGGCTCGCAGGACTTCATCCCGGCCACGAACGTCGTGGTCATCCCGGCCGGCCAGGTCCAGGCGTTCGCCACCAACCAGGTCTTCGGCGACTGGGAGGACGAGCTGGACGAGCAGTTCGGCCTGTTCCTCACCAACGTGGTGAACGCGACCATCGGCGGTGACGGGACGGCAAGGGTGGTCATCACCGACGACGACGGACCGGGAATCTATCTGGTCGGCGGTGGCGCCTGGGAGGGGCCGGGCGGCTACGGGATCCAGACGGTCAGCAACATCGTCTTCTGCGCCTCGCTGACCCACCCGTCAGTGCAGGACGTGGAGTTCGCCTTCGGCGTCGTCGGAGGGACCGCCCGGTTCGGATCCGACTACCTCAGGCCGACCACGGGCAACGCTCTTCCCGACCGTGTCGGGCAACCGACCCGCTACCTCTACCGCATTCCCGCCGGGCAGACACAGGTCTTCATCGAGATCCCGGTCGTGGACGACGCGGAGGCGGAACCGGTCGAGACCGTGCGTGGTGAGATCTCACAGGTCGTGAACGCGTTCCTCTTCGTGCCGTCGGAAGTGCCGGGACCGAATCCGAATCCCCAATACGTGGCGGCCCATGCGGTCACCGTCGCCATCACCGACCAGGACTCGTACCGGGTCGCCGTCGGCAACGTCACGGTCCGGGAGACCGGTGGAACCCAACGGATCCAGGTGCCTGTGTCCATTCCCCAGACCAACGCCTTCCCCATGTGGATCCAGTTCCGCTCGGTCGCGGGCACGGCTCTCGAGGACGGCTTCGACGGGAACCGGCAGGTCGCACGCGATTTCACGCCGGTGCTGGGATCACTGACGCTGCAGCCCGGCCAGACCAACGGCGTCGTTGAGGTGGCAGTCCACGGGGACGACCGGGCCCAGGGCGACCGCGCCTTCCGGATGGAGATCACCCGGGCGGACTTCGGCGTGGCCGGTCAATCCGGGTTGGTGACGATCCTCGACGACGAGGCCCCGGCCCCGGAGGCGCGCCGGGCCGACCGTCAGACGGCGCGGTACCTGGGATGGGCAAGGACCGGCGACGGTTCGCTGGAGCTGCAGGTGCCCGTTGGCAAGTCGGGCGGTCGCATCGAGTTCTCCCCGGATCTGAAGGCATGGACGCCGTGGGTGCCGGCGGATCCGTACCGACCGATTCGCGTCGAGTTGGGGACCGGGACCACGGCCGGATTCTTCCGGGTCGTTCAGGACTGAATGGGGTTGAAAGGTTGAATGGTTGAAGGGTGCCAAGGTGACGTCGGACGTGGAACGGGACCCAACGGACAACGGACCGTGGACGACGGACATCTCGCAGCATTGGCAACGACGGCCGGGGCCAGCAGGCTCCGGCCGTGCGTTTTTCCTCGATGATTCCGGCCCTGTTGGCCGCGTGCCTGCTCCGGCCCGCGGGGGTCCTGCAGGCGGGGGACGACAGCCCATCGGTGTGGCCCAACTCCGTCAGCCGTGCCAACGGGGACCCGTGGCTCATGGAGAACCACACGCGCATCCGCCGCATGGAGCCCCGGCTGCTGGTTTTGAACTTCGACAACCACGCGCCGCGCGCCCGTCTCGAGGCCCTGGTCTCGAACATCGTCGCCGGCGTCGCCGAATCGAGCCGTTGGCACGGATACAAGGACGCCGCGGCGCCGGCCTTCCTGCGGTACCGTGTCGCCCGCCTCGTGGACCTGAGGGAGGCCGATGCCCCGAAGGACCGCCTGAACGCCATGTCGTTCCCGCTCAAGGCGGGCGTCACGGAGGGGTTCAACGTCGACCACAACGTCTTCTTCTCCGACGCCTTCGCGGCGCGGATCGGCATCGCGGATCCCGAACGGCCCGGGCGTTTCCTGAGGCTCGACGAGCTGGTGGAACGCGGGGAAGTCCATGAGGTCTGGATCCTCTCCAACGGCGACGACCGGAACATCCGGGCGTTCGAGTGCATCGAGCTGATGCCCCGCTACGGCGAGGATTTCCACAGGATCGAAGGCGCGCCGGTGCAGGCGGGCAACGGCGGCGACCCGGACCAGAAATGGACGGGGCGGAGCCTGAGGCTCGGCTTCGTGAACACGACCCGGGGACCGGGCTGTTTCCTGGAGAGCCTCGGACACAGCTTCGAGGAGATGGCCCGCTGCGGCGCGATCCCGTGGTTGAAGCGGGAGTTCGAGGCCTTCGCGGGCTTCGACCTCAAGGCACGGTGGGGAACACCGTTCCAGTCCTTCTACTCCCTGCGCTACGGGGAACGGATCATCGAGTATCCGAAACCGGACCTCGCGGTGTTGCGGCCGTGGAAGGGGGATCCGCTGGTGTTGAGCAACTACGTGGTCGCCGGCGGGAACGCGCACTGGCCGCCCAACGCGCGGCAGCACTACGACCTGGCCAACACCAATCCCGTGCTCAGCACGATCGAAGGCTGGCGCGAAGGCGGTCCGAAGGGCGACGGGATCCCGGCGGAATGGAACGGCGACGCGTTCCGGGTCTACGACAGGCTGGCCCCGGACTGCATGGGTCCATGGCTGGTGTACTGGCGGCAGAACTTCCCCGGACTCGACAACCGGGCCCGCGACTCCGAGGGAAGGCCCATGCGGAACTGGTGGCCGTTCCTGTTCTACTGAGCCGGCTGCTGTCACCCGGTCGTCGGTCGTTTGCCGCGGAGACCGGGGGTGGTAGGGTGTGCCCGTGGCTTTTGAATCCTTCGGCGACTGGATCCGACACCTCGACGCGGCGGGCGAGCTGATCCGCATATCCCAACCCGTCGCCACCGAGCTGGAGATCACCGAGATCGCCGACCGGGAGATGAAGAAGCCGGGCGGCGGCAAGGCTCTGCTCTTCGAGAAGCCGACGATCAACGGCGTGGTGTCCCCGTTCCCCGTGGCGATCAACACGCTGGGATCCTGGAAGCGCATGGCCATGAGCATGGACGCGGCGTCCGTGGACGCCGTGGCCGCGGAACTGGGCGGGCTGGTGAAGGCGAAGCCGCCGGGCTCGATGAAGGAGGCGATGAAGCTGCTGGGCCTCGCCCTCGACCTGCGCCATGCGCGTCCGAAGACGGTCTCGACGGGCCGGTGCAAGGACGTCGTCCACCGGTTCGACGCGCCGCCCTCGCGGACGGAGCCATGGCCGGCGGCGCCGGACTGGCGGAACCCCGCGACCCTGGACACGCGGCCGCCGACGTTGCTGGACATTCCGATCCTGCGCTGTTGGCCGTTGGACGGAGGCCGCTTCGTCACCCTCCCCTGCGTGGTGACCCAGGATCCCGACACCGGCGCGCGCAACCTGGGCATGTACCGGATCCAAGTGTACGACGACCGCACGACCGGGGTGCATTGGCAGCTTCAGAAGGTCGCCGCGCGGCACGGGCGCCGCTACTACGAGACCGGGAAGCGGATGCCGGTGGCGATCTTCCTCGGGGGCGATCCGATGTTCCCGTTCGCGGCGACCGCGCCGCTGCCCGACGGGCTCGACGAGTTCCTGCTCGCGGGTTACCTGCGGAAGAAGGCGGTCGAGATGGTGAAGTGCGAGACTTCCGACCTCCAGGTGCCGGCGGACGCGGACTTCGTGATCGAGGGATACGTGGATCCGGTGGAGCCGTTGCGGATGGAGGGGCCGTTCGGGGACCACACCGGCTACTACACGCTGCCGGAGCCGTACCCGGTGTTCCACGTCACCGCGATCACCCACCGGCGCGACGCGGTCTATCCGGCCACCATCGTTGGAATACCGCCGATGGAGGACTTCTACATCGGGGCGGCCTCGGTGAAGCTGTTCCTGCCGGTGTTCCAGATGAACTTCCCGGAGATCGTGGACATCGCGCTTCCCGCGGAGGGCACCTTCCACAACCTCGTGTTCGTCTCCATCCGCAAGACCTACCCGATGCAGGCGTACAAGATCATGCACGGGCTCTGGGGCATGGGGCAGATGATGTTCACCAAGTACATCGTGGTCGTGGACCACGACGTGGACGTCCACAACACCTCCGAGGTGCTGTTCCATCTCTTCGCCGACACCGATCCGCAGCGGGACAGCCTGGTCACGCGGGGACCGGCCGACGTGTTGGACCATTCGACCACGCAGATCGGGATCGGATCGAAGCAGGGGTTCGACGCCACGAGGAAGCTCGCCGGGGAAGGATTTCCGCGGGAATGGCCTCCGCTGATCCGGATGGATCCGGCCGTCCGCGAACGCGTCGCCGCGATCCTCGGCCGCAAAGCCTGATCCGGCCCCGCTTCGACGCTTCCACGCTTCAGCCCTTCGTCCCCGCCGCCCTTCACTCCTTGGCTGCGCCAGCCCTCCGCCCGAGGTGCGGAAGGAGGATGCCCACGAGCACCAGCGCCGCCCCGCCCCACTGGGCAGGACGGACGGGATCCTCGACGAGGAGCGCCGAGGCGACGACCGCGACCGGGAGTTCGGTGGAGGTCAGGATGGAGCCGAGGCCGCTGCCCGTGCGGGGACCGAAGTGGACCATGACGAACACCGGGATCACCTGGCCGAACACGCCGAGCAGCAGGAACCAGATGGCGGTGGTGGAAGGAGCGACCGAAGGCACGAGATCCCAGCCGCGGGCCAGGCCGAGCGCGGCGATGAGGCCGGTTGAGACGGCGCAGCAGACGAAGGAGCGCAGCACGGGCGTGCCCGTTCCTCCGATGCGGGAGGTGATGACGAAGAACCCGGCGAAGCAGGCCGCGGCCAGGATCGCATGGGGGGCGCCGGCGAGGTTGGCACCCCGGGCCAGCTGGATGAAGTCCGAGGCGAGCGCCGCCCCCGCGAGCACAAGCACTGCGGAGACCGACTCGAGACGGTCCGGCCAACGGCGGTCGACCATCGCGTTCAGCATCTGGGTGAACGGCACATAGAGGAAAAGGAGCGTGGCTCCCACGGGGATGGGGCCCAGCTGATAGGCTTGGAAGAGGAACAGCGTCACCCCGGTGCCGATCACCGCGGCGAGGAGCAGCCTTCCCCAGAACGCGGGAGAACGCGGGACGGGGGCACGCTGCGAGAAGGCGGCCAGGCCGAAGAAGACGGCCCCCACCAGGCACTCCCCCACCACCAGCTGTGGCGGGGTGAAACCGGCACGGTAGGCGAACTTCAACGCCGGTCCGTGGATGCCCCAAAGGGCGCCGGCGAAGGCCATGAGCAGGCAGCTCGTCAGGTCGGGTCGGTTCATCTCGCGGACGGAGTCTGGACCATTCCCGGCGAAATGGCCCGTCCTTGTGCACGGAAGGACAGCTTCGGGGTGGCCGTGGGCCATCAAGTTCCAGCTCCAATCCGCCGATGCCGAACCTTGGAACCATCCCCGCAGGTTCCGGGTTTCCGACTCGGCTCCGACGTGGGAAGCTACCCTCGCGTGATTTCATCCAAGGAAAGCATGGGAACCGGTGAGTCCCTGGCGGTGGAGGAGGCCCTCCAGGTCAGCGAGGAACGGTTCCGCCTCCTGTTCCAGCACATCCCCATCCCGGTTTGGGTGGAGGACATGAGCGGCGTCCGCTCGGGCCTCGACGCGATGAAGGCCGCCGGGATCACCGACATCCGGAGCCACCTCGCCGCGCATCCGGAACTGGTCCGCGAGCTGACCACGAAGATCCGGGTCATCGACATCAACGACGCCGTACTCAAGGTCCACAAGGCGGACTCCAAGGAACGGCTGCTGTCCAACCTCGGGCTCGTGTTCACCGACTCCACGTACCGCAACCTCGTGGACGAGTTCGTCTGGTTCTCCGAGGGGCGGTACGAGTTCGAGATCGAGGAGGACGTCCGCAAGCTCGATGGGGAGCCGATGCGGGTGATCAGTCGTGTCAGCGTGGCCCGGGGCCACGAGGAGAAGCTGGACCTCGTGCTGGTGTTCGTCATCGACATCACCGAACGCACCCTCGCGGTGGAACACGC
>JAIXUV010000300.1 GCA_027483345.1 Verrucomicrobiales bacterium | reverse complement strand
GACGCGCCGGCGGTGCCGCGGGGACCACCGTTGTGGACGGAGTGGTTGAGGACCTCGTTGTCGTTCCCGAGGCGACCTTCCATCAGGTCCATGAAGTAGTGGCCCACCGAGTAGAGCTTCTCGCCGAACACCACGGTTTCACCCGGTTCGGACATCTGGTTCTCGTTCATCGATTTGCCGACGATCGTCTCCATGCTGAAGGGTTCCCCGGCTCCGACCATCTGCTGCTCGTGCCAGTCGTTCCAGCCGTTGATGATGTAGGTCCTGGGAGCGGAGTCGGCGACGAGGTTGGTTCGCGTCTCGGCGGTTGCCGGCTTGTTCTTCCCGCCGTCCGCGATGTCGCTGGGGCAGACGAGGACCTTCACGGTCTGATACATGGGAAGCAGGCGGTCCGGCCAACGGGGCCCCGAATTCCGTTCCGGGTACAGCCCGTTGTTCTCGCCGGTGTACAGGGTCGATGCGAGGCCGACCTGGCGCAGGTTGTTAACGCAGGAAATGCGTTTCGCGCTCTCCTTTGCCTTGCCCAAGGTCGGCAGGAGCATCCCGGCGAGGATCGCGATGATGGCGATCACCACGAGGAGTTCGATGAGGGTGAACGCGTGGTGGCGCGCGAAGGAGTCCAGGGGCTTCGGGTTCATGTTCTTTGACGGGCGTTTCCAAGCGACGTGATCCCGACCTTTCCAAGGAGTCATGTCGAATGCCCAGCGCTCCACCGCCGTCCGCCATCGGGTCAGAACTATGGAACGCAAGACTCTCGGCCTCTGCCTTTTCCTCACCTTCCTGGGTGGGATCTACGTCTACCGGTTCACCGACTGGTTCGAGAAAAAGGCTATTCAAGTGAGTGTCTCTTTTCGACCGCTGCGCCAGGCGGCGTCTGGGGAGGCCCTGCCGGTCGTCATCGGGCTCGATCAGGACCACGCCTTGAAGACCGTGGTCGTCTCGGAGTTGGATGCGACCGACACCAACAAGGTGGTCCGGGCGGTCTGGAAGCTGGAATCCACGCCGAAGACCCCTCCGACCCGGGGATTCCTCTACGGCGATCTCCCCGAGGGGATGAAGGAGAGCGTGGTTCCCGGCGTCGCCCAGCCACTGAAGGCCGGTACGTCCTACCGTGTCGACCTCGTTTCCAAGGCGGCCAAGGGCAGCGCCGTGTTCCAGGCGAGGGGGGGCGAGTGATCCCGAAGCCGGCGGGAACGGACGGACGGTCCGACCGGCCATTGCGCGTCTTCTTGGCTTCTGGTTCGTTCGTCGCCGCGGCCCGAGATCCCAGGTCGCCTGAACTCCGTTGCATCCCGAGAAAATGAATCCGCTGAAGTCCTTCGCGTTCCGTCTGTCCGTGGTTTCCACCCTCGCAGCCCTATTGGTCACGGCGCAGGTGCCGGCGACCGATTCCGGTGTCTCGCCGAGTGGTGGACTTGGGTCCACCAACCTCCCGGTGACGCCCGCCTTGCCCCTGGTTGCCCCCCCGCTTTCCGCAGAGGGCTCGACCTCCGCACCAACCGGGGAACTGCTTCTTCCTTCAGGGGAAGCCGAGACGCAGAAGCCTGCCGCGCCGGCGAAGCCCGCCGCCCCGAAGCTCCCGGGCATCGGGGTCCGTGGCACGGTGACGGCGGTCGATTCCAAGGCGATGACCGTGACGGTGACCGTGAAGGGCAAGGGCAAGTCGACGGAACACGCCGTCCAGATCTCCAGCACCAGCCGCTACAGCCGTGACGGCAAGGCCGCCGTCGTCTCCGACATCGTCGTCGGCGACTCCTTCAACGGCCGGGTTAAGAAGAAGAAGTCGGAGGAGGTTCTGATCACCGGCGCGTTCAAGTCCGCCGGCGCCGGGTCGAAGGCGACGTCCAAGGCGAAGGCGAAGGACGGCTCCGCAGAGGCCGCACCGTTGGCGCCGAAGCAGCCCTGAACCTCCGGGGCTCCTTGGAAATGGGGCCTTGGTTTCCTGTTCTTGGATTCCGTGGCCCGGACAGAGTGGCCGGGCACTTCTCACACCACTTGCGAAAGGACCGATATGGGACTGATGGACTACATCAAGACGCAGTTGCTGGAGATCATCCAATGGGAGGATGACTCGCGTGACACCTTGAGCTGGCGCTTTCCGGACCAGGACAAGGAGATCAAGAACGGGGCCCAACTGATCGTGCGCGAGTCGCAAGTGGCCCAGTTCGTCCACCTGGGCCAGTTCGTCGACACGTTCGGACCCGGCAAGCACACGCTCAAGACCGAGAACATCCCGGTCCTGAGCACGCTCATGGGCTGGAAGTTCGGCTTCGAGTCCCCGTTCAAGTGCGACGTCTACTACGTCAACACCCGGCTGTTCACTGGCAACAAGTGGGGAACCAGCAACCCCATCATGCTGCGGGACCCGGATTTCGGGATCGTCCGCGTCCGCGCGTTCGGCACCTACGACTTCAAGGTCGCCGACGTGAAGGTCTTCCTGAAGGAGGTCGCCGGCACGGACCACCATTTCCGGATCGACGAGTTCCAGGACTCGATGCGTTCGCGGTTCGTGAGCGTCTTCAGCGACGCCTTGGCGAGCGCGAAGGTGCCGGTCCTCGATGTCGCCTCGCGCTATTCGGAACTGGGCGAGGCGCTGCTGCCGGTGTTGAACCCGGTGCTCCGGGAGAAGTACGGCATCGAGCTGGGAAGCTTCATCGTCGAGAACGTGTCCGTGCCCGCCGAGGTGGAGACGGCCATCGACAAACGCTCAAGCATGGCGGCGATCGGCAACCTGAACGACTACGTGAAGCTGCAGCTGGCGGAGTCGTTGGGCCGCGGGGATTCGGGAGGAGGCGGAGTCGCCGGACTGGCCGCCCAGTTCGCCCTCGGTACCCAGATCGCACGGGACCTCGGGACCCCGTCGCCAGTCGTGCCACCGCCGTTGCCGGGAGCCACCGTCCCCGTCGGCTCCCACGGTCCGGCCACGGGTCTACCCGAACTGCTCGGTCCCGGCGAGGTGGCTACGGTCCTCGGCGTCTCCGAGGCCGACGTCCTGGCGGCGTTGTCCGACGGATCGCTCAAGGGCAAGAAGATCGGCAGCGCCTGGAGGATCACCCGGACGGCCCTCGAGGAGTTCCTGCGCCACTGATGGCCGGGCTTCGCCCGGGATTTCAGGGATTTCCGCTGCCTGTGGCGGCCGCCGTGGTCGAGGACGAAGCCTCGGCGGCCGCGGGCTTGGACTTCTGTTTCTCGGTGTAGGTGATGACGCCCGCTCCGAGGACGATCAGGCAGACCCCGAACCAGCGAAGCGGGCTGACCTCCTCGCGGAGGACCAGCTTTGCGGCCAGCGTTGTCAGGACGAACCCCAGGGAGGTGAGCGGCCAGACGAAGCTGACGTCCCCTCGGCTCATCAGGTGGAGAAGGCAGCCGAAGAACGCGGCCTCGAAGGCGATTCCGAGCAGGAGATGCCGGTTGGTGATGCCGGAGCGAACCATCCTGACCACCTCCGCAACGCCGAAGCGTTCCAGTTCGCCGATCTCCTTGAGTCCGCGGCTGAGGAACACGACGCCGACCGCCTCGAGGACGAGGCCTGTGGCGAGAACGATGAGCAATCGGGTCATTCCAGGTCCGAGTACCGGCAGAGGACGATCCCGCGCTGGCGGATGATCTCCTTCACCTTGGGGCTGGTGAGGGCCTCGAGCTCGTGCAGGTGGCTGCCGAAGTCCGGGTGGCAGTAGAGCTCCCAGGTCCCGGGTTTCAGGTTCTCGAGGAGACGCAAGACGTAGGCCTCGTTGATCCGGTCGTTCTGGAGCAGCCCGAAGGTGGCGTCCGCGAAATGCACATGGCGGCGTTGGAGCGAGGCTTCGGACCGCTTCGACAGCCAGTTGAAGATCAGGGCGTGGGTCGTCCGGTAGAAGTAGCGCCCATAGGCCAGGCGCAGGTTCATCCAATAGGGGTCCCGCGTCAGCCGCATCGCACCGATCCCCAGATCCGCCTTATCCTTCTTGAGGAAGTTGAAGACGGTGGGATGCAGGTGGAAGTTCAGGTGCCCGTTGACGTGGTCGAGGGGCAGTCCCGACATCCGGAACTCACGGAACTGCGCGTGGATTTCCTGGCGCAGGTAGTGATGGAGGGAACTCCTGAAGAAGTAGCGAATGCCGGCGAGGACCGGACTTTGGCTGAACTGGAACTTCTGGTCGACGACGCCGATGATCTCGCTCGGCTTGAGGGTGGACTTGCCACAGACGAGGACGAGGTGGAGTCCGACAGCGAGCAGCGGGTTCTGGCGCGCGATGTCGACCGCCTCGTTGGCGCGGTTGCCGTTCACCATGAGGCTCGCGGAGGTGAGGATGCCCTCCTGATGGGCCTTTTCGATCGCGGTGTTGGCGCTCTCAGAACTGCCGAAGTCATCGGCGTTCACGATGAGCCGGATGGTCTGGTCAGCATCCATAGTCGGCGAAGGGGATTCCAAGACGGGCCTTGATCAAGGCTGGAACCACGAGGGAAAGCTTCCTGAGGCGGGACAGGCGCACCGGAGTCTCGTCGAGCACTTGGAACCGCGACGCTTCAAGCCTCCGAAGGAGATGCCAGTAGACGTTGCCCATCAGGTCGGCCGTCCGCATGTTGTACCTCTCTGACTTGGGCAGGACTTCACGGGCTTGGCGGTAATGGGCTTTGGCCCTCCCGGCTACCTCCACCGCAAGGTGGTGGAAGCGTTCCGACCATTCGCGGCGGAGGATCTCCTCGGGATCGACTCGGAAGCGGGCAAGATCGGAAAGCGGCAGGTAGATGCGGCCTCGGACCGCGTCGTTCCCGACGTCCCTGAGGATGTTGGTGAGCTGGAGGGCCTTTCCGAGGTGGTCCGCATACTGGCGGCAGAGGGGATCCTGGTAGCCGAAGACCTCGATGCTGAGCAGGCCGACCACGCTGGCCACCCGGTAGCAGTAGAGTTCGAGGGACTCGGGCGTTTCGTGCCGCGTCTGGTCGAGATCCATCTCGACGCCTCGGATCAATTCGTCGAAGAGCCCGAAGGGCAATCCGTAGGTGCTGATGTGTGGCGCCAGTTCCCGGTTGACCTCCATCCGTGGTGATCCTCCGGCACAGGCGGCCGCGATGTCCGTCCGCCATGCCGCCAGTTGGCGCCGGCGTTCGTCCACCGGGAGGGAATCTTCATCGGCCACGTCGTCGACCTGCCGGCAGAACGCGTAAAGGGCCGACATGGCGACACGGCGTTCCGGCGGAAGCAGGATGAAGGCTAGGGCGAGATTGGACGCGCTCTTGCGCGTGATCTGGGCGGAAACGCCTTCCGGTGCTCCTTGGATCACGGGGATTGGACGTTGGTATCTCCGGCGCCCCGCGGCGGGAGGCCCCCGGTCTCGGCCAAGGTCGGATTCCGCGGCCGCTCCTTGCTGCTGCGCCTCCGGCGACGCCCACCGCTCTTGCCCGGTTCAGGGGAGGCGGGTCCCTCGCGGAGCGCGCCCCGCTTCCGGGAGGTGTCCGGCTTGCGGATGAAGACCGCCCATATGAGGCACAGGCCAATGACCGCAAACACCGCGGCGAAGACCGCCCCCATCCCGCTCATCATCTGACGGGTGCCGGTCGGAAGGGCGCTGTTGGGCAGGGCCGGGGCCGGGGTCTCGACCACGGCCAGATGGATGGGGAGTTTGTCCGTCATCGGGCGGCAGAGCCTGTTCCGGCATCGGTGTCCTCGTCAACGGCGCCGTCCACCCCGAGGCTGAGTCTTCCCATCCGGTAACGGAGGGCGTGTCGGCTCAATCCCAAGGCCGCGGCAGCCTTCCCAAGGCTGCCTTCGCTCGTCTCCAGCGCCCGGAGGATCATCTCCTTCTCGAAGCGGAGGAGGGCGTCCGTCAGATTCTCGTCCCGCGGGTGCTGCGGCGGTACCTGGATTCCTTCGCGGAGACGCGACTCGACCTCGAAGTCCGGCAGGCTGGACGGCTGGACCTCCTCGGCGACTTCCAGGATCACCGCCCGTTCGATCACGTTCCGGAGCTCGCGGATGTTGCCGGGCCAGACATGGGCCTGCAGGGCCTGCAGGGCCAAGGGCGAGATGTCCTTGATCGAGCGCCCGAGCTTCGCCGCGAAGCCCTTCAGGAAGTGGCGCGCGAGCAGCGGGATGTCCTGGCCCCGTTCGCGCAGCGGTGGCGGCCGGAACTGCATCACGTTCAATCTGTGGAAGAGGTCCTCGCGGAATTCCCCCTTCTTGATGGCGTCGACGATGTTGCGGTTGGTCGCGGCGATCAGCCGGACATTGACCTTCATCTCCTGCGTGCCACCGACCCGTGTGAAGGAGCCGTCCTCCAGGAAGCGCAGCAACTTCGCCTGCAATGGCCGGCTCATGTCGCCGATCTCGTCGAGGAACAGAGTGCCGCCGTCGGCTTCCTCGACGTAGCCGCGCTTGGTCCGGTGTGCGCCGGTGAAGGCGCCGCGTTCGTAGCCGAAGAGTTCGGACTCGAGCAGCGTCTCCGGGATGGCGGCGCAGTTGAGGCGGACGTAGGTGGCGTTGGAGCGGCGGCTCAACGAATGGATGGCTCCGGCGATGAGCTCCTTCCCGGTGCCGCTTTCGCCAAGGATCAGCACCGTGGCGTCGGTCGGCGCCACCGTCTGGATGAGCTGGCGAAGCTCCCGGATCTTGGGCGACTCGCCGATGATCTGTTCGAGCCGGATGCCGTCGCCGGCCCGGGCCTTCAGGGCGGCATTCTCCGCCAGCAGCCGGTGGCGTTCCCCGCAACGTCCGACCGCGTGGAGCAGTTCGTCGGGCTCGAAGGGCTTGGCCAGATAGTCGATCGCGCCCGCCTTGATCGCCTCCACCGCCAGCTTGGGCGTGGCGTAGGCGGTGATCATCAGGATCGGCAGGCCGGGCCGCTTCTCGCCCGCGGCGCGGAGGAACTCGTAGCCGCTCATGCCACCAAGACGGGCGTCGGTGATGACCATGAAGAACTCCTCCTGCTGGAGCAGTTTCAGGGCGTTCTCGGCCGATTCCGCGAGGCGCACCTCGTAGTCCTCGCCCTCGAGGACGGTCTGGAGGGAGAGGCGCATGTTCTTCTCGTCGTCCACGACGAGTAGCGGTGGGAGTTTCATTGGAGTCGCATCAGCGTGCGCGCCGGAAGGTTGATGGTGAAGGTGGCGCCCTTGCCAACCTCCGAATCCACCCGAACCCGGCCGCCGTACATCTCGGCGTTGTGTTTGACGATCGCCAGCCCCAGTCCGGTTCCCCGGTCCTTCGTGGTGAAGTAGGCCTCCCAGACACGTCCCAGCTGATCGGAGGGGATCCCGGGACCGGAGTCATGGATGGTCACCTGGACCGAATAGTCGGGGGTCGCCTTGGCGCCGATCCAGACGTGACCGACGCCGTTCATCGCCTCCCGGGCGTTGACCAGGAGATTGGTGAAGATCTCCAGGAAGTGGACCCTTTGCCCGAGCAGGCTGGGAAGGGGATCGACGTAGTCCCGGTGGACCTGGACCTGGAATCCCGAGCCCGGTGGAAAGGCGACCTCAAGCGACTGTTCCAGGATCTCCGCAAGTCCGATCCGTTCAACCCGCCCCTCGGCCAGCCGGGCATAGCCCATCAGATCCGTGATGATCCGGTCCGAACGGGCCACCTCCTCCCGGATGATGGCGATCTGCTGGGTGATCGTCTTCCCTTCCTTGACCGTCTTGTGGAGCGTGTAGGCGGCGTTGTTGATGATCCCCAGCGGATTCTTCAGCTGGTGGGCGATCTCCGCGGCCAACCTTCCCGCCGCCTCGAGTTGCTCCTGCTTCAGGGCGAACTCCCGGGACTCCGCCTCGCGTTGGCGCTGGCGGTCGAGGAGCACCTGGAGACCGAGGCAGACCGCGGTCATGAGGAGAAGGAGCAGCACCCGTAGGACCAGCGACTCGAACGGTTCCGAAGCGCCCTCCTGCATCATCTCCGTCGAGGGACCTCCGCTGTAGCTGTCGAGCACCACGTTCTCGATCCGCGTGAGTGCGATGTCGAGGACCCCGGAGAGCACGTAGCAGGCGCAGCCGGTCAGGTTCACCAGCACCTGGACCTCGGCGTTGGGGATCACCGCGGCGTTCCGGATGACGAGGCCGAGGAAGACCCAATAGAGGATGCTGTCGAATCCACCGCAGAAAAGGGTGATCGCCGCGAGGAACGCCAAGTCGAGCATGGCGACGATGTAGACCACACGTTCCAGGAACCGGGTGGCCAACTCGTCCATCCCCCAGAGGACGATGCCATAGCCGACCGTGACCGCGGTCATGATCAGGGTGTAGTTCCGCAGATAGTGCAGGACGTCCTCGCGCGGGGCGGTGAGGCTGGTGAAGGTGTTCGGGTTGAAGAGGAACCAGAACAGGGCCGGCGCGATCACCGCCTTCACCCAGATGCCGATGTTCCGCTCCATGAAGCGGACCCGCTGCCGGATGATGGCCGGATCGATGGCGGGACCGGCGAAGACGCCGACCACGGACGTCCATCGGCGCCGAAGCAGGTCGGAGAGGTTTTCCTCGGCCATCACGGCCCCACTGGCAGGTTCCATGCCGGTTCGCCTCAGGTGACGCCGGCGAGGACGGCGGCGACAATTCGTTCCGGAGTCTCCAGTCGTCCGATGCCCTCGTAACCGCACGAAAGCAGGCCTTCCTCGGGACCGACGAAGGCGGCGCCCCGGGAGCGGAGGACCTCGACATTCGAACGGGTCGCCGGGTGTAGCCACATCCTGCCGTTCATCGCCGGCGCGAGGATCACGCGTGCTTCGGGGCGGATCGCCAACGCGATGCAGGTCAGGGCGTCGTTGGCCAAGCCCTGGGCGAGGCGCGCCAGGAAGTGGGCCGTGGCCGGAGCCACCAACAGGACGTCCGCCTCGTCCGCGAGACGTATGTGCGCCGGCTTCCAGCCCTCCTCCTCGTCGTAGAGGTCGGTGATGACCGGGTTCCGGCTGAGGGTCTTGAAGGGCAGCGGGGTGACGAATCGTTGTGCGTCCGCGGTCAGGACCACGTTCACCTGATGTCCTGCCTTCGTCAGCAGGCTGGCTACGTCGATGGCCTTGTGGGCCGCGATGGAACCGGTGACGCCGAGGACGATGCGCAGGCTCATGGCTGGTTTCCCCATTCGAACCGCTGCCGCGCCGAACGGGAACGTTCGGCCGAGTAGATCGACTGGATGCGCGCCAGGTCCTCCTCCCGAGTCCCGCTGACCACCAGGTAGTCGAACTCCGGCCAGCGGCGGACCTCTTCCGCGGCCGTGTCGAGCCTCCGGGCCAACGCCTCGGGGGAGTCCGCATCCCGCCCGCGGAGACGGGACTCGAGCTCGGACCGGTTGCCCGGGGTGAGGAACACGCTCACCAGGCGTCCGGTGAGCCTGGGATCCGCGGCCATCACCGCCCGCACCGTCGCCGCTCCTTGGACGTCCACGTTCAGCAGCACGTCCGAGCCGGATTCCAACAGTTCGCCCACGGAACTGCGGAGAATGCCCTTGAGGTCCCCGTAGACGTCGGCGTGTTCCAGGAACTCACCGGCTTCGATCCTCCGCTCGAATTCGGCCCGGGAGAGGAAGTGGTAGTCCACGCCATCCCGTTCGCCGGGCCGCGGTGCCCGGCTGGTGCAGGTCGTCACCCGGCGCAGCCTCGGGTTCGAGCCGAGCAGGCCTTGGCTGACCGTGGTCTTGCCGGCGCCGGAGGGGGCGGAAATCAGGAGCAGCAGGCTGTCGGTCTGGTGCATGTTCGGGTTCACTCGATGTTCTGGGCCTGCTCCCGGAAGCGTTCCAGTTCGGTCTTCATCGCCACCACGTCGGCGGCGATCCGGGCGTCGTTGGCCTTCGATCCGATGGTGTTGATCTCGCGGTTCATCTCCTGGGCGAGGAAATCGAGCTTCCTGCCGACCGCCTCCGTCGAACGGGCGCAATCCTCGAACTGGCGGAAGTGGCTCCGGAGACGGGCGATCTCCTCGGCAATGTCGCATCGGTCGGCGAAGAGCACCATCTCCTTCAGCAGGCGTTCGTCGTCCAAGGCGATCCCTTCCAATCCGGCGGACTTGACCTTCTGCAGCAGGGACTCGCGGTGCCGGACCAGGACCTCGGGCGCCGCAGCCGAGACGCGATCCAACGCCTCGCGGAGCAGTTCCACGCGACGACGGAGGTCCGACTCCAGCGCTTCGCCTTCGCGGCGCCTCATGGATTCGAATCCCTCGAGGGCGCGGCCCAACGCGGCGTCGGCCCAAGGGCCGACCCGTTCGGGATCGGCGGGTGTGGAATCCGCCTGGATCACCCCGGGGCAGCGGGCCAGCAGATCCAGGGTGGGAATGGCGGCGTTGCCGGTGAGTCCGATCTCCTTGGCAAGCGCACTCCATTCGGCCGCGAACGCGGCGGCGAGCGGCCGGTTGATCCGGTTCGAGGCCTGTCCCAGCGGCGGCTCGAATGTCACCCGGACGTCGCAGCGTCCCCTTGCGACGACCCGGTTGACCGTGTCGCGCAGGCGGGCCTCAAGGGCCTCCAGTTCGCGTGGGAGGGAGACTGCGACCTCCGCCTGCTTGCGGTTCACCGAGCGGACTTCGATCGCGATCCTCGCCCCGTCGGCGGCGTGTTCACCGTGGCCGTAGCCGGTCATGGACTTCATGGACGGACAACCCTGCGCCATTCGACCGGGCCGGCGAAACGGTTTTCTGGTTTGGCGAACGGGGAGCCTAGGG
>JAIXUV010000355.1 GCA_027483345.1 Verrucomicrobiales bacterium | reverse complement strand
CGCCGTCGATCTCCACCCGCTCTGCGGCCACGATGGCGGTGACGACCCGGCCGTCCGCGCGGCGGAAGCGGCACTCGCGGTTGCGCACGAAGCCGTCACGGGCGATGTCGGCCAGGAAGACGTTGCGGTCGCGGACGTCCTCCCAGATGGCCAGCTCCTGGGTGGTCCGGTCGAGCACCTCGCCGCGGGTCCTTCCCGTGACGGCGAGAAAGGCGTCGTTGAACTCGACGAGCCGACCGGTCGCGAGCTGGGCCACGGAGAGTGAGACCGGGGTCCTGCGGAACGCGACCTCGAGAAGGCGTTCGGTCCTCTCGAGACGCGCCGAGATCTCCGCCAGCCGGACCGCGCTTTCCCGGGCCGTCGCCTCAAGGCCGCTCGTCCTCTGCTCGCGCTCGCGCTCGTGGCGACGGCGCTCAGTGATGTCCCGGACATGGGCGAGAAACAAGGCGTCGGGCCCCGGTTGGCCGACCCGTGCGAGGGTCAGCTCGACCTCCACGACCGTGCCGTCCCGGCGAAGCGCCGGCACCTCAACGCGCCGCCCGATCAGGCGCGGCGCCTCCCCTTGCATCAACCGGGCGAGCCCATGCCTGTGGCTCGGGCGATGTTCGCTGGGGACGATGAGTTCGGCGAGTTCCCTGCCGTAGGCTTCTTCTGAAGTCCAACCGAAGAGACTCTCCGCCGCCGGATTCCAATCCGTCACGGACCCGAGCGCGTCGATGGCGATCACCGCGTCGAGGGAGCTCTCCAGGACGGCGCGGAGGCGCTGCTCCAGTTCATCGCGGGTGGCGTGGGTGACGAGGCCATTGGAGGGCACGGTGCAGGCAGGCTAGCGGCAACTTCCCCTTCGGTGAAGTTCGATGCGGTCTCACCGTTCCTTGGAACCCCGTCCCCGGGTGGCATCTGGGACCAAAGTCGCATTCGGCATTTGGGTACCCGGCCCGATGCTTCCTTCCAATGGAGTCCACCGGATCCAATTCCCCCTTCTCCGAGGAGGAGCAGCGGCGCATCCGGGAATCGTGGGTGCTGCTGGTGCCGCTGGCGGATCTCTTCGCCCTGACGCTCTACCGTCGTCTCTTCGAGGCGGCGCCACATCTCCGCAACCGCTTCCACACGGATCTCGGAACCCAGTCGCGCGGGGTGTTCGAGGCGTTTGCCGGTGCGGTTGCCGCGCTGGCTGACTGGAACCGGATCCGGCCGGCACTCGCCGCCTTGGGCCGGCGTCAGGCCTATGCCGGGGTGATGGAGGTGGACTTCGCGTTCCTGCGCATCGCCCTCCACCGGACGTTCGAGGATCTGCTGGGGCCCTCCTACGGTTCCGGTGAAAGGGTGGCGTGGGACCGTTTCTTCCAGGTCGTTTCCGAGGAGATGCTGTCGGGACTTCGGAGCGTCGAGAGCGAGACCAAGGACTGCGACACGACGCGGTTCTTCCGGGATCGCGGAGTGAACCCGCCTTGAGGAGGTGGTCCCGCCTGGCATCCGTTCGCGGGCGAGGAAGCCGGTTTCCCTACGGCAACCAACGGGGATGGTCGGCACCGCGGCCCATGTGTCCGGCCGTCAGCATCCGCGCATTCCGTCCGTCCATGTCCGACACCCACAGCGAGGGCATTCCACCGGTTTCCGCCCGGCAGTAGGCGAGGTGGCGTCCGTCGGAGGAAACCGTGGGCCGGCAGAGCCAGACGCCTTCGCGCGGCTCGTGGATCGGTGTGGAGATGCCGGTGGCGGGATCGATCCGCGAGATGCCCGTTCCGCCTCGGGCGCGTTCAGGGAGGAAGTCGCGATTGAAGTGGTCGGTGTCCGGCCGAGTGGCCTGGAATTCCCATGGCACCCGGGCCTCCGGCGATCGCGGGCAGCAGAGGATCGAGCCGTCCGGCGTCCACATCGGCATGTTGGAACCGCCGCCGCGACCGGCCGGTCCCCCGTAGGTGGCGGCGAACCACAGGGACTGTCCCCGGGTGAGGACCTCGTGTCCCGAGCCGTCCGGACGTCCGACGCACAGGTCCGACCAGTCGTGGCCCGGGTCCTGTCGATGGAGACAATCCTGGAAGAGGATCCAGCGGCCGTCCGGCGACCAGCAGGTGCCGAAGTAGAGATGGTCGGGATGGCCCGCGACGCGGATCCGGTCCCGTCCTTCCGTGTCGCAGGTCCAGATCTCGTAGCCGCGCGGACTGGCGAGGTGGAAGGCGACGCGGCGGCCGTCGGGACTGAGGCTCAATCCGTAGGGAAGGCCCTCGTCCGGCTTGGTGAACTCCCGGGCGTCTGAACCGTCGAGATTCATGCTGAAGAGCTGTCCCAACCGGTTCCGCACCACCTGAACGAGAATCCGCGAATCCGACAGCAGGAGCGCCGGGGTGTAGAACACGGCGAGTCGGTCCCGGGTGGCGATCTCCTGCAGGGTGCCGGCGTCGAGGTCATGGATCCACAGGTGGGTCGGTGTCTGCGTGTAGTACTCCTCGAAGGGGCGTCCGGGTCCGTCACGCCGGGGCTCCATACTTAGGAAGACCACGCGTCGTCCGTCGGAGAGGAAGGGACCCGGTTGCCAGGTCGCCTGTCCGGGGACGTCGAAATCGAGCCAACGGAGGCCGGAACCGTCCGCATGGACCAGCCCAGTGCGGCCGTCGGAGGTGAAGAACATCCGGGGT
>JAIXUV010000276.1 GCA_027483345.1 Verrucomicrobiales bacterium | reverse complement strand
CCGCGGTCGCCGCGTCGCGTCCGGCACTCGCGTATCTCGCCCGTCTCGGCTGGCCGGTGATCCTCTATCCGCCCGACGGTGGCCGGATGCAGCTCCAGGGCGGCACCAGTGTTCTGGGCACCGCGGATGAGGACGCCGTCCGGCTCCTCGACGGCGCCGGCGTGTTCAACGCCATCCAGCTCGGCGAATGGGGCTACCACTTCCATCGGCTGCGTCCCGACACGAACTGGATGAAGTCGGTGCTGGGAGCGGACTTCGATGGGCGCAAGGACCGTTTCCTCAAGGAGGCCGCCGGCGCCGGCTACGATCCGGTCCCCCGCGACCGCCGTGAGGCGTACGAGCAGCTTCGCGAGTACTTCCTGTGGCACCGTCAGGCCAAGGGCGGACGTCTCATCAGCGTCACCGGACATTCCCACTACGAGTCCTACGCCGCCGAGTGGGGTGCCGCCGTCGTGGGCCTCGAGGTGGGTGAGAACATCGGCTTCACCCAGTCGAAGTTCGCCTTCGCCCGTGGCGCCGCGCGCCAGTGGAACCTCCCATGGACTGTCCAGGTAAGCCCGTGGTTCGGGAACGCGGTGACCACGCGGGGCCCGCTCGACACCCGCGGCGACACCGCCACCGGACTCGACGCCGGCCATTCGCTGAGCCTCTGCCTGCGCCTCTGGCGTCATGCCTGGTTCGCGGGGGCCGCGATGGTGACGCCGGAGAACAGCTTCAACAGCTTCTTCGCCACGGACGGACCACCCTGGTCGCTCACCCCGCACGGCGAGGCCGCGGCGGAGGCGTTCCGCTTCTTCCGCTCCCACGACCGCGGCAATCCCTACACGCCGTTGCTCGTCGTCCTCGACCGGCTCGCGGGACACAACGGCTACCAGGGCAAGGCCTGGGGCGTGTTCCCGAGGTCCGTCGCCGACCAGGAGACAGCGGACCTGTTCGAGGACCAGTTGTTCTCCGCCGACCGCCGGCTGCCCGTGCCCGGGAATCCCCCGAATCCGGAGTCGGGTTACCTCCATCCGACGCGCCACGGCGAGATCGCCGACGTGGTGCTCTCCACCGCCATCGGCGCCTTCATGTCCCGCTATCCGGTGATCCTCCTCTCGGGCGACATGGAGTTCCGGCCGGCCTTCGTGGCCGAGCTGCGCACGGCCCTGGAGTCGGGCAGCCGCCTGCTGGTGCATCCCCGACATGTCGAGGCGCTCGGCGCCGCGGCCTGGGAGAAGCTCCGTTCCGCCGGATCCGTCGAGGTCGTCCCGTCTTCCATCAATCCCCGCACCGGTCGTCCCGCGGCCGTTTCCGACGGTCGGCTTGCGGAGATCGCCGCCACGCTGCTTCCCGTCTCGGTACAGGGCGACCCGGTGCAGTTCGCGATCAACCGGAACCCCGCCGGCTGGGTGGTGGAACTCGTGAACAACGACGGCGTGGTGAAGTCGGGCAGGACGCCCGCCCGGGTCTTCCCCGAGGTCGCGGCCAAGGTGGCGCTCTCCGCCCGCGTCCCTTGGCGCGAAGCCCGGGAATGGCTCACCGCGCAGTCGTGGACGAACGGCGCTCCTGTCGCGTTGGACATCCCTCCCGGCGAATCCCGATTCGTGGAATTCATCCGCTAGGACTCTCAGCGGATTGCGATCCTCCGCGCCGGATGGAAGGCTCCTTTCGACGGCGGCCTCCAACCAAACCCCTCCGATTCCATGGCCACTTCCCGGAACAAGACCCAGCCCACGAAGGTCGATGTCGAATCCTACATCGCCCGGATCCCCGACGAGTCCCGCAGACGCGACTGCGGGCTGTTGGTCGACCTGATGCGGAAGGCCACCGGCTGCGCCCCGAAGATGTGGGGGCCCAGCATCGTGGGCTTCGACGAGTACCACTACCGCTACGAGAGCGGACGCGAAGGCGAGTCGTGCATCGTTGGGTTCTCCTCCGGTTCCGCCCACATCAGCCTCTATCTCCTCGAAGGATTCGACTCCGACGAGTCGAAGGCGTTGCTCTCCCGCCTGGGCAAACACAAGACCGCGAAGGTCTGCCTCTACATCAAGCGCCTCGCCGACGTGGACCTGGCGGTGTTGGAACGGTTGGTCGTCCTCTCGGTGGAAGGAACACGGCTCCGGTATCCGAAGGCGAAGCCATGAACACCGATGGTTCCGCCCCGGTCGTTCTCGCCGCGCGGAACCTCGTCCGCCGCTTCGGCGACCGCACCGCCGTGGACGGCGTCTCGTTCGAGGTCCGGGCAGGCGAGAGCGTCGGCCTGCTGGGCCCCAACGGCGCCGGCAAGACCACCACCTTCTCGATGGTCACGGGCCTGCTCCGGCCCGACTCCGGGGAGTTGTTGCTCGGCGGTGCCGCCCTGGTCTCCGACACCGATCCGATCAAGCGTCGCCTCGGCCTGGTCCCGCAGGATCTGGCCCTCTACGAGGAACTGGACGCGCGGAGGAACCTCGGGTTCTTCGCCGCGATCCAGGGCGTCGGGCGGTCCCGGATCCCGGAGGCCGTCCGTTCGGCGCTGGAGTTCGTCGGCCTCTCCGATCGCGCGGACGACCGGGTCGGGACCTTCAGCGGCGGCATGAAGCGCCGGCTCAACCTCGCGGCCGCCCTGCTGCACGACCCGGACATCCTCCTGCTCGACGAGCCCACCGTCGGTGTCGATCCGCAGAGCCGGAACGCCATCTTCGACAACATCGCCGAGCTCCGTCGCCGCGGGAAGACGCTGCTCTACACCACGCACTACATGGAGGAGGTCGAACGCCTCTGCGACCGGGTAATCATCATCGACCGGGGACGGATCGTCGCCGACGACTCGCTGGCACGGCTCCGTCACCGTGCCGGCACCGGCGCCGGCGCCGAACTCCGGATCGAACTCGAGGAGCCGGTGCCCGACACCCTCTCGGGAACCCTCCGTGACATCCCGGGCATCGGTTTCGTCCGGATCGATGGGAGGAGCGTGCAGGTGAGGGTGGGTTCGCTTGCAGCCGGATCCTCCGAAGTCCTCGGCCGTTTGGCGGAGGCCGGGATCGGCGTGCGGTCCTTCTCCGCGGAGCCGCCCAACCTCGAGGCGGTCTTCCTCGAACTGACCGGGCGAAGCCTCCGCGACTCCTGAATCCATGGACTCCTGGATCGCCATCATCCGCCTCGACCTCGCGCTGTTCCTGCGCGACCGCAAGGCCCTGGTCCTCCTCTACCTCGTGCCGGTGCTGATGGCCGCCTTCTTCGGCCAGCTCACGGGCGGGACCGGCGGCAAGGCCGAGCGTTCCGCCATCGGCCTGGTGTTGGTGGACCTCGACGGTTCCGCGGCGTCCCGCGGCGTGGTCGCCGCGTTCACCAACGACTCCACCTTCGCGGTCGTCGTCACCAACGAGGCCGCCGCCCGGGCCCGGGTCACCGCGGGGCGTGTGCCGGTCGGACTGGTCTTCCCTCCCGGATTCTCGACCAACCTCCTGCAGGGGATCTTCCAGTCCGACCGCCGTCCCGTTGTCACGCTGCTCTTCGATCCCTCCCATGAGACCGAACGCTCCCTGCTCGAGGGAATGCTCGTTCCGAAGGTCGTGTCGGGCGTCGCCGATGGGTTGCTCAACGTCGACGTCGGACGCGACCTCATCGCCCGGGGGAGGACCAACATCCTGCGCGCCCAGCGTCTCCCGGAGATCCAACGCCGTCTGCTGCTCGATTCCCTCGCCCAGGCGGACGCATTCCTCGAGTCGCGGCGGACTTCCGTCGCCCGGACCAACGTGGTCGCCGGCCCCTCCGAACTGCCGTTGCCCTACCGCGTCGACGCCCAGCCCCTGACCCGCGTCGCCGGCGCCCGCTACAACGGGTTCGCCCATTCCTTCGCCGGCATGTCCCTCCAGTTCGTGCTGATGGTGATGATCGACCTCGCGGTCGGCCTGTTGACGGAACGGCAGTCGGGCACTTTCCGTCGGCTCCGCGCCGCGCCGTTGTCCCGGGCCACGCTCCTGCTCGGCAAGGCCACCTCCTACGCAATCATCGCCCTCTCCACCTTCGTCGTCTCCTTCGCCGTCGCCATGTCCGCGTTCGGCGTCCGCATCCATGGAAGCTGGATCGGATTCGTGGCCGTCATCCTGGCGCTCTGCTACTTCTCCGCCACCCTCGCGCTGGCCCTCGCGGCCATCGGCCGCACGCCCAAGGCCACCCGCGGACTCGCCATCCCGGTCGTGCTCATCCTCCTGATGCTCGGCGGCGCCTGGATCCCGTCCTTCATCTTCCCCTCCTGGGTTCGCACCGTGTCCCTCTGGATGCCGACCGGTTGGGGCATTGAGGCGCTCGACGCCATGACGTGGCGCGGACTCGACGTCTCCGCGGTGTTCCTTCCGGTGGCCGGACTCGTCACCGTCGGCACCCTCCTCGGAGGCATCGCCTGGCGCCGCTTCCGATGGGACGGCGACCCCGGGTCCTGACCGCGTTCATCCGTGAATCCCCGCACGTTCAAGGCTCCTTGGTCGGCTTCCCTGAAGTGGATTTCCGGAACCGCCACCGCCCTCATGCTCGGAGTCGGATTCGTCCTGCTGACGGCGGTTCCCCAGGTCGGATCCATCCCGTGGCCCGCGATGCTGGTGGCGGCGGTTCCCTTGTGCGCCCTCCCGTTCCGCGTCCTGGGATACCGGCTCGAAGGCGCGGTCCTCTTCGTCCGGCGGCCCGGATGGACGACTCGGATCGACCTGTCCGGATTGGTGTCCGCCGAAGCGGCCCCGGAGCTCGCCGGCAAGTCGTGGCGTGTCTGCGGCAACGGAGGGCTGTTCTCCTTCACCGGCTGGTTCCATGCCCGCGGCGTGGGGACGTACCGGGCTTGGTTCAACGACCCGGCGAAGGTGGTCCTGCTGCGCCTTCCCGGAAGACGGATCGCGGTCTCGCCGGGGGATCCCCCGGCGTTCATCCAGACGCTCCGTCAAGCCGGCCTGCCGCGGCACTGAGTCCGTTGGGATCCTTGTCCGGTCCTTGTTGTCCTTGGCCCCATTCGGCCCCCGCTTCTCGCTCGCCCACGGTCACGACGCTGCGTATCCCCTCGGGGACATGAGCACACCCGCCGCGTCGCCTTGGATCCGTCTCCATCCCGATGACGACGTCGCCGTGGCGCGTCGCCGGCTCCTGGACGGCGAGGAGATCGAAGGTGTCCGCATCCGGGGCGCCGTCCCGGTGGCGCACAAGGTGGCGCTGCGCGACCTCGTCGCTGGAACCGTGATCCGCAAGTACGGGCAGATCATCGGACGGGCGTCGGCACCGATTCCCGCGGGTGCCCACGTTCACGTCCACAACGTCGACCTCGGCGAGTTGTCGACGGACGGACACTTCGCGGAGCCCACCGTGCCGTGGACGCTTCTTCCGGAGTCCGAGCGCCGGACCTTCTCCGGCTACAGCCGACCCGGCGGCCGGGCCGGGACCCGCAACTTCGTCGCCGTCATCTCCTCGGTGAACTGCTCGGCCAGCGTCTCCCAGTACGTCGCGCGCCGCTTCACCCCGGAGGTCCTGCGGCGGGATTTCCCGGGCGTGGACGGCGTGGTCGCCTTCACCCACAAGTCGGGCTGCGCCACGGCGGACGAGAACACGGAGATCCTCCAGCGGGTCCTCGCGGGGATCGCGCGTCACCCGAACATCGGGGCGTATGTGATCATCGGACTCGGCTGCGAGACGAACCAGGCCGCGGCGTTGGTGCGGAAGCAGGGCCTGGATTCGGCGTCGGACGGCTCACAGGCGCCGGTGGTGCTCAACATCCAGCAGCAGGGCGGCATCGCGAAGACGGTCGAGGATGCGGTTCGGGCGGTGGCGGGGCTGCTTCCCGCGGTGTCGGCGCAGCGGCGGACGGAGCAGCCGCTCAGCCGGCTCCACGTCGCGCTGAACTGCGGCGGGTCCGACGGGAACAGCGGCATCACCGCCAATCCTGCGCTGGGAGTCGCCTCGGACCTGCTGGTCCGACACGGGGCGACCACCGTCTTGGCGGAGACCCCGGAGATCTACGGCGCCGAACACCTGCTCACCCGCCGAGCCGTCGGCCGTGATGTGGCGGAGGCGCTGCTGAGGACGGTGCGCTGGTGGGAGGACCATGCGCGGCTGCATGGGGCCTCGATCGCCAACAACCCCTCCGCCGGTAACAAGGAGGGCGGACTCACGACGATCTTCGAGAAGAGCCTCGGCGCGGTGGCCAAGGGAGGACAGGCCCCGTTGATGGCCGTCCTGCCCTACGCCGGGACGGTCGTCGGCCCCGGGTTCTGCTTCATGGACACCCCGGGCTACGATCCGGTGAGCATGACCGGACTCGTGGCGGGCGGATGCAATGTCGGCGTGTTCACCACCGGCCGCGGCAGCGTGTACGGCTGCAAGCCGGCGCCGTGCATCAAGATCTCCACCCACACGCCGCTGTACCGGTGGATGGCCGACGACATGGACCTGAACGCCGGCACGATCCTCGACGGGGAGGAGACGGTGGAACAGGTCGGCCTGCGGATCTTCGAGACGATCCTGGAAACCGCCTCGGGCCGACGCACGAAGAGCGAGGCGGCCGGCATCGGCGACGAGGAATTCGCCCCGTGGCAGCCGGGGCCGGTCTTCTGAGGGGTTATTGTGGTTGGAGCGATGAAGCGATGAACGGTTGAAGAGGGAGGTCGGCTTCCCGCTTGGACCTTCCCTCCTCAGCGGCTGCGGCTGCGGCTGCGGCCCATGAGGCGGCGCAGTTCCTCCGGCGTGACCACGCCGTCGTGGTTGGCGTCCGCGGCCTCGAACTGCTGCTTCGACGGCGACTCGTCGGCCGTGATCTTGCCGTCCTTGTTGCGGTCGAGACGACGGAACAACGCCGAACCGTCGCGGACGGCCGCCTCCAACGTCGCCCCGCTCTCGCCGGGCTTCGCCTCGGGGATGAAGTACTCGAAGTAGCCGATCATCATCTCCTCGTCGGTCTGCTCGCCCCACGTCACCCGCTGGTTCGGATTCGGGTTCGCCGGATTGCCGGAGCTGTTGTCGTAGCGCGCCGTCCCGTGCAGCACGGCCCCCGTCGGCACGTCCAACGGCTCCGCCAGCCGGTACAGCAGCTGCCAGTTGAAGTCGTAGCGCGGCACGTCGAGCAGCGTGCGGGACTTCCCGCCCGGCAGGTCGAGGTCGTAGCGGTACGCCTTCCCGCGCACGTGCATGTGCGGCATGAACGACAGGATCTTCGCGTCCACCGGCACGGTGATCCTCCCCTTCGAGACGTAGTCCGGGTCGTTCGGCGGGATGTCCAGCTTGGCGGTGACGCCGGCCACCCGGATCTCGTGCTTCGGCGGTTCCTTGGCGAAGACGAGTCCCAGCGCGGACTGGTCCTCGGTCGCCTTTCCGTTCGGCGTGTAGTGCAGCTGGAAGTGGAGGGTGGAGCCCTTCGGAAGGAATTTCGCGAAGCCCGGCGGATAGCCGATGCCACCGGTGCCCGGGGCGTATGCCGCGAGGTAGTTGCCGCCGGCGACGTCCCCGCGGCGCTTCTTGTCGGCCTCGCTCTCGTTCGGCGGTATCACGAAGACTAGGACGTGATGCACCACTTCCCGCGCGGTCGGCCGCACCTCGAACGCCTGGATCCAGCGGTCGCCGTCGAAGTCGGTCTTCACGTGCACGTTCTGGTAGTCCATGACGCCGGACTCCCTCACTGCGATGGGCTTGGGGATGCGGATGACCGCGTCCGGCTTGCCGATCGCCCAGCCGTCGGGGTAGGTGCGCGGACGGGGCGTCAACTTTGGGTCTCCCTCGGACTTGGAACCCGAAAGCCATGCGATCAGGTCGGCCTTGTCCGCCTCGGGCAGGCTGCGGTCGTTGGCCCAGGGGCTGGAGCCGGAATGGATCGGTGCTGCGAACCACGGCGGCATCGCACCGCGTTCCACCTGCTTCCGGATCATCCCGGCGTGCGCCACGGCATCGGCCATCGACTCCAGCGGGAACGGCCCCACGCCGCCGTCACGATGGCATTCGGTGCAGTGGGTCTGGAGGATCCGGGAGATGCGGTTGTGGAAGGTGGGCTTGGCCTCGGTCGCGATGGGGCCGGCGTGGTCCAGGCTGCAACCCGGGGCCGTCGTGGCCGCGACGTTCGGAAGCCCACCTGCCAACACCGCATCCAAGGCGCCGGCCACGTATCGTTCCCGCGGTTCCGGCCGGGAGTAGCCAACCCCATACTGGTCGTCGACGGCGCCCCGGTAGACCACTGTTCCGGTCGCGTCGAGGACGTAGGCTTCCGCCGTTGTCCGGGCTCCCAAGGCCTTCGCGGCCTTACCCTGGGTGTCCTTCACGTAGGAGCCCTTCAGCCCGAGGCGCTGGACCATCTCCTTGGCCGCGGCCGCGGTGTCGGTGTCCACCGCGTTCACGTACACGAAACGGACGCCCTTCGCCGCGTACTCCTTCTCCAGGGCCGCAAGGGTCGGTCCGTACTTCCGGGTGACCGGGCAGCTCGTGCTGGTGAAAGCGATGACCGTGGCCCTGGCCCCACCGAGGGAATCGGACTGGAAACGCGGTCCGCTCAAGGACTTGAGGTCGAGGGATGGAACACGACGACCCACGCCGAGTTCGATGGCCGGGACGATCCGGGCGGCGTCGGTCAGCGAAGCCGTGGATTCGGCGTCGCCGGCGGATTCGGCCGCGGTCGTGGATCCCATCAACGCGAGGGCTCCGGCAAGGGACAGGGTAAGGGAGCGGATCCGCCGGCGGCGGTCCGAGGGAATCGGCTGGAGAATGGAGGCCATGGGGTCCGGACGTTCCGCACACCTTGTGGCTTCCGGTGTCCGGCGTCCATCCGACTAAAGGAGCAGACGGATGTTCATACGGATTTGCGTGACGGCACCCTCCGCCGTCCGAATCACGCCAACAGCGCCTGCACGACGTTCCCGTGCACGTCCGTGAGCCGGTAGTCGCGTCCGCCGTGGCGGAACGTCAGCTTCTCGTGGTCCATGCCGAGGAGGTGCAGGATGGTGGCGTGGAAGTCGTGCACGTGGACCCGGTTCTCGGCCACGGTGGCGCCGATTTCGTCGGTGCTCCCGTACACCGATCCCGCCCGGACGCCCGCCCCGGCCAGCCACGAGGAGAAGCAGGCGCTGTGGTGGCCGCGGCCCTTCTCGCCGTCGACGCCGGGCGTGCGGCCGAACTCCGTGGTCCAGACCACCAACGTGTCCTCCAGCATCCCGCGCCGCTTGAGGTCGCGCAGCAGGCCGGCCACCGGCTGGTCCAGGTTCCGGGCGTGCTGCGCGTGCTCGGCCATGTCGCCGTGCTGGTCCCAGTTGTGGCTCGACGAACCGTCCACCAATTCGATGAAGCGCACGCCCCGCTCCGCCAAACGCCGGGCCACGAGGCAGGGCCAGCCGAAGCCGTCCGTCTGCCCGCGCCGCATCCCGTAGAGCGCCAACGTGTCGTCGGACTCCTTCGAAAGGTCGAAGACGTCCTGCGCGTCCGTCTGCATGCGGAACGCGGTCTCGAAGGTGCGGATCCGCGCCGCCAGCTCGGCGTCGTTGCCGCGGGCCTTGAGATGGCCCCGGTCCAGGGCGCCGGCCAGCCCCAGCTCCATCTCCTGCAGGCCCGAACGGACCGTCCGGCGGTCGAGGTTCGCGATCGGCTCGTTCCCGGGCACCACGCGGACGCCCTGGTGGTAGGCGGGCAGGAAGTCGTTGTTGAAGATCTGCGTCCCCGCGTATGGGGACCCCGCGGAGATGGCCACGAAGGACGGCAGGTTCGCGTTCAGCGTCCCGAGTCCGTAGCTGATCCAGGAGCCGATGCTCGGCCGCGAGAAGAAGAACGAGCCCGTGTGGATGCCCAGCGTCGCCTGGTAGTGCTCGTTGTCCTCGCCCTTCATCGAACGGATGAGGCAGACGTCGTCCATGCACTCCCGGAGGTGGGGGAAGAGGTCGCTCACCATCGTTCCGCAACGCCCGCCAGGTCGGAACTGCCAACCGGGCCGCAACAGCCGCCGCTGCTGGTTGGAAAGCCCGCCCCCGATGCCGACCGTCTTGCCGTCCGCCTCGAACAGCTTCGGCTTCGGGTCGAAGGTGTCCATGTGGGACACGCCGCCGTTGGAGAAGATGAAGATCACTCGGCTGGCCTTGCCGCGGAACAGGGGAGGCTTCGGAGACAGGGGATCTCCCTGTGCGTCGGGCGCGTCGGCGCGAAGCAGGTCGGAGACGAGTCCCGGCAGCAGCAGCGAGGCGCCGACCAGGGAGCGGAGGGTCTCGCGGCGGGTCGTCTGGAGAGGCGTGCTCATGGCGGGTTCAGTCGAGTTGGGCGAATTCGTTGAGTCGGAAGAGCACCCGGGCGAACGCGCGCCACGACTCCGCCTCTGGATCCTTCTCCCGGACGCTGCGTTCCCGGGCCGACTTCAGGAAGGCGAGGCTCTTCTCCGTCTCGTCCCCGACGGGACTCCGTCCCAAGGCGAGGCGGAACCCTTCGCGGACCCGGTCGGCGTCGGAGGCGCGCATGATGCGGATCCTTTCGGCGAAGAGGTCGGCCTGTCCGTGCACGAACGGGTCGTTGAGGAGGAACAGCGCCTGCAGCGGCGTCGTGCTGGAGGTCCGGCGGCCGGTGCTGGTCGAGGGGTCGGCGCCGTCGAAGATCGCGAGGTACGGATGCCTTTGGATCCGCTGCGTCATGAGGTACACGCTGCGGCTGCGGGTTTCGTACACCGCGCGGAAGGGGTTGTGCTGCGTGAACTTCCAGTCCGACGGCTTCGGGAAGGGATGCGGCCCACGGGGCGCCGGTTCCAGGTTTCCGCCGAGCACCAGCAGCGTGTCGCGCAGCGACTCCGCGTCGAGCCGCCGACGTGGGAAGCGTCCCAGCAGTTCGTTGGTTGGATCCTTCAGCGACTGTTCCTCCGTCACCACCGACGACTGCCGGTAGGCGCGGGAGAGGAGGATGCGCCGGTGCAGCGCCTTCACCGACCAGCCGTCCTCCCTGAACCGCGACGCCAACCAGTCGAGCAGCTCCGGATGCGTCGGGGCGCGTCCCTGGCGGCCGAAGTCGTTCGGCGTCGCGACCAGCCCGCGGCCGAAGTGGTGTTGCCAGACGCGGTTGACCATCACCCGTGCGGTCAGCGGGTTGGTGGGTGCGACGATCCAGTCGGCGAGCTCGGCACGGCCGCTTCCCCGGGTGGCGTCCGCCAGGGTCGAGCCTCCCAGGACGGTGAGGAAACGCCTTGGAACGACACCTCCCGGCCGCGCGGGATCCCCCTTGATCTGGATCACCGCGTCGGAGGCCTTCGGCTTGTCGGCGACCGCGTACGCGAGTCCGAAGGGCAGTCCCCGGTCCACATGCGACCGCACCGCCGACTCGGCCTCCTGGATCCGCTTCTCCGCTGCGGCCTTCTCCGCTGCGGCGACCGACTTCGATTCCTCGCGGAGCTCCTTCACGGCCTTCTCCAGCCGGCGCTTCTCCTCGTCGTGTCTGCGGCGCGCCTCCTCCATCTCCTCCCGGCGCTCCGGTTCCACGAGCGGCACGAGGTCGCGTTGGCGCTGGTCCAGCTCGATGCCGGGCCACGGGTAACGCGTGCTGTCGAAGATCCCGTACAGCGCGTAGTAGTCCGAGGTCGGGATCGGATCGAACTTGTGGTCGTGGCAGCGCGCACAGTTGATGGTGAGGCCGAGGAAGGCCTTCCCCAGGTTGTCGAGCGTGTCCTCGATGGTCAGGTGCTGCGGGTAGTCGTCCACGCGCGAACCGAATCGACGCGCGTTCGCGATCCATCCGGTGGCGATGGTCCGTTGGTGGTCCGTCTCCGCGCGTCCGGTCTGCAGCAGGTCCCCCGCGAGCTGCAGCCGCACGAACTCGTCGAAGGGCAGGTCCCGGTTGAAGGCGTCGATCACCCAATCCCGGTACCGGTGCATCTGCGGGATCGGGAAGTCGGAGTTGTCGCCCGCGGTATCGGCGTAGCGGACGACGTCCAGCCAGTGCCGCCCCCAGCGTTCCCCATAGGCCGGCGAGGCCAGAAGGCGGTCCACGGCGCGCTCCCATGCACCGGCGTCGGTGTCGGCGAGGAAGGCGTCGATCTCGGAGGGGGTCGGTGGAAGTCCGGTGAGGTCGAAGGTGAGCCGCCGCAGCAGGACCGCCCGGTCCGCCTCCGGCGCCGGCGCGAGCCCGGACTGTTCGAGCCGGGCCAGGAGGAACCGGTCGATGGGGCCGGCCGGCCACGCGGCGTCATCGACCGCCGGCGGCTTCGGGTCCGACACCGGACGGAACGCCCACCAGTCCTTCGCCGATTTCCAATCGATCCCGGAACGGGTCGCCGCCGCGGCGACCGTGTCCTCGGTCCTGGGATCCGGCGCGCCCATGCCGATCCACGCGACGATGTCCGCGACAGCGGCCTCCGGGATGCGTCGTCGCGGGGGCATGGCGAGGTCGGGGTCCGCGTGTCGGACCGCACGCACCAGCAGGCTCGAGTCTGGGCTCGCCGGGTTCATCAGCGGTCCGGAGTCGCCGCCCTTGCGCACGCCGGCCTTCGAGTCGAGCAGCAGTCCACCCTTCAGCTTCGCCGCCCCGGCGCTGTGGCACTCGTGACAGTGCTCCACGAACACCGGCCGTATGCGGCCCTCGAAGAAGGCGAGTTGCTCCGCCGTGGGAGCGTCGTTGAACACGGGCTTGGACGGGTCCGGCACCGGGCCGTCTCCGGACCACACCTCGAGTCCGGAGAGGTTCGCCGCTCCGTGGTTCGGCGCCTTGGCGAACAGACGCAGGCGTCCGTCCTCGATCCGCACCGGCCAGGGACCGAGCCGTTTCCACGAACCGGCCAGGCCGCTGTGGAACTTCTCGGCCACCACCTGGTCGTTCAGCACCAGGTCGAACTGTTCCGACTGCGTGTCCTCCCACACATGCACGAACACCTGGTAGTCGCCCGTCGGTACGCCGGTCATCTCCAGCTCCACACGGCTTCCCCAGACGCTGCTGCGGATCATCTGCGCGCGCCGGGGATCGGTCGCGGGCCGCAACGGAACCGATTGGTTCTCGAAGCGGTTGCCCTTCGCCGTGAAGGCCGGGGCGTTGCTGCCCTCCCACTTCCGGCCGTCCAGGACCAGCTCGGGTCCGTTCAGGTTCAACGCTCTGTACAGGGTCGCCTCCGCGCCGTGGACGACCGCCGTGGCGGCGGCCAGACAGCACGCCCAGCGGGCCAGACGGGAGGTTCTCCGGGCGAAAGGACTCATTGGGGATCGCGTGATCCTCCGGTGTCCTGCGCCGGGGCTCAAGGTTCGAGACGCCAGAGGTGCGACTTGCACCGGCGCTGGGACGTGTTGTGTTGGGGCGTGATCCGATCCCCATCCCCGTCCATCTTCGAACGCTCCGTCCTCATCGCGGCGCCGGTGGAGGAGGTCTTCGGCTTCCACCTCGATCCAGACAACCTTCGTCACCTCAATCCCCCCGGGGTCCGGACCCTCCGGCTCGAAGTCGACCGGCCGGTGCGCCCCGGATCGAAGGTGACGGTTTCACTCCGGCTCCTCGGCTTGCTGCGGCAGGACTGGGTGGTCGCGATCGCCGAGGTCGAGGCCGGCCGGCGCCTCGTCGATGTCGCGTTGTCGGGCCCCTTCGCGTCGTGGCGTCACGAGCACCGCATGGAGCCAGTCCCCGGAGGCACGCGGCTCACGGACCGGATCGAGTTCGTCGCGAAGGGTGGTCCGCTGTGGGGCTCGATCGGTGCCCTTCTATGGCGTCCCCAGCTGGCGTTCCTCTTCTGGTGGCGGCACCGGGTCACCCGAGGTCTGATTGAGGCGGCTTCGGAACGGTGAGCGACGTCGAGGAACGGACGCGGTCGTGGCCGAAGTGGAGGTCCAACCGCGGATCCCGGTTGGCGGTCCTCAGGAGCTTCGGCCACTGCTCCTCCGCGATGACGCAGAAGAGGATTCCAAGCGCGTAAGCGACGAGGTCGAGCCAGGCGAAGGTCGAGCCGAGGACGAGGTGGCCAGGGGTGCTCGCGCGGATCCGGAGGATCCAGTCTGCACGATAGAGCTGGCTCGATTCGATGACGCAGCAGAAGGCGAAGGCCCGGATGGCCAGGACCGACTTCGGTGCCCGGCGCCAGATCAGCGCCGCCATCCAGAAGACCATCTGTGCCCAAAGGACGTCTCCCGGGTACTTGCCGAGGAAATCGGGAACCAGACTTGGGAAACGTCTCGAGGCGAGGCCGGCCGCGATGGTGAGGCCGATGAGGAGGCCCAGCCGAAGACGCGAGCGTCCCCTCAGCCAATGCTTCCTGCGGGCGCCTTCGCCTCCGGAATCGGGTTTCGTCGTGTCCATCGTAAACCTGTCGCCAATCCCGGGCCGCACGGGTCGATGCCTGGGTGTGCCCCAGTCGGGCCGACCCCTCGCCGTCGCCGGTTGAAGTCCGAATCATGGCATGCCTGCGGGAGTTGTCGCCCCGGTGTTTCCCGGTTTCTGGATCCCCATGCCCCCTGCGGTTCAGCCGAACGTCGCCGCTTCTTAATCCCACCTTAATGATTCTCCGGGGTCGGGACATCACGGCTTAACCGCCTCCGGGCTTCTTGGCGTCCGTCGTTCCAACCCGTTGATGCCATGAAGCCCCTGTTCCTGTCCCTGACCGCGCCGCTGGCCGTCTCGCCGCTGCTGCTGCTGCCGTCCGCGGTGCTCGCCGCCGATCCCCGGACGAACTCCTGGGATGCCGTCGCCTCCTCCCACTACGCACGGATCTACCAGACCCCTGCCGAACAGTCGTCCGGAACCGCCAAGGCCACCTGGTCCAACGGTTCGCAGACCCAGACGGCGCCCGCCTACGCCGGCGTTCAGGAGATCTCGGTCTCGACCGACTGGGTCTATGTTCGGACCACCGGTTTGGGCGGCCATGTCATGGGCCCGTGGCTCAACGGCAACTTCCCCAACCTCCCGACTAACCGGAAGACCCTCTATCGGATCCCTCGCACACCCGCGGTGCCGTCGACTCCCGCGCTCACCGGACTCGGCTCGGTGGGGATCTTCGTGGACGGCGTGGCGATGTTCGACAGCCGCGACGCCTTCTCCTGGAACGGCACGGCCGAGGGCAATGGAACGGGATTCTGGAACCGCGAAGCCTACGTGAACGAGGGCGCCACCTTCGATCCCGCCTTCGCCCATCAGGAAAACACCGGCACCTACCACTACCACGCCAGCCCGATCGCCCTGCGCCACCGCCTCGGCGACCATGTCGACTTCGACGCGACAACCCGGACCTACCGCGAGTCGTCGGCCCCGGTGGCCCGCCACTCGCCGATCCTCGGCTGGGTACAGGACGGCTTCCCGATTTACGGTCCCTACGGCTATTCCAACGCCACCAACGCCACGTCGGGACTGCGCCGGATGCTTTCCGGATATCAGCTTCGCAACGGCCAGCGTGGCACCGACAACCTGACCTCCGCCGGCCGGACCGCCATCCCGTCCTGGGCCCGTCGCCTCTACGGCACCGCCGGCAACCAGACCGGTCCCGCCGTTTCGGCCCAGTACCCGCTCGGACGCTACATGGAGGACAACGCCTTCCTCGGCGACCTCGTGGACCCTTCCACCGGCCAACCCTTCGTCGCCGGTGTCGACTACGACCTCGACGAGGACAACGGACGCTGGTGCGTCACGCCGGAGTTCCCGGATGGCACCTACGCCTACTTCGTCTCCATCGCCGCGGACGGAACGCCGGTGTTCCCCTACAACATCGGACGGGCCTTCCACGGAACGCCTGCCGGCGGCGCCGTCACCGCCATCAACGAGACGGTGACCACCCGGGTCGTCGGAGGGCCGGACCAACCGGTGACACTCTCTAAGCCCGCCGTCACGGGTGGTTCCGTGACGCTGGTTTGGAACGCAGCGGAAGGCGGCTCCTACCAGGTCGAGTCGTCGACCAACCTCTCGAACTGGTCCACGAATGCCACAGGGGTCCTCGCCGCCGAAGGCCGGCTCTCGCAGACCGTCGTCGGCGAGGCGGCCCAGACGGTCTACCGGGTCCGCCGCACCGCGCTGGCCGCCTACGATCCGGCCACCGGGACCGCCACGGGCGGCGGCGGCAACAACGGCGGTGGCGGCGCCAATCCGCCCCTCACTTCCGTGGCCCCCTCCATTGGCGATCGCGGGACCACGGTCACGCTCACGCTGACGCTGGGCGGAATGGCTCCACCGGCCAACATGGTCCCGACCGCGGTCCGCGTGGGAACCTTGTCCGGGACGAACCTCCGTCGGGCCAGCAACACCACGGTCACCGCCACCCTCGTCATCCCCGCCACCGCCACCCCGGGCGCACTCGACGTCGCCGTGGAGTTCCCCGGACCGCCCAACATGGGCACGGTGTCCTTCACCTTGGCCGGCGGATTCACCGTGCGCTGATCCCTCCAATGCCCGGGATCTTCCAATCCATCGTCCGACACCTCCGGGATCTTTCCTGGACCGGGCTGCTCCTCGCGCTCGCGGGTGGCGTCGCGCCCCTCGTGCAGGCGGAGGAACTGGCGGTCCGTGTCCAGGCGGTGTCTGGGAATGCTCCGCTGAAGCTCGACGACACCGTCCTCACCAACGCCGTCGGAGAACGCATCACGGTGGGGCGGTTGGACTTCCTGCTGTCGGACTTCCGGTTCGTGCTGCAGGACGGCTCGGAGCGGCCTTCGGGAACCCGCGCCGCCTACATCGGCATCGGCCGGGGCCGCGAGGCCTTCGTCCTGAAGGACCTCCCCGTGGAGAAGGTCCGCGCGGTCCGGTTCCGGGTCGGACTCCGCCCGGAACTGGACCGCATCGCCGTGGATGCGTTGGCCCCCGACGATCCCCTCAATCCGCTGGTGAACGGTCTCCATTGGGGATGGCTTGGCGGCTTCGTCTTCCTCGCCCTCGAGGGCAACGGCCGAGACGGGGCCGGCGTCGAGGGCGGGTTCTCCTACCATTTGGCCGGTGCCGCCCTGGAGATGCCGGTGGAACTGCCGCTCAGCCGCAGACCGGGCGATGCCAGCGTGTGGGTATTGGATGTTGGACGGATGCTCCTCGAGGTTCCTGCGGCCCGGCTCGGATCCTCGAGCCATTCGCGCAACGGGGACCGCCTCGCCGCCGACCTCGCCGCCGCCGTGGCGCGGGCCTTCCGGGTCGAGATGCCGCAGGTGGCGTCGCTTCCGGCTGCGCTTCCCGTCACCGCTTCGAAAGCCGCGGCGTCATCGGGCTCCGGAACCACCCCGTGGCGGTTCCAGGTGCCTGCCGGCTTCACGATCCCCGCGTTGCCGCGGGACAATCCGCTGACCGTGGAAGGGGTGGAGCTGGGACATCGGCTGTTCCAGGAACCGCTGCTCTCGGTCAACGGAAGCCAGAGCTGTGCGTCCTGTCATGATGGTGCGGCCGCGTTCGTGGATGCCGGACGTCGGTTCAGCCGCGGGGCGGAAGGCGTCGAGGGCGACCGCAACGCGATGCCGCTCGCGAACCTCGCATGGCAGGGTCCGTACTTCTGGGACGGCCGGGCGAAGTCCCTCCGTGAGCAGGTCCTGATGCCGCTCGGGAATCCGGTGGAGATGCACGAGACGCCGACCAACGTCGTGCGCAAGCTGACCGAGGCCGGATACGGGACGTCCTTCGGGGCCGCGTTCGGTCCGGGTGGAGTGACGGTGGACCGTTTGGCCCGGGCGTTGGAGCAGTTCCTGTTGGTGCAGGTTTCCGGCGACTCGAAGTTCGACCGAGTGGCTCGGGGCGCCGACGGCTTCACCGCATTGGAGCAGCGGGGATTCGAGCTCTTCTTCACCGAACACGATCCGCGCCGCGGACAATACGGCGCGGATTGCTTCCACTGCCACGGCGGGCCGCTGTTCACCGACTCGGCCTTCCACAACAACGGGCTCGATGCGGAAGGGAAGGGGAGCGACGAGGGACGCGCAGGGGTGACGGGAAACGGGGCCGACCGTGGGCGGTTCCGGACGCCGTCGCTGCGGAACGTGGCGAAGACGGCGCCGTACATGCACGACGGGCGGTTCGCGACACTCGAAGAAGCGGTGGCGCACTACTGCAGCGGCGTGAAGCGCGCATCGAACCTCGACCCGAACCTCGCCAAGCACCCGGACGGCGGCGTGGGACTCGACTTGGCGGACCAGCAGGCCCTCGTCGCGTTCCTGCGGACGCTGAGCGACCCGCAGTAGCGCGCGGGCCGGCATTGTCACGCGGAGTCGGGGAGTTCGAGGGAAGGGAGGTGGGGCGGTTCACCGTCCGTCGCGGCATCACCCTCTCCGCGCACACCGCGTCTCCGCGTGACCCATCTGCTCCGCACTTTTGCGGCTGTCGCGTGTCGCCGGCTTCGGGCATGGAAGGGGCATGCACCCGTCGCTTCGCCTCCTTTCCGTCCTTGGCCTGGTCGGCGCCCTCGCCGCGGAAGCCGCCAACTGGCCCGAGTTCCGCGGACCCGACCACCAGGGCGTGTCCAAGGACCGTGGTTTCCCGGTGTCCTGGAACGCCACGAACGGCGTGCTCTGGAAGACGGAGATCCCGGGCGAGGGATGGTCCACGCCGGCGGTGTGGGGCAAGCGGGTGTTCGTGACCACGACGACCGCCTCCGGCACGGCGTGCCATGTGCTCGCACTCGACGCGAAGTCGGGGAAGGTGCTTTGGGACCGTGAGGTCTTCCAGCAGGTGCCGCGCCGCAAGGAGGGCCGCAACTCCTACGCGACGCCGTCGCCGTGCACCGACGGAAAGCGGGTGTACGCCGTTTTCGGCGACGGCAGCGCCGTGGCGCTCGACTTCCAGGGACGCGCGGTGTGGACGAACCGCGCGATGGAGTTCTACAGCCAGCACGGCCTGGGTTCCTCGCCGATCCTCGTGGACGGCCTGTTGGTCATGGCCCGCGACGGCAGCAGCGACGGCGCGGACAAGAAGGTGGGATGGCAGACGCCGTGGGAAAGCTCCTACGTGGTCGCGCTGGACGCGAAGACCGGACGGGAACGTTGGCGTACCGGCCGGGGTCTTTCGCGCATCTCCCATGGCTCGCCGACGCTGGCCACCGTGGATGGCCGCAAGGTGGTGGTGACCGAGGCGGGGGACGTGGTGCAGGGCTTCGACCTGCTGACCGGCAAGCTGCTGTGGACCGACCGCGTCCCCGGCGAAGGCAAGGTGCCGTCGCCGATCGTCGCGGACGGCCTGGTGTTCGCCTCGGGCGGTTGGGGCGGTCGTGAGTCGATCCAGGCGTTCCCGTTGGCGTCCGCCGAAGGTGTCTCCAACACGCGCCGGATCTGGGAGCAGAAGCGCGGAAATCCGAAGGTGCCCTCGATGATCGCGCTGGGCGGCCGGATCTATTCGGTGACCGACGCGGGCATGGCCACGGCGTTGGACGCGAAGACGGGCGAGGTGCTCTGGCAGGAACGGATCGGCGGCAACCACAGCGCCTCACCCGTGTCCGCGGAGGGACGGATCTACTTCTTCGGCGACAACGCGGAGACGACGGTCCTGGAAGCCGGCCCGCAGTTCCGGGTGCTTTCGCGGAATCCGCTGGAAGGGAAGGTCCAGGCGTCGCCGGCCCTGGCCGACGGCCGGATCTATCTCCGCACCGACCGGCACCTCTACTGCGTCGGGAAGCGCTGAGGGCGTGGAGCGGGACGGGGAGAAGGGGCACGCGGAGGCGCGGAGGCCGCGGAGGAACGGATGCTCGAATTGAGGAGCAGGGGAAACCGCCGGTTCCCCTCCGCGCTCTCCGTACCTCCGCGTGCCAGATCCCCTCGGCTCCCGGTTCCCGGTCGCGGTTCCATACGAGTTCGATTGAGTCTCCGGGGGGAATTCGACTTCGATCCGGGCATGTCGTCCCGCATCTCCAGGCGTCCCTCGCGCCTCTTCGCCGGCTGGGGTCTCGCCCTCGGCCTGTCCGCCGGCGTCGTCGTCCACGCGGCGCGGCCGGACGCGGATTGGCCCTCGTATCTTGGGGACAAGGGCGTGAGCCACCATTCGACGTTGCGCCAGATCACGCCGCGCAACGTCTCGGGGCTCAAGGTGGCCTGGACCTATCGCGCGGGCGGTGCGGATCCGTCGAACCGCTCGCAGATCCAGTGCAACCCGCTGGTGGTCGGAGGAGTCCTTTTCGGCACCACGCCCGACCTCGCGGTCTTCGCGCTGGACGCCGACACCGGCCGGGAGCGTTGGCGGTTCGATCCGGCTGCATCCGGCTTCAGCAAGGCCGGCGTGAACCGCGGACTCAGCCATTGGGCCTCGGACTCCGAGCGGCGGCTGTTCTACGCCAACGACCACTTCCTCCATGCGTTGGATCCGGTGACAGGGAAGCCGGTTCCGTCCTTCGGCAAGGACGGCGTCGTGGACCTGAAGGACGGCCTGGGTCGCGACGTGAAGTCGCTTGCGCTCCAGTGCACGACACCGGGCGTGGTCTTCGGTGACCTGCTGATCCTCGGGATGCGCCTCGGCGAAGGGCCGGCACCCGCGGCACCGGGCCACATCCGCGCCTACGACGTCCGCACTGGGAAGCTGGTTTGGCGCTTCAACACCATCCCGCAACCCGGCGAGGAGGGGTACGACACGTGGCCGCCGGACGCGTGGAAGCACATCGGCGGCGCGAACGTCTGGGCCGGGTTCTCCTTGGACGAGGTGCGTGGGATCGTGTTCTGCCCGACGGGTTCCGCGGCGTTCGATTTCTGGGGCGGCAACCGCATCGGACAGGACCTTTTCGCGAACTGCCTCATCGCCCTCGACGCCCGCACGGGACGTCGCCTGTGGCATCGCCAGCTCGTCCACCACGACCTCTGGGACCGCGACCTGCCGGCGCCGCCGAACCTGATCACGGTCCGTCGCGACGGCCGCCGCATCGATGCGGTGGCGCAGGTGACCAAGTCGGGCCACGTGTTCGTCTTCGACAGGGCCACGGGCGAGCCCGTGTTCCCGATCCGCGAGGTGCCGGTGCCGTCGTCGGACATCCCGGGGGAATCCGCCTGGCCGACGCAGCCGGTTCCGGAGAAGCCGGAACCCTTCGCGCGACAGGTGTTCGACGCGACGCAGATCACGGACATCTCGCCGGAGTCGCACAGGACGGTGATGGAGAAATTCGTCCGGATCCGTCCGCACGTGCCGTACCTGCCGCCGAGCCGGGAAGGGACGGTGGTGTTCCCCGGGTTCGACGGCGGCGCGGAATGGGGCGGTGCCGCGGCCGATCCGGACGGCATCCTCTACGTCAACGCGAACGAGATGCCGTGGATCCTGACGTTGGTGGAGACGAAGCGTCCGGAGGCCGGTGCCCCGGCCGACGGGGCTGCGATCTACACGCAGGTCTGCGCCGCCTGCCATGGCGTGGACCGGGTCGGGAACGCCGCGCAGAACGTGCCGTCGCTGGTCGGGGTGGGCGCCCGGCGTACCCGTGAGGAGATCCTCTCGTTGCTGAAGACCGGCAAGGGCGTGATGCCTTCGTTCGACTTCCTGACCGAGGCCCAGCGGGGTTCGGTGGTGGACCATCTCTTCGGCATGGCGCCGGCGTCGTCGGGCGTTGCGCCGGCTGGGTCCCGCGGGGAATTGGGAGGCGAGGACGTGCTGGGCCGGATCCCGTTCACGCACACCGGCTACAACCGCTGGTTGGACACGAACGGCTATCCGGCGGTGAAGCCGCCGTGGGGCACGTTGAATGCGATCGACCTGAACACCGGCGAGTACCGCTGGCGTGTGCCGTTGGGCGAGTACCCGGAGCTGACGGCGCGGGGCGTGCCGAAGACCGGCACCGAGAACTACGGCGGCCCGGTGGTGACGGCGGGCGGCCTGGTGTTCATCGCGGCGAGCCGGGACGAGCACATCCGGGCGTTCGACCGGCGTACCGGACGGGAGCTCTGGAAGGCGCCGTTGCCCGCGGCGGGATTCGCCACGCCGGCGACCTATTCGGTTCGCGGACGCCAGTTCGTCGTGATCGCCTGCGGCGGCGGGAAGATCGGCCGGAAGAGCGGGGACGCCTATGTCGCCTTCGCACTGCCGGAATAGCCGCGCCACGCGCCGACTCGTCCGGGCCTTCACCCTCGTCGAGTTGCTGGTCGTCGTCGCGATCGTCGCCGTGCTGGCCTCGTTGCTTCTCCCGACCTTGGCCCGTGCGAAGGGCGCAGCGGGCAAGTCGCGTTGCCTCTCCAACCTGAGACAGCAGGGACTCGCCTGGGCGCTCTATCTCGGCGATGGCTCCGGTCGCTTTCCGGACCGTCGCGACCTCAAGACGAACCAGCCGGGCGGCTACCGTCCTTGGAGCGGATGGCCTTCCTCCAGCGATCCGCGGTCGGGCTGGGCCTGGGTGGTGTTGCGCGGGCATCTGGACGAGGCCCGGGCCTTCCGATGCCCGGCCGTGGAATCGGGGCCGTTGGCGCGCGTGGATGCCGTGGTCCAGACCGCGGTCCGCGAAGGCGTCGACGGGGGCGAAGCCCGGACCCACCACTGGATGTGGCGGTTCGACCGGTTCGAGGACCCGGTGCCCGACGACAACTTCTGGGGCCGCTCCGTGGAGGGCGCGGTGGAGGCGTTGCGCCGGGCGGACAATCCGGTCGCCGGAAGGCCGGACGGAGCTTCCTCGGTGGAGCTGGCGGTCGATCCCTACTTCCCCTCCACGATTCCGTCGGTGCCGTCGGAACTCCGTGGGATGTCGTCGCATGTCGGCGGACGCAACCGCCTGATGCTCGACGGGCATGTGGAACACCTGCGGGATCCGAGGACGCGTTGAAGCGTCGCGGATGGCCCTGTGTGTCCGTGTCCTTCCGTGTCGTCCTCCCGGATCCCCGCGGGAAGTTTGAACATCCCGCCTCCGGCGGACTCGGAGTGGGTGAAACTTTTCGCGATCCATCGGGTGATGGGAGGCGTCTATGAGAGTGAGAATGAATCGGATGCCGTTGCTGAATCGTCGTGGTCCCTTGGCGGAGGCCTTGGTCCGCGAGCGGAAGTCCGAGCGGATTGAATTCGCGGTCTACGCGGTCGTCGGAGCCAGCGTGCTGCTGGCGGTGGCGATGCATCTGGCGGCCCCGGGAGTACTCGGGGGACCAGCGTCGGATTCGGTCGCCATGGCCGGTCGGCCTTCCGAAGTCATCGGTTTGCAGTCATAGGTTTGGCGTGGCGCCCCGTTTGGCGACACGTCGTGTGGGCAACGCCCTTCCCCGGTTAGTGGGTTTCCGGGGAAGGGCCTTTCCATTTCCACCGGCGACGCCTTCCCGCGTTTCTTGCGCACGGCTCAATCGCGTCGAGGGACTGCGGGGTGAAGATCACGCCGACGACGGGCCACGGACCACGGAAGACCAACAACCGCCCCTCAACCTTCGTCTTCGGAATCCGATTCGCCACCGGCGGCGACACCGTACTCCTTCAGCTTGTTGCGCATGGTGCGGATGCTGATGCCGAGGTGCTTGGCGGCGTGGGTGCGGTTGCCCTTGCAGAGGTCCAGGGCGTGGAGGATCGCCTGCTTCTCCAGTTGGTCGAGCGGCACGATCTGATCCGGGGCGGCCGCGGAGACGGCGGCCTGGGACGGGCCGTTGCTGGGGGGTGGTGCTTGGGATGCGGCGCTGGCGGTCGCGGCGGCGGCGGCGTTGGTGAACTGGTGGAACCCGAGGTGGGCGGCGGAGAGGTCCTCGCCGTCCGGACAGAGGATCACGGCCCGTTCGATGACGTTCTGGAGCTCGCGGACGTTGCCGGGCCAGTCGTGGGCCATGAGGGCGGCGCGGCAGCCGGGGGAGATGCCGTTGACGCGGACGCCGTGCTTGCGGACGAAGCGCTGAACGAACTGTTCCGAGAGGAAGAGGATGTCCTCCCTCCGTTCGCGGAGGGGCGGTACGAGGATCGGGACGACGTTGAGCCGGAAGAAGAGGTCCTGGCGGAACTCCTTGCGGGCGACGCTCTCCTCCAGGTTGCGGTTGGTGGTGGCGATGACGCGGACGTCGACCTTGATGGTGCGGTTGCCGCCGACGCGTTCCAGTTCCCGTTCCTGGAGCACGCGGAGGAGCTTGGCCTGGACCTGGGGCGAGACCTCGCTGATCTCGTCGAGGAGGATGGTGCCGCCGTGGGCGAGTTCGAAGCGGCCCTCGCGCTTGTTGAGGGCGCCGGTGAACGCGCCCTTCTCGTGGCCGAAGAACTCGCTCTCGATGAGGTTCTCGGGGATCGCGGCGCAGTTGACCTTGATGAACGGGGCGTTGGCGCGCGGGCTTTCGCGGTAGATCGCGCGGGAGACCAGCTCCTTGCCGGTGCCGCTCTCACCCTGGACCAACACCGTCGCCTGCGTGCGGGCCACCTTGCGGATCAGGTCGCGCAGCCCCTGCATCGCCGGGCTCCTGCCCAGCAGCTCGTAGCCGGTCTCCTCCGCCTCCTCGTGGCTGAGGTAGTGGTTCACCTTCACCAGCTGGGTGAAGTCCTCGGCCTTCTTCAGCGTGATGTCGATCTGGTCGCTGGAGAACGGCTTGATCAGGTAGTCGAAGGCGCCGTCCCGCATGCAGGCGACGGCCGATTCGACCGAGGCGTGGCCGGTCATGATCACCACCAGCGGCTTCACCGGGCGGTTCTGCAGCTCGCGCAGCAGGTCCGTGCCTTCGCCGTCCGGGAGGCGGACGTCGACGAACATCAGGTCCCAGTTGTCTTTGGCGAGGTAGTCCTGGGCGGCCGCGAGCGTGGAGACGCCCACCACATCATATCGCCGCTTGTGCAGCTGGGCCTCGAGGGAACGACGGATGATTTCGTTGTCCTCCAGGATGATGATCTTCTCGATGGGCATGGGCTCGGGGGACCGGCTCTCTTCCGGGGAGAGTTGGCCGCAACCGCCTGCCCGTGCAAGCGCGGGGGTGGTCCCCACCGGGGTGCCAAATGTCCCGAGGCGCCGTTTCCGACAACTCCCGGTGGCCGGAAGGCGGCTCCGGATCAGCCCTGCGAGGCGTAGAACGCGTCCACCCGCGCCATCACGTCCCGGTAGCCGATGTCCTGCTCGTAGATGAGCTTGAACTGCTCGATGGCCTCGGATTTCCGGCCGACCTTCTCGAGGACGGTTCCGAGCTGGTACCGGAGGTCCTTCGCCTCGTCGTCGAAGACCGGCTTCTCCTTGAGGGCCTCCTCGAGCTTCTTCGCGGCGAGGTCGTTCATCCCGCGCAGCGAGAAGGCCTGGGCGAGGAGGTTCATCGCGGCGATCCGCTTGCTCGGGTTGTTCTGGGCCTTCTGCAGCTCGGCGATGGCCTCGCCGAGGCGGCCGGCCCGGAGGTGGAGGTCCCCGAGCTCGAGCCGTATGGACAGGTCCGTCGGATTCGCCTCGCAGCGGCGTCGGGCGTCCTCGATGAGGAACTTCGTCCGGCGCCCCTGGATCTCCGCCAGCTTCGCCGCATGGTCCGGGTCCGAGGCGTCGAGGGCCTTCTCCTCGGACGTGATCCGCGAGAGGTGGATGTCCCGGATCTGCTGCAGGATCTGCGGGTCGTTCAGTCCGGTCGTGGCGAGCAGCTTCCCATACCATTCAAGGGCCGCCTCGGTGTCGCCCTTCTTGAGGCTGAGTTCCGCGAGGGTGCGGAGGATGCGCGGATTCGACGGGTCCTCGACCAGCTTGGCCTCCTGCTCGCGGAGGAGGCGGTCGGCGACGTCGACGTCCTTGACCTCCCGGTTCTCCATCTCGAGCGAACGGGCCTGCTCCTTGTCCCGGAGCAGGTCGCGGTAGCTGCCACCGCCGGTTGCGGCCTGTTCGTAGCCGCCTTCGGAGAGGGTCCGGGTCGCGAGCAGGTTCTTTAGCTTCTCGTTCAGCGACGGGTCGTCGGGAGCGGTCGAAAGCAGGTCGCGCAGGATCTTCTCGGCCCGTGCGCGGTTCCCCAGCTGGTTGTGCGCATCCGCCAGCTTCTCGGCCAGCCTGCGGTTGGCCGCATTGGCCTTGAACGCCACCTCGAGCGAGAGCAGGGCGGTCTTGGGCAGACGCGACTGCAACGCGGCGTCCGCCAGCAGCTCGTGGGCGTCGACGTTGGCCGGATCCTCGTTGAGGACCTCCTCAGCGACGACGATCGCCTCGAGCGGGTTGGACCGCATGGCGAGTTGGCCGCGGGTGAGGGTGTTGGCGGATCCGAGGAACTTCCGGATCTTGAAGAGGCCGCCCGCCTTGTTGCCGGCCCGCTTGTGCTGGGCCGCCCGGAGCGCCTCCCGGGCCTCGTACAGCGCGGGTTCGTTCTTCACCACCTGGAACAGCAGCGTCACGGCGTAGTCCAGGTTGTTCTTCTGCAACGCCGCCACGCCTTTCTCGAACAGTTCCCGCTGCGACGCCGGGACCTGATCCAGAGTTTTCTCAGCCATGCCCGAACCATAGACCGCGAGGTTGACAGATGGCAACCCGGAGCCGTGGGAGGCTGTTATCGGGTTGAAGGGCTGCGGCGTTGAAGGGCGAAAGGGGGGATGGGGATCAGGAGACGCGGAGCCAGACGGTCTTCAGGTAGGCGGGTTCCTCCCGGCTGATGGGGAAGTCCGGCGGCTGCGGAACGTAGTGCTGGGAAATGATGCGTCTTCCGGCTGCGGCGATGGCCGTTCGGATGTCGGACAGGAAGCGTTCGGGTTCGAGCCGGGCCGCGTTGGTCGAGGCGAACAGGACGCCGCAAGGCTTCAGGACCGCCAGGGCCGAGGACACCAGCTGGCCGTAGTCGCGCTCCGCCCGGAAGTCGCCGTGTTCCTTGCTCCGGGAGAAGGTGGGTGGGTCCAGCAGCACGGCGTCGAAGCGCCTGCCCTTCTTGGCGAGCCGGCGGATCCAGTCGAAGACGTCGCCGTAGATGAAGTCGTGGGCCGCGGGGTCCAAGCCGTTCCGTTCGAAGTTCCTGCGGGCCCAGTCGAGGTACTTCCGGGAGAGGTCCAGGCTGGTGGCCCGCGCGCCGGCCAAGGCCGCACAGACGCTGAACCCGCCGGTGTAGGCGAAGCAGTTCAGCACCTCCCGTCCCACGGCGGCCTCCGGGAACAGCGGGAAGCCGGAGGCGACGTGGTTCACAAGGAGCCGCCGCCGGTTGTCCCGTTGGTCGAGGAAGAGGCCGACGCTGTAGCCCTCCGCGAAGCTCAGTTCGTAGCGGACGCCGTTCTCGCGGATCTCGAAGCGTTCCGGCGCCTCGGGACCCCGCAGGTGACGCGGCCCGGCGGCCTCGGCCGCGGTGGTGCGGACATGCCGGTTCCACTGTTTGAAGTAGAGCCCGTCCGATCCGGGGACGACTTCGGCAGGAACGCCGGACGGTTCGCCTTCCGACTGCAACAGGACGTACGGCCCGAGCTGGTCGCAATGGATGCCGCCGCCCGCACCGGCATCCGCGGCGCCGTGCAGCCTCCGGAAGGCGTCGGTCTCTGCGGGATGGACCACCGCGGCGCGCAGCAGGGTCGCCGGCGGGACGTCGAAGCGGTCGGGTGCCTCGAACACCACGGGGGTTCCGAGCGTGGGATGGACGAACTCCAGCCGCACCGAGGCCAGGTGCAGGCGCGGATGTGCCGTGCCGCCGTACAGGGCGTCCCCGATCAGCGGCCATCCCCGATGGGCGGCATGCACGCGGATCTGGTGGGTTCGTCCGGTCTTCGGCCTCGCCTCCAGCTCGGTGAAGCCCGGCGTCCGCCGCACCACCTCGAACGCCGTCTCCGCCGCGTCCATGCCGACGGCCCAAGGCCGGGCCACGTGGTGGTCGCCGTTGCGGACGACGGCCGAGGTCTCGACGCAGCGTTGGGTCCCGACCTGCCGGTCCGTGCGGAACTGGTAGACCTTGCCCACGAGGTGTTCCTCGAACTGCCGTGCCAGCGAACGGTTCGCCTGCGGGGACTTCCCGAAGACGAGGAGGCCGGAGGTGTCCTTGTCGAGTCGGTGGAGGATCGCGAGGTCGGCCCAGCGCGGTTCACGGTGCTTCAGCCATTCGTGGATCCCTTCGCCCGCGTACGGCGAGGGCGCGTGGGTGTTCCAACCGGGCGGCTTGTCCACCACGAGCAGGTGGTCGTCCTCGAACACCACGCAGGGCGGGAGGAGCGTGGTGCGTTGGGACGTCAGCGGACCGTTCTCCGGGGTTGGATTCAGGTGAACTCCCACTTGCCGGCCGCGATCGCGTAGGCGCTGCACAGGGCGTTGGTGATGGCGTGCGCGGTGATCGAGTCCCCGAGCCGCTTGTGGCGGATCACCAGGAACTGGTAGGCAGCACCACAGACGATCCCCTGCACCCATTGGCCCGGATGCGCGAGACCGAAGGCGACACTGGTGATCACGAACGCCCGGAGGTTCCAGAGTCCGATGGGCAGCCCGAGGAAGTCCTGGCTAGCGATGAAGCGGTGGAAGAAGGACCGGTAGAACAGCTCCTCGACCATGGGCACGACGAAGGAGCGTCCGACCACCCGGACCACGAGGATGGCGTAGCCCAGCGGGGCGTTGTCCTTGAAGAAGGCCAGCGGGTTCCAGGGCGCCTCTGGCTTCGGTACCTCGACGGGTTTGCCCGTGAAGCGGGAACTGATGGTGTCGTAGAGCGTGCCGAGGGCGGGAATCCGTCCGTCGAGTCCGATCCACAAGGCGGCGATGAGCACGCCGACCACGACGGCCTCCCAGCTCACGGCCCAGCGCAGTTCTGCGAGGCGGGGGCGGAAATGCCAGAGCAGGGCGGCGCCGACGAAGGTCTTCAGCACATAGACCCAGTAGGCCGAGGCCTCGGTGGCGGCGCCGGCGAAGCTGCCGATCAGGAGGAACGCCGCGAACGGGAGCGCCCGGGGCACCTCCGGAAGTTCCCAGAACGACGGCTTTGGGGTGGTTGCGGGGTCGGACATCGCGGCGAGATACCGGCGCGAACGGGGGCAGGGCAAGCGGGGAATTGGGGGCGGGCGTCAGGCATCTGGCATCTGGCGACTGGGGTCTGGCGTCGCGGCCCTTCAAGCCAACCCCTCCACTCTTACGCCATCCCGTGTGACCGGAACCAGTCGACCGCGTCGGACAGCGCCTGTCGCGGGGGCGTCTGGGGCAAGCCCAGTTCGCGGACGGCCTTGGAAGGGTCGAACCACATCTTGTACGCGGCCATGCGGACGCCGGCGATGGGGGCCTTCGGCGGCTTGCCGGTGAATTTCGCGACGACCTCGTCCACCTGCGCCGCCGTCCAGGCGACGCCGTAGGGGACGCGGAAGCGCGGGGCCGGGATGCCGGTGATCTCGGCGAGGACGTCGAGGGCCTGCTTCATCGTCCAGTTGCCGTCCTGGTGGCCGAGGATGTAGCGCTGGCCGATCCGGCCCTTCTCGGCGGCGAGGATGTGGCCTTCGCAGACGTCCCGCACATGGACCCAGTTCAGGCCGGTGTCCAGGTACGCCGGCATCGCGCGGTGAAGGAAGTCGACGATGACCTTGCCCGTCGGGGTCGGCTTCACGTCGCGCGGCCCGATCGGGGCGCTGGGGTTGACCACCACCACCGGCAGGCCCTTCGCCGCCAGTTCCCGGGCCACCACCTCGGCCTGCCACTTGGAGAGCTTGTAGGGATTCGACATCTGGGACTCCGCCACCGGCGTGGATTCGTCGGTGGGCCGGACCGTGCCGTCCGCGCTGGGCTTCGGCAGTCCGATGCAGCCCACGGTGCTGGTGTAGACGATGCGCGAGCAGCCGGCCTGGTGCGCGGCCTGGAGGACGTTCCGGGTGCCGTCGACGTTGGCCCGGAACATCGGGGTGTAGTCCGGAAGCCACAGCGCGTAGCTCGCCGCGACGTGGAAGCACCAGTCGCTACCCCGCATCGCGCGGGCGAGGGAATCCACGGGATCGGTCAGGTCCCCGGCCACGGCCTCGTGGTCGGCGCCGACGAGTCCCCGGAGGTCCGCGCCGGGACGGAGGAGCGTCCGGACGCGGTGCCCCCGCGCGTTCAGGGCGTGGACCAGGTTGGCGCCGACGAATCCCGAGGCGCCCGTGACGAAGCAGAGCATGCGGAGGTAGGGGCGTCGGAGGTTCTCCCGGCGCGGATCGCGCCGGGAAGACACCAGCCGGGTCACTTGGCCCGGAAGTCGATCACGAACACGTCCGCGACCAGCGGTCCGACCAGCTTGCCGAACTCCTTGTGGTCGGGATGGACGAGGTAGTCGTCGCGGTCCTTCTCGGACTCGAAGGTCAGGATCCAGCCGTGGGTGCAGCCCTTGTTGAGGCCTTCCGGGCTGTTGTTGGTGCCGGCCTCGAGGGACACGATCTGCGGGATCTTCGGCTTCAGGGCGCGGAAGGCGTCCTCGACCTTCTTGATGTCCTCCTTCGAGGCGGATTCCTTGAACTTGAAGGCGACGACGTGGCGGATCGATCCCTTCTGCTTCTTGGTGGTGGCGGCCATGGCAGGGAGAGTCAACGCGAGCGCGAGCGCCGCGGCGAGGATGAGGAAACGTTTCATGGAGGGCGGACGGGTCGGCCACAGGCTAGGAACGTCCGCCGTTGTCGGACAAGCCCGGAAGGGCGCACGCGGTCGGACAATTTCCGTCCGGTCAATCCCAACCACGGACTAGGCGCTCCGTGGACCGAAGCCGACAGTCACCTCCCGAAAGGCGTCGACCTCCGGGGCATCGGGTGTTCCGGGGCAGGCGATCGGGAACCCATGAACGAGCTCTACACGCAGGAACCCACCACGGCGCGGCCGTCGCCGACGGGTGTCATGACGGCGTTCGGATGTCCACGGGACTTCGGCGGCCGTGAACTCGTGTACACCGTGGTCTCCCCACGCGCCCGGGGCCTCTCCGTCGGGATCAACCTTTCGCCGGGGCACTGCTGCAATTTCCGCTGCACCTATTGCGAGTCCTCCCCGAGGCCGTTCCAGCTGCCCCAGGCCGTGGACGCCGCCCGCGTCGGCGAGGAACTGGCGGCGACTCTGGGGGAGGTCTGGAGTGGCAACGTGCGTCTTCGACCCGCCTACCGGGCCCTGCCCGAGGAACTGGTCCGGCTCCGTCATGTCGCCCTGAGCGGCGACGGCGAACCGACGCTCTGTCCGAACTTCAACGAGGTCGTCGAGGAGGTCGTCCATCTCCGCGCGCGCGGCCGGTATCCGTTCTTCAAGATGGTCCTCCTCACCAACGGCACCGGCCTCGGAAGCCGCGAGGTCCAGGAGGGACTCACCCTCTTCACCGTGCATGACGAGGTGTGGGCCAAGCTGGACGCCGGCTCGCAGGACCACATGGACCGCGTCAACCGGCCCGACTGCACCATCGAGACCGTGCTCGAGAACCTGCTCACCCTGGCCCGTCGGCGTCCGGTGGTCATCCAGAGCCTCTTCGCCACCGTCAACGGTGTCGGTCCCAGCGCGTCCGAGGTGGAAATCTACGCCCGCCGGCTCCGGGAACTGAAGGATGCCGGGGCCGCCATCCCGCTGGTGCAGGTCTACTCCGCGACGCGTCCGACGCAGTCCTCCTCCTGCGGACACCTGCCCCTGCGGTCCCTGTCCCAGATCGCCCGCCGTGTGCGGGAGGTCAGCGGACTCCGCGCCGAGGTGTTCTGATCCCGTCGACGGGAGCGGAGACGGACCTCACGCCAAGAAGCCGCCCCGGACCGTTCGCCGTTCGGCGTGTTTTGGTGCGATGCTCCGCCCTGGGCTTCTTCGTCGTGCTGCCGTTCGGGAGAAGGGTCACGCGGAGGCGCGGAGGCCGCGGAGCGGGGGCCGACGATTCCCTCAAACGACCTCGGATCGGTTGCCCCAGTCCTCCGCGCTCTCCGCGCCTTCGCGTGAAAACAAATGCCGGGGGATCTCATCCGCTCAGACGGGGAGGGGTTTCTCCCCACGGCCGAAATGGCAACCACCCATCCGTGTCCAATCCGGCTTCCTCACAAGTCCCCCGTTTCCCTCTGTCTCTTCGCGCCTTCGCGTCCTTGCGTAAGAGTCCCTTCCGAATGGATGCGATGCCATCGACGCCGGGCCGATCGGGCTTCCCAGAAGGTCCGGATAGGGGATTCCCCTATGCCCCATCCGGGCGAGGTCCCGATGAGTTCAGGCGGCGGCCCCAATAGCCGGATTTTGTCCTTTCGGCCGATATTGTCGCCACGCGGAGCAAGTTCGGTTGCGCCGCCGAGGGAAAGACAAAGCCAATGAATGCCAACGGACAGATGATCGAGACGCTCAAGAACTCACCCATGTACGAGGGATACCAACGGGCCTTCACCGAGGCGACCGGGTTGCCGATCACGCTCCGTCCGGCGGTAACCTGGCAGCTGCCGCTGCACGGGGTCCGGGGCGAGAACGCGTTCTGCGCGATGACGGCCGAGAAGAGCCGCACCTGCTCCGCCTGCCTGCACCTCCAGGAGCGTCTCGCGGAGTCGGCGAAGACCGAGGCCTGCACGATGACCTGCCCCTACGGCCTGAGCGAGACGGCCGTCCCGGTTAAGCTCGGCGAGGAGACCATCGGATTCCTCCAGACCGGCCAGGTCATGCGCACCCGTCCGACGCCCGCCGCCTTCCGGCGCGCCGTCGACGAGGCGGGCAAGCTCGGCGTCGACATCGACAACGACCGCGCCCGCGACGCGTTCATGGGCACCGCGGTGATGCCGCAGCGCAAGATCGAGTCGGTCACCGAGCTGCTGAAGATCTTCGCCGACCACCTGTCGATGAAGAGCAACCAGATCGCGGTCCAGGGCGCCAACTCGGAGCCGCCGGTGATCACCCGGGCCAAGCAGTACATCGAGGAACACCACGCCGACGACATCTCCCTCGGCGAGGTCGCCAAGTCGGTGCACACGAGCCTCTACTACTTCTGCAAGATCTTCAAAAAGCACACCGGGATCCACTTCACCGAGTACGTCTCCCGGGTCCGTGTGGAGAAGGCGAAGAACCTCCTGCTCAACCCCAACCTCCGCATCAGCGAGATCGCCTACGAGGTCGGCTTCCAGTCCCTCACCCACTTCAACCGCGTGTTCAAGAAGATCGTCCGTCAGTCGCCGACCGAGTACCGGGGACGGCTGTTCGCCGGAGGCTGAACCGACGATGCAGGCGGGAGACTCCACGCAAGGCCGCCGATTCGCCAAGGGACTGGAAGGGAATCGCGGTTTCCGCCTGACGGTCCCATCCGTGGGTTCTGTTCGAAGCGGGTTCGGCGGGGCACCTTTCTGTCGCACCGGGAAGGCCAGGTCCGTAGAGTTCGGACGTGAAACCCGTCACGGACCGAAGCCAACCCGGGAAGAAGCCCCGGAGCCCGCGGAGACGTCCTGCCCAGGTCCGCACGCCGCCACCGGTCTCCGGCCGCAGCCACCCGACTCCGCGCCGTGAATTCGAGAAGGTGATGGAGGCCACCCGCAAGGAACTGCGCGACATCAAGTCCGCCCTGGACGAGCACTCGATCGTCGCGATCACCGATGCCGAGGGGACCATCACGCACGCCAACCGGCGCTTCTGCCAGATCTCCGGATACGGACTCGACGAGCTGATCGGCCGCAACCACCGCATCCTCAATTCCGGCCACCATCCGAAGGCCTTCTTCACCGGACTCTGGAAGACCATCCGGAGCGGCCGCGTCTGGAAGGGGGAGATCATGAACCGGACGAAGCAGGGGACCACCTACTGGGTGGACACCACGATCGTGCCGTTCCTCGGGAGCGACGGGGTTCCGTTCCAATACGTCTCCATCCGCACCGACATCACCCGTCGCAAGCGGCTTGAGCGCGAGCTGCTGGAGGTGAGCGACCGCGAGCAGCGGCGCATCGGCCGGGACCTCCACGACGGGCTCGGCCAGCATCTCACCGCACTGGAACTCTACGTCCAGGGTCTCGTGCAGGAGTTCGACTCCCTTTCGCCCGAGGCGGGCCGGTCGTTGCGCGAGCTCGCGCGGCAGCTGCGGTCCACCGTTACCCAAACTCGTCAGCTGTCCCATGGGCTCTCCCCGGTCGCCATGGAGGAGGAGGGCTTGACCGACGCGCTCCGGGAACTGGCCGAAACGACCCGGACCTTGGCCCGGACCCCGTGCACCCTGGAGTGTCCGACGGCTGTTCCGATCCCGGATCCGCACGTGGCCTTGCATCTCTACCGGATCGCCCAGGAAGCGGTGAACAACGCGCTGAAACACGGGCAGCCCGGCGCGATCCGCATCCGGTTGGCGCGGACGCGTGGGAACCTGGTGCTGGAGGTCGACGACGACGGGCATGGTTTCGTGACGCGGACGGGCGACGGTTCCGGCATCGGCCTGCGTGTCATGCGTTATCGGGCCGGTTTGATCGGCGCGGAGCTGCGCATCCAGTCGAGCCCGGGCAAGGGGACGCGGCTCCGCTGTTCCGTCTCGGAGGGCAGCCTCGGGATCGTCCCGGTCCAGCCATGAAGCCTTCCCGCAAGCCTTCCTCGCCGGCCGTCCCTGCCCCGCCGTCCAAGGGCCGCACTCGGGCCGCGTCGAAGCCGTCCAAGCCCGCGAGGAGCCGTCTGCTGCTCGTGGACGACCATCCGCTCATGCGCGCCGGGCTCTCGATGATCATCAACCGCCAGCCGGACATCGAGGTCTGCTGCGAGGCGTCCTCACCGGCCGAGGCTCTCGCCCTGATGGCGCGTGAGGGTCCCGACCTGCTGGTCACCGACCTCACCATGCCGGGGCGTTCCGGCGTGGAGTTCATCAAGGACGTCCTCAGCCTGCATCCGGACCAGCCGATCCTGGTGGTCTCGATGCACGACGAGATGATCTACGCGGAGCGCGTTCTGCGGGCCGGTGCGCGTGGCTACGTGATGAAGGAGGCCGGCGGCGAGGCCCTGCTGGCGGCCATCCGGCAGGTCTTGGAAGGACGCGTCTACGTGAGCGCCCGCATGTCGGCGACCCTCCTGGACGCGATGACCGGCCGGCGTCCGCGCGGATCGAGTTCGCCGATCGAGAAGCTGAGCGACCGCGAGTTCGAGATCTTCCAGCTGATCGGCCAGGGGCGCACCACGCGGGACATCGCGGAGCAGCTCGGGCTCAGCACGAAGACCGTCGACGTGCACCGCGGGCACATCAAGGAGAAGCTGGAACTCTCCAACGCCACCGAGCTGGTCCGGCACGCGGTCCGCTGGGTCGAGAGCCAGAACGTCGGCGGCTCCAACGGCTGAACCGTCCGCCCCGCCGGTTTCCTTGCGGTCCCCTTTGAAACGCCGGTAGAGCACCGGCCGCGGGGATCGTGCAACAAACGGCGTCTCCACCGTGGCAATTTCCGCGAAGTAGCTCCGCGCCTCCCCGGCAATGTTCGGGCCGCGTCGTGAGCACCCGTGCCCCCAAGAACCCGTCCGTCCCCGAAACCGCCCCCGGCGCCGCCGCTCCGTCTGTGGCCTCCTGCCACCACTGTGGCAGCCCCTGTGGAACGACTCGGCTCAGCCGGGACGAACGGGACTTCTGCTGCCAGGGCTGTGTCGCCGTCTTCGAGATCCTCAAGGCCGGGGGCATGGAGGATCTCTACCGGATGGGCGGGACCGACGGCGTGCGAGGAGGGACCCCGGGTCCGGCGGACCGCTTCGACTTCCTGGACGTGCCCGAGGTGCGGGAACGGATCGTGGACTTCTCGGACGCCCGCCAGACACGGGTCACCTTCCGGGTTCCCGCGATCCACTGCACCGCGTGCATCTGGCTCCTCGAAAACCTCTTCCGGCTGCGGTCCGGCATCGGCCAGTCGCGGGTGAACTTCCTGCGCCGCGAGGTCTCCATCACGTTCGAGACGCCCTCCGTCCGGCTTTCCGAGGTGGTTTCGCTGATAGCTTCGCTCGGCTACGAGCCCGACCTGAAGTCCTCGGACCTCGACGCGAAGCCCGCCTCCGGGATCTCCCGGCGGCTGTGGCTGCAGCTTGGCGTGGCCGGATTCGCCTTCGGCAACTCGATGCTCTTCGCGATCGCCGCCTATCTCGGACTCGACAGCGTCCACGGACCGGCCTTCCGCGCGATGACAGGCAAGATACAGCTGGTCCTCGCGCTCCCGGTGCTTCTCTACAGCGCCCTCGGCTACTGGCAGGCGGCCTGGAACGGCCTTCGCGCCCGTGCCGCGGTGATCGAGATCCCCATCGCCGCGGGCCTGCTCGCCATCTTCGGACAGAGCGCCTACGAGGTGATCACGGGGCGCGGTGACGGCTACTTCGACTCGATGGCCGGGCTGCTGTTCTTCCTCCTCTGCGGACAGGTCTTCCAGCGCAAGTCCTACGACCGGCTCGCCTTCGACCGCGACTACCGCTCCTTCTTCCCGTTGGCCGTGACGCGTCGCGGTGCCGCCGGCGAGGAACGGGTCGCGCTCTCCCAGTTGGCCGTCGGCGACACGCTGGTGCTGCGACACGGCGAACTGGTCCCCGCCGACGCCCGCCTGGTCCGTGGCGAGGCCCTCATCGACTACGCCTTCGTGACCGGTGAATCCCAGCCGGTGACGCGCGGGGTCGGCGAACTCATCCACGCGGGCGGACGCCAGGCCGCGGGCCTGATCGAGGTCGCCACCGTCAAGCCGGTCTCCCAGAGCTACCTGACCTCGCTTTGGAACCAGGACGCGTTCCGCAAGGACCGCGGCGAGGGCATCGACCGCATCACCAACGCCTACAGCCGCCGGTTCACCTGGATCATACTCGCCATCGCCGTCGCCTCGGCACTGGGCTGGATCGCCGCCGGCGACGCCTCCCGCGGCTTCAAGGCCTTCACCTCGGTGCTCATCGTCGCCTGCCCCTGCGCCTTGGCCCTCGCCGCGCCGTTCACCCTGGGTACCGCCCAACGGGTGCTCGGACGGGTGGGCGTGTACCTCAAGAACCCCCACGTTGCCGAGATCCTCGCCCGGGTGGACACGGTGGTCTTCGACAAGACCGGCACGCTCACCACGCCCGGCGGCGCGCGGGTGGAGTGGGAGGGCGCGATGCTCTCCGATGACGACGCGGCCCGTCTCGCCGCGGTCGCCCGTGCCTCGACCCATCCGCTCTCGGTCCGCATCGCCTCCTGGCTCGCGGCCCGGCCCGGTGTCCGTCCCGTGGAGTCCCAGGCGGTCACCGCGTTCCGTGAAGTGCCCGGCCGGGGCGTCGCCGCGGAGGTCGATGGTCAAGCCGTCGCGCTCGGCTCGGCCTCGTGGATGGCGCAGAACGGCGCCGAGATCCCGGTCGGGGTGAATGGCCCGGCCGACGGGGCGACGGTGATGGCTTCGGTGGACGGCAGCGTCCTCGGGCGCTTCCGCGTCTCCGGCGGAGTCCGGGCGGACGTCGACCGCCTTCCCGCGGGGCTCGCGGGAAGCCACCGCATCGCGTTGCTGAGCGGCGACCACGACGGGGAACGGGCACGCTTCCGCGAACTGCTCGGTGAGCAGGCGGAACTCCGCTTCGGCCAGGGTCCTCAAGACAAGCTGGACTTCGTCCGGGCGCGCCAGGAACGGGGCGAGACTGTCCTGATGGTCGGCGACGGACTCAACGACGCCGGCGCGTTGAGGCAGGCGGACGTGGGTGCCGCCGTGGTGGAGGAGGTCGGCGCGTTCTCGCCGGCCAGCGACATCATCCTGGCGGCCGACATGGTCCCGCGCCTTCCCGGCATCCTCGCCTTTGCACGTCGGTCGGTTGCGCTGGTCCGCGCGGGATTCCTGCTGTCCGGCCTCTACAACCTCGTCGGCCTCGCCATCGCCGCCGCGGGACTCCTTTCCCCGATCGTGTGCGCCGTGCTCATGCCGCTGAGCTCGATCACCGTCGTCGCCTTCGCCTGCCTCGCCACCCGCCATGCGGGACGGGCACTCCGTCCCGCAATCCATTCCCCCGAAAGCCGTCCATGAGCGTCATCTTCCTCCTCATCCCGCTGAGCGTCCTCTTCGCCGCCGCGTTCCTCGCCGCCTTCTTCTGGGCGGTGCGGTCGGGGCAGTTCGAGGACACCTGCACGCCGTCGATGCGCATCCTGTCCGACGACGCCTCGGTTGCCGTGGGCGCGCAAATCCGGGGGACCCAACGGCAAGGCGCGGGGAGCCGCACGACCGGCGACGAGGAAGATGAACCCCGTGCGGCAGCGGCCGCGGAAACCGGCGCCAAGGGCGCGACGCGGATGCGGTGACGACCAACGACTTGAAACCACGAACGAGCGCACATCCATGACCACGGAAACATTCAAATACGACAACCGGATCGTCCGGGCCTTCGCGATAGCGACGGTGATCTGGGGACTCGTCGGCTTCGCGGCCGGCCTCCTCATCGCCTGCCAGCTGTTCTTCCCGGAGCTGAACCTGAACCTGCAGTACACGACCTTCGGTCGCCTCCGCCCGCTGCACACCAACGCCGTCATCTTCGCCTTCGTCGGCAACGGCGTCTTCATGGGCATCTATTACAGCCTCCAGCGCCTCTGCAAGGCGCGCATGTTCAGCGACGCGCTGAGCTGGATCAACTTCTGGGGCTGGCAGGCGATCATCGTCTCCGCCGCGATCACCCTCCCGCTGGGTCTCACCAGCAGCAAGGAGTACGCGGAGCTGGAATGGCCGATCGACATCGCCATCGCGGTCGTTTGGGTCTGCTTCACGGTGAACCTCCTCGGCACGATCGTGAAGCGCCGCGAGAAGCACATCTACGTGGCGATCTGGTTCTACATCGCCACCGCCGTCACGGTCGCGCTGCTGCACATCGTCAATTCGCTCGCGGTACCCGCGGGCGCCTTCAAGAGCTACTCGATCTACGCAGGAGTGCAGGACGCCCTGGTCCAGTGGTGGTACGGGCACAACGCCGTCGCGTTCTTCCTCACCACGCCCTACCTGGGCCTGATGTACTACTTCCTGCCCAAGGCCGCGAACCGCCCGGTGTTCTCCTACCGGCTTTCGATCATCCACTTCTGGGGCCTGATCTTCATCTACATCTGGGCCGGCCCGCACCACCTGCTCTATTCCTCGCTGCCCGACTGGGCCCAGTCGCTGGGCATGGTGTTCTCGATCATGCTCATCGCCCCCTCCTGGGGCGGCATGCTCAACGGACTGCTCACCCTGCGCGGCGCCTGGGACAAGGTACGCCAGGATCCCATGCTCAAGTTCATGGTCGTCGCCGTGACCGCCTACGGCATGGCCACCCTCGAGGGCCCGATGCTCTCCATCAAGAGCGTCAACTCGCTCTCCCATTTCACCGACTGGACCATCGCCCACGTCCACACCGGCGCCCTCGGCTGGAACGGGTTCCTCACCTTCTCGGTGCTCTACTACCTCTTCCCGCGCCTCTACCGCACCCCGCTGTACTCGGTGAAGCTCGCCAACTGGCACTTCTGGGTCTCGCTGCTCGGCATGATGTTCTACGTCGTCCCGATGTACTGGAGCGGCATCACCCAGGGCCTCATGTGGAAGCAGTTCAACGCCGACGGCTTCCTGCAGTACCCGAACTTCCTCGAGACCGTCCTCCAGCTGTTCCCGATGTACCGCCTCCGCGCGATCGGCGGCACGCTCTACATCGTCGGCGCCATCCTCATGGCCTACAACCTGTGGAAGACCGCCAAGTCCGGCAGCTTCGAGGCCGAGACCGAGGTCCAGGTGGCGGTCGACGCCAAGGAGGAACACCACGGCAACCCGGGCCGCTTCGCCTGGGGCCACCGCTGGCTGGAGGCCCGTCCGCTCACCATGACCGTCCTCGCCCTCGTCGCCGTCGCGATCGGCGGACTGGTCGAGCTGATCCCGATGTTCCTGATCAAGGAGAACGTCCCGACGATCTCCAGCGTCAAGCCCTACACCCCGCTCGAGGTCCTGGGCCGCGACATCTACATCCGCGAGGGCTGCGTGGGCTGCCATTCGCAGATGGTCCGTCCGTTCCGTTCGGAGACCGAGCGGTACGGCGAGTACTCCAAGGCGGGCGAGTTCGTGAACGACCACCCGTTCCTCTGGGGTTCCAAGCGCACCGGCCCGGACCTGCACCGCATCGGCGGGAAGTACCCGGACGCGTGGCACTACAACCACATGGACCAGCCGACCACGACCTCTCCGGGTTCCATGATGCCGCGCTATTCCTGGCTGCTCACCCAGACCCTCGACACCAACTCGGTGGCCCCGCGGATCTCGGCCCTGCGCAAGGTCGGAGTGCCCTATCCGCAGGGATTCGAGTCGACGGCGGTCGCCGACCTCCAGGCCCAGGCCGCAAGGGTCGTGGCCAACCTCGGGGTGGGTGGCGTCAAGGCCAAGCCCGACCGCGAGATCATCGCCCTCATCGCCTACCTGCAACGGCTCGGCACCGACATCAAGTCCGCCGCGCCCGCCACCGCAACCGCCAGCAACTGAACCCATCCCATGATCAAGAACGTGCTCAACGACATCGGGGGCGTGGGACTCTACGGAGTCGTCTCCATCTGCCTCTTCTTCACGGTGTTCACCGGGGCCATGCTGTGGGCCTTCGCCCACCGCGCCGCCTTCCTCGCCACGATGGGGGAGATGCCCCTGCACGACGAGGACACCGTCATCAAGCCCGCCAACGGAGGAACCAACCATGAATGAGGAACCGAAGGACCCGCTGCTGCTCGACCACGACGCCGACGGCATCAAGGAGCTCGACAACAACCTGCCCAGCTGGTGGGTGTGGCTCTTCTACATCTGCATCGCCATCGCCTTCGCCTACATGGGCTACTACCACGTGCTCAAGATGGGCCCGCTGCAGGCCGAGGAGTACGCCGCCGAGGCCAAGGCCGGCGACGCCATCAAGAACGCGGCCTTGGCACGGTTCGAGTCGGAGCTCGCCTCGCTCAAGCCGAGCGCCGACCCGCAGGTGCTGACCAACGGCCTGCAGACCTACCAGACCCTCTGCGCCCCGTGCCACCGGCCCGACGGCGGCGGACTCGTCGGACCCAACCTCTGCGACACCTACTGGATCCACGGATCCAACTACGTGGACACGGTGAAGATCATCGTCACCGGCGTGCCCGAGAAGGGCATGCTCACCTGGCGTGGCGTCCTGAAGCCCAGCGAGATCCAGGCCGTGGCCAGCTACATCTACACGCTCCGGGGTTCCAACCCCGTCGATCCCAAGCTGTCCGAGGACAAGGCGCCCGCGCCGGTCCAGATGGATTTCGAATAGCGGTTCCCGCAGCTGAACGGCCCCGCCGGGTCGCCCTCGGGCGGGCGGCGGGGCCTTGCTTCCGATGAAAGACGAACCTGCAGAAGGCCGGATCTCCGCCGTGGAGGCCCCGGATCCCCATGGCGTGTCGCAACCCGTCAACTGGAAGGATTACCGCGACCACCTCGCGACCGCCGACCAGCAGGGACGCCGCCGTTGGCTCTATCCGAAGAAGCCCTCCGGAACCTGGCACACGCGCCGCGCCTGGTTCGCCGCCGTCCTCATCGTCGTCATGTTCGCGGGCCCCTGGATCCGCATCCAGGGCAACCCCCTCCTGATGATCAACATCGTGGAGCGGAAGTTCTCGATCCTCGGCCAGATGTTCTGGCCGCAGGACTCCATCCTCTTCGCCGTGGCGATGCTCGTCTTCATCACCGGCATCATCGTCTTCACCACCGCCTTCGGCCGGCTCTGGTGCGGATGGGCGTGTCCCCAGACCATCATGATGGAGATGGTGTTCCGGAAGCTGGAGTACCTCATTGACGGGGATTCCGCCGAACAGAAGGCCCTGTCGGACGCGCCGTGGACAGCGCGCAAGACCGCCCGGCGCCTCTTCAAGCACGCCGTCTTCTTCGGCGTCTCCTTCATCGTGGGCAACACCCTCTTCGCCTACATCGTGGGCAGCGACCAGTTGTTGAGGATCCAGCTGGACGACCCCCGCAACCACGTCACCGGGCTCACGTTCATGATCCTGTTCTCGCTGTTGTTCTACGCGATCTTCGCGCGGTTCCGCGAGCAGGCCTGCACCTTCATCTGCCCCTACGGCCGCTTCCAGTCGGCGGCCCTCGACGAGAACACGATGCTGGTGATGTACGACCGCAAACGCGGCGAGTCCCGCGCCCCGTGGCGCAAGGGCGAGTCGGTTTCGGAACGGGCCGCCCAGGGCCACGGCGACTGCGTCAACTGCCGCCAGTGCGTGGCGGTCTGCCCGACCGGCATCGACATCCGGGACGGGACCCAGATGGAGTGCGTCAACTGCACGGCCTGCATCGATGCCTGCGACCAGATCATGGACCGCGTCGGCCGTCCGCACGGCCTGATCCGCTTCGCGTCCCAGAACAGCGTGGAGAAGGGGGAGCCCCAGCGGTTCACCAAGCGCATGCTGATGTACGCGGTCGTGCTCGGTGCGTTGGTCACCCTGTTCCTCACGCTCGTCCTTACCCGGGCCCCGGTGGAGACCACCTTCCTCCGCGCTCAGGGCGCCCTCTACCAACCCGGACCCGACGGCACGATCGGCAACGTCTATTCGGTGAAGGTCATCAACAAGGCCCACCACGACATCCCGGTGGAGTTCGTTCTTGAGGGGGTGGAGGGCAAGATCCGTGTGATGGGCGCCAATCCGCTCGTCGCGCCGAAGGAGTCCTTCGTGCAGACATCGGTCATGGTCTACCTGCCCAAGTCGGTGCTTACCGGATCTGCAACGCGGATCAAGGTCGGCGTCTTCTCGGGCGGCAAGAGACTCGAAGGCCTCGGCACGACGTTCGCCGGTCCCCGCAACGACGAGTGAGCCCGCCGTCCGCCGCCCATCCCAAGTCATCTCCACCTCCATGAATCTCCAGGAAATCCGCCGCAATCCGTGGCCCTACGCCATCGTCGCCTACTTCGCGGTTTTCATCAGCGCGATGGTCTGCTGGGCGGTCTTCGCCATCGGGCAACGCCAGGACCTGGTCCGCACCGACTACTACGAGGAGGAACTGCGTCATCAGAGCCAGATGGACCGCGTGAGCCGGAGCGCGGCCCTGCCCGCACAGATCGGAATTTCCGACGCCACCGGCGGACGTTCCCTGGTGATCGCCCTGCCTTCGGCCCACGCGGGCCGCGGGGCCACCGGCAGCATCGAGCTGTATCGTCCCTCGGACTCCCGGCTCGACCAGCGGATGCCGCTCACCGCCGGCGTGGATGGGGTCCAGCGCGTGGACGCCGCCGGCCTGCGTGACGGACTCTGGAAGGTGCGGGTGCGCTGGACCGTCGGTGCGGACGAGTTCTACACGGATCGCGACGTCGTCGTCGGAGCGCCCCAGTCCTGATTCCCACAGAGGGAACGGAGCCATGGAATACGCCACACCATTCCTGCTCGGCCTGCTGGGAAGCCTGCACTGCGCCGGGATGTGCGGGCCGTTGGCGGTCGCCGTCTCCGCCTCCGGCGGCGGCTCCCATCCGGCGACGGGACGCCTGCTCTACAACCTGGGCCGCCTCGGCACCTACACCGTCCTGGGTGCGCTGTTCGGCCTCTTCGGACGCGGACTGGCCATCGCCGGATTCCAGCGCTGGCTCTCCATCACCGCCGGGGTGCTGATCCTCGCCGGCCTGGTGGCCAGCACCCGTCGGTCTCCCACCGGGCTGCTGCTGCGTGCGGTCGAATTCCTGAAGACCGTGTTCGGCCGCCTGTTGGGCCGGGGAACACTCGGGTCGCGGGTGTTGCTGGGATCGCTCAACGGGCTGCTTCCCTGCGGTCTCGTCTACGTGGCCTCGGCCTCCGCGGCGGCAACCGGGTCACCGCTCGTCGGCGCCGCCTCGAACCTGGCCTTCGGACTGGGCACACTGCCGTTGATGTTGGCCATCACCTTGGCCGGCGGACGGATGCCCTTCGTGTGGCGGTTGCGGCTGCAACGTTTCATCCCGGCCGGCGTGGCGGTCACGGGCGCGATGCTTGTGCTGCGCGGTCTGGCTTTGGGCATCCCCTACCTGAGCCCCGTTTCCGGCGCCAATGGCCTGGTGTGTCATTGAAACGGTAGCCGCGGCCACTTGGGCCGCGGAGTCCGTTGTTCGTTGTCAGTTGCCCGTTGGCGACGCCGCGCGATGGGTTGAGACGGCCATCCGCGTCTCTGCGTCTCCGCCTCTCTGCGGGAGAATGTCCTCCGTGGATCCCCCGATCCGCGGATCCTTGGTGGGACCTGCCGATCTCCCCGGGAATCAGAAGACCCCCGGCATCGCTGCCGGGGGTCTCGTTCGAACGACGGAAGGTCCGTCGGACGGGGGGCCTACTTCCCGGGCTTGGGAGGCAGGAGCTGCAGGACGTCCTGCTGGCGCAGGTACCACTCACGCAGCGTGCGGGAGAGCATGGACTCCTTGAACTCCTTGAAGTTGGCGATGTTCAGGGCGCCTTCCACCTCGTCCTTGAGGGCCTTGTTCAGGTCGCCCTTGGCGTCGATGGACCAGCCACGGTAGGAGCCGGTCTTGTCGTTGAGCATCTTGGCCGCGGCGAGGCGGGTCGGCGCGTCGTAGCGGAAGTCCACGACCTCGACGAAGCCCTTGTCGACCTTGCCCTTGATGCGCCGGGACTCGTCCTTGGCGGTCAACACCAGCCGGGCGACGTCGCCGATGCGCTGCTCGAGTTTGGCCGTGATGTCCGCCTCCTCGAGGGTCTCGACGGCGGTGAGGGCGAGGTCGCGCGGCGCGTTCTCCAGGCGTTGGCACACCTGCTTCACCAGCTCGGTCTCGAGCTCGGCGAAGTACTTCTCACCGCGCTTGAGGATGATCTCCTTCTCCTCGGGCGTGAACGCGTACTTCTTCTCGTCGAGGCCGACGAAGTTGGTGTAGGCGGGCGTCTCCAGGAGCTTCTTCAACCGCGCCTGCAGGGCGGAGGCGGAGACCTTCTCGGCGGTGTTGACGCCCTTGGGCGCGTCCTTGAGTTCGAGCTTCAGGTCGAGCGGGAGGAAGGCGAAGAGGGCGCGGTCCACGCCGCCGAGACGTTCGAACTGGTCGTTGAGGTCCTTCCAGTGGGCCTTGGCGCGGTCCTTCTCGTTCAGCTCGCCGATGAAGTCGAACTGGTTCTCGATGCGGATCGAGCGGGCGCCGGCGCGGAACCAGCCGAGCATGTCGGCGAACGAGGCCGCGAGGCGCGCGGCGGCGCGGTCGGGCGAGAGGTTCACCTCGGCCACCGGGACGGCGTCGCGCGGATCCCGCGGCGCCTTCGCGCCGATGAAGGTCTCGACGAGGCTGTTCGGAAGGAGGCGGATGTCCTCGGCGAGCTGGCCGTAGGCGCCGATGACCGGCTCGACCCCGAAGTCGAAGCGCTGGAGGTCACCCCAGACGCCGACCTGGTCGTCGGTGCCGAACAGCAGCTTCTTGTCGCGCGGCTCGGTGCCGCCGAGGTAGCCCCACTGGATCGCCGCCCGGTCGTGGGGCAGCGGGGTCTTCTGGGTGCGGATGATCCAGCCGGCTTGCACCGACGACTTGAACACCGGGTACTCCATGATGGAGGAGGTAGCGTAGCGGTTGGTGTAGGAGTCGAGCACGCCGTTGGTGACGTAGGACTGGAACCACTCGTCGAGCTCAAGGCGGTTGAGCGTGGCGGCGACGCTGCCGGCGAAGTTGTGGCGCAGGCCGAGGACGTGTCCGACCTCGTGTGCGACCACCTGGCGGACGTAGTCCTGCGAGGTGCGCAGCGTGGCCTCGTCGGTGAGGCCTTCCTTGGACAGCAGGTCCTCGAGGCCCTGGGCGTACTGCAGGGCGAACTCCGGCGCCTGGATCTGGCACAGGCCGTTGGCGGTCATCCAGGGGAAGCCCTGGGCGGCTTCGCCCTGGGAACCCGGGATCGTGGAGGACTTCTTGTCGCCGGCCATCTCGCGCATGGCGCGGAGCAGGGTGCGGGCGCGGGACTTGCCGCTGATGCCGAACACCGAGGTCATGAAGGCTTGGCCGTGCTGCGACTCGCCGCTGCGCGGGTCCAGCAGGATGTCGGCGTAGGCGAAGCCGGCGCTGTCCCACGGGACCCACTGGACGATGTTGTAGCGGGGGTCGGGGGCGGTGACGCCCTCGGGGGCCTTCTCGGCGCGGACGACGTTGGTGCCGAAGGCGCGGTTCCAGTAGAGGATGCCGTCCTTCACGGCCTCGACGTATTCGGCCGGCGTGTTCGCGCTGAAGTGGAAGACGACCGGCTTCGAGATGTCGAAGCGGGCCATCTGCGGCGACGGACGTCCGGTGGTCTCCTCCAGCCGGGCCTGGCTCTCGAAGAACCGCGAGTAGCGCAGGTCGGACGCGGGGGCCTCCTTGCCCTTGTAGGTGCCGGCGGAGTACGGGGTGAAGAAGTACCGGACCTCGAACTGCTGCTCGAGGTTCGACTGGGACTCGCGGTCGCGGACCTGGACGCTCTGGCGGATGGTCAGCTGGTCCCCGTTCTTCTCGGCGAGGAACACGCGCGACTGCGGGATCTCCAGGCTCTCGTCGCGGGCCGACGAGTTGAAGTTCCGGCCGCCGATCCACATCTCGGTGTAGAGGCGGCGCATGCCCTTGTTGAAGTCGATGACCACCTTGTTGCCGTCCTGCTCGACGATCGGGAAGGTGGTCAGGAGCCGGCGGGCCGGGAGGTCCTTGGTCACCACGAGGCCGTCGGTGGCCTCGTAGAGGTCCACGCCGTCGTGGAACAGCTCGAACCGCACGACGCGGCCGGACAACCCGGTAGAGGTGGCGGCGACGGTCTGGGGGATCCGCGAGGCCGACATCAGGTGCTCCTTGCCCAGGGCGGAGCGGGGGATCACCAGGGTGTTGTTGGCGCCGATGGTGATCTCCAGGGCGGGCTTCTTGGCCGACTGGGCCGCCAGGGGCGTGGCCGTGGCGAGGAGCAGGCCGAGGAGATGCCGGAGGAGGCCGGAGGTGATCCTCGTCGGCCGGTGGGCGGAACGGTTCGGGGAAGTCATGGAGCTTCGGGTGGGTCGCTGCGACCCGTCGATGGCCACGGAGGATTGCATCGGTCCATCGTCCACGCCAGCGGTTCCCGTGGCGTGGACGATGGATTCTGCTCATCGGTCGTCGCGACCCAGGGCCTGCCGGCACGACGATTCCCCGACCGGGGAATCGCCGCCATCCACCACCCGCAAGATCCCGGCATCGCTTTCTGGGAACGCTCGGCTCAGAGCCGGATGCAGACCGCCTTGGTCTCGGTGTAGAGCGCGAGGGCCTCCTCGCCCATCTCGCGGCCCCATCCGGACTGCTTGTACCCGCCGAAGGGCAGCGCCGCGTCGAAGATGTTGTAGCAGTTGACCCAGACGGTGCCGGCGCGCAGGGCGGAGGCGATGGTGTGGGCGCGGGAGACGTTGGAAGTCCAGACGGCGGCGGCGAGGCCGTAGACGTTGTTGTTCGCGGCGGCGACCACCTCGTCGACGTCGGTGAACGGGATGGCGCAGACGACGGGGCCGAAGATCTCCTCCTCGACGACCTTCATGCCGGGCTTGGTGTTCACGAGCACGGTGGGCTGGACGAAGTAGCCCTTGTCCCCGGCGCGGGTCCCGCCGGCGAGCGGCTTGGCGCCCTGGGCCTTGCCGGACTCGAGGAAGCCGAGCACGCGGGCGAGCTGCTCCTCGGAGACGAGCGGGCCCATCTCGGTGTCGGGCAGGTGGCCGGGGCCGACCTTGATCTTCTTGGCCGCGGCGGCGACGCCCTCGACGACCTTGTCGAAGTGCTTCTTGTGCACGTAGAGCCGGGAGCCGGCGCAGCAGCATTGGCCGTGGTTGAAGAAGATCGCGCTGGCGGCGCCCGGGATGGCGGTGGCGAGGTCGGCGTCGTCGAGTATGATGTTGGGCGACTTGCCTCCGAGCTCGAGGGAGACCTTCTTCAGGTCGTTGGCTGCGGCGCGGACGATGATCTTGCCGACCTCGGTGGATCCGGTGAAGGCGACCTTGTCGATGCCGGGATGGCCGGCGAGGGCGGCGCCGGCGGTCTCACCGTATCCGGTGACGATGTTCACGACGCCGTCGGGGAAACCCGCCTCCTGGATGAGCTCGCCGAGGCGCAGGGCCGAGAGCGGGGTCTGTTCGGCGGGCTTGAGCACGACCGTGCAGCCGGTGGCGAGCGCTGGACCGAGTTTCCAGGCGGCCATGAGCAGCGGGAAGTTCCAGGGGATGATCTGTCCGACGACACCGACCGGCTCGCGCTGGGTGAAGGCGTGGAACCGTGCGCCCGGGGCGTAGGGAACGGAGATCGGGAAGGTGCGTCCGTGGATCTTGGTGGCCCATCCGGCCATGTAGCGGAAGAGGTCGATGGCGAGGGGCACGTCGGCGACGCGGGCGACGCCGAGGGGCTTGCCGTTGTCGAGCGACTCGAGCCGGGCGAACTCCTCGAGGTTCTTCTCCAGCAGGTCGGCCAGCTTCAGCAGCAGGCGGCCGCGTTCGGAGGCGGTGAGCCGGGACCACGGCCCGGTCTCGAAGGCCGCCCGCGCGGCGGCTACGGCGAGGTCGACGTCGGCCTTCTCGCCGGCGGCGACGTTGGCGATCGGTTCGCCGGTGGCCGGGTTGAACGTCGGGAACGATCCGCCCCCGAGGGCCTGCACCCACTTGCCGTTGATCAGCATGGGACGGGTCTTCGTGGAGGCCTTCGCGGCCGGCTTGGATTT